>CABYLQ010000014.1 GCA_902519845.1 uncultured Candidatus Actinomarina sp. | reverse complement strand
AAAATTCAACTCAAGAACACTTGGTAAGTCTTGGATTTGACAGACCTCAAGAGGGTGTTGAACCAGAAATTGTGTATGCGACAGATACACCCGAATACCTAGTAAGGGAATATATAGAAATTCAAAAAATACTATACGAAACTTTAGGTCCCTACAACCGATATATCCATTTCATAGTTTCTGATGTTGGTAGCTCTCAAAATGTCTTAACTAAATTAACTGAAGTTAAATATGTTTGGAACAAACAAGAACATCCAGAATTACCTCCCATAAACTGTCTTGCAGGGTCCAGTGGTTATTGGGAAAATCCACCTGATCCATATGATCTGTGTATTATTACATTATCTCATGCCCTAAATCCTCATGGTATGAGAGATTGGGCTTCTGAGACAAAAATAAAAACAGCATTATATTCAGGTTATGCACACGAATATTTTCATGCTTATCAAAGGAGATGGTTCTACGGTGAAAGGCTGATTGATATTATACCTATGTGGTTTATTGAGGGTAGTTCAACCTTACATCAAAATATCTGGCTAAGGGATAATTGGACCTCTTTTTCTGCTTTTCAAGGTCTTAGTTTTGAAGAAGTTGAATATGAAGGTATGGATCTAAATAATTGGTACAAACAAAATAAAGAAAAATTTAGACCCGATGGTGATTGTATTAATTACTCATTGAAAATAGAAGTAGACTATGGAGCTGATAAAGGCACATGCCGTGGATACATTAAATCTTTTGGTCCGGCTTATATGGCATATTTGACGTCCTACCAAACTGTTTATGTAGACATATATAGAGATTTTTACGAATTAGGTTGGGAAAAATCTTTCGAGAAACACATTGGAATGACGATAGATGAGTTTTACGATAGCTGGTATGAATTTATGATTTCTGATGAATATTTAGAATCACCACCACCAGGATTTTTTCCAGAGGGTAAATTAAGTAGTTATGTAGACTTTATATCTAAATGAAAAAATCATCACTGTATTTAATCACTTTAGTATTATTTACTTCTTGTACTTTTTCTGACGACGCATCGCCTAAAAATTCTCCTGTGGAAACTACAGTAATTACAACAGCTGAGGGAGTAAGATCAACTAATTATTTAGATTACAGAGAGATAAAACTATTGAGAGCAGAAACAGTAACAGATGAAACTATTAATTTTTTGAATGAATACGTTGAGTTTTCTGAGAAAAAACTGTTTTCAGATCCAAGATTAAAATTTGAAAATATCTATCCAATTATTATTGCTCAATTAGATCGTAATAATTATCAGGCGGCAATTGATTTAGAAACAGAATATTGTGATTATTTAGAAAATAACTACGAATACACATTTGAAATTTCAAAATGTAATCCTGATAATCAGTTTGAAGATTGGGCAAAAAAGGAAGATGGAAGCCTTGGAATCTTAACAGAAGATGGAAGGCCAATGGGATCTGCAATCAATGCGACAAAAAGAGAGGGTAAATGTTGTTATTTATTTGTAAGTCTAAGTCATGATGAGCCTATGCCCTCAATAGGGTACGTAACAATTCATGAAATGTTTCATATTTTTCAAAATTCAAATTTGATAGATCTATCAGATGACAGGAATGCATTGGACAATATTGCAGGAAAAAGACGAGGTGATGACGGAAAAAAATACCCTTTTTGGAAAGAGGGTCCAGCTGTATATTATTCATATCTTTGGTACGCAAGGGAGATTAATGACTTTGATTATTTTAAAAACGAAATGAGGAGTGTGTTATTTAGTTGCTACTGTGGTGATGGCCAAGCGCCAATTATCGATAGATACTTGAATGGTCCAAAACTTTATGATGTAACTTGGGAAAGTGATGCAGACGTTGGTTATCAAGTTGGTGCCTGGTTTGTGGCATATTTAAATAATATACATGGTGAGGAACCTTTATTTGATTTTTGGATAAATACTCAAACTGGAATATTGTTTGAAGACAACTTTTTAGAAATGTTTGGAAAAGATTACAGAACTTACGTTGATGAGTTTGAAGACTTCATAAGAAATAATGATGAAGAAACAATTATGTCAATCTTACCTTCTAGCTAAACTTTAATAATGTTAGCAAAGTTTAAAAATTTTAAGTTAA
>CABYLQ010000013.1 GCA_902519845.1 uncultured Candidatus Actinomarina sp. | reverse complement strand
ACTGTTGCACCCTCAACAACAACTACTACTGTTGCACCATCTACAACAACTACTACTGTTGCACCATCTACAACGACAACTACTGTTGCACCTTCAACAAAATATACAGACTACAGGAATGTTAAGTTATTTAGAGCCTCAACAATATCAGATGCTCATATCAATGTACTGAACGAGTATGTTGAATATTCAGAGAAAACTTTATTTTCAGATCCTAGAGTAAAACTTCAAAATTTGTATCCAATATTAATAGTCCAAACAGATAGAAATAATTATCAATCAGCAATTGATTTAGAAACAGAATATTGCGATTATTTACTTGAATTTTCACCAACTGATTACTTAAGTGGTAAATGTAATCTCGAGTATAATCCAAAAAAATCTGATGGAAGTATTGGTTTATTCACTGACAATGGACAACCTGCTGGATCTTCTATATCAGGTACACCAGCCGATGATAATTGTTGTTATTTATTTATAAGTGGTTCTCATGACCTGCCTCAGCATAAATCTTCAATGGCATATGTAACAATTCATGAAATGTTTCATATTTTTCAGATTTCAAATTATGTTGACTTAGGATGGTCTTATGATGATCGACTTAAAATTTCAGGAAAAATAAGTGGTGATGGATTAGAACATAAGCCATATTGGATGGAAGGGGCTGCTGTTTATTTTTCACATCTCTATTATTCAAGGAATATCAATAATTTTAGTCATTTCAGAGAAGAAATGAGGCGCGGTTTATTCGATTGCTATTGTAGTGATGGCAAAGCAAATATTATTGACAGATATTTGAATGGTCCAAAACTTTACAATGTTACATGGGAAAGTGACTGGGCTGTTGGATATCAAGTTGGGGCCTGGTTTATTGCGTATATAATAAATATTCACGGTGAAGACGCTATATTTGATTTTTGGTTCAAAACCCAAAATGGTAAATTGTTTGAAGAGAATTTCCTTGATGTGTATGGAAAAGATTATAAAACTTATGTTGATGAGTTTGAAGATTTTATAAGAAATAGTTCTAAGTCAGAAATAATGTCAATTCTTCCGTCAAGTTAAAAATTTCCTTATGTTTGAAATATTAAAGAATATAAAATCGTTTCAACTTCTTTTAGTAATTATTTTTATATCTTGTACAGTACCAGATGACTCGTCAGTTCAAGAAACAACTACAGAATCTCAAGAAACTTCAACAACAACTACTGTTGCACCATCTACAACTACAACTACTGTTGCACCATCTACAACTACAACTACTGTTGCACCATCTACAACAACAACCACTGTTGCACCATCTACAACAACAACTACTGTTGCACCATCTACAACAAATTCAAATATAGTTAATTTAGAAGATATTGAAATTACATTTTTTTATGGAAATGAATTATCAGAGTTAGCAAAAAATATTTTGTTAGAAAATATGAATTATGCTGTAGAAAATCTATTTTCTTATCCGGGGGTTAAATTTCAAAATTTACAACCAATACTTATTGTTCAACTTGATAATAATTACGAATCAGCAATAAAACTAGAAACTGAATACTGCGAATATATTGAGAAAAATAATAATAATTATTTCAGGAACTCTAAATGTTCTAGGGATCTAAATAATGACGGGAGTAGAAATATATTCACTGACAATTGGCCATATAACTCTAGTATCAGTTCAAACCCATTTAATAATGAAAGCTGTTGCTATTTACTAACAATGCAACCATATGAACTACCGAACAAAGAAAAATCACTTAGGATGACTTCAATTCATGAAACTTTTCATATTTTTCAGATTTCAAATTATGCAGATGTGACAGCCAACAAAAAAGAACAGTACAAAATATCTGGAAAAATAAGTGGTGATGGTGATGAACATAAACCATGGTGGATGGAAGGTAATGCTGTTTTCTTTCAACATCTTTATCATGCAAGATCGTTAAATGATATTGGGATTATAAAACAAACAATGAGACCGAGTCTTTTCTCGTGTTATTGTGGCGACGAAGGTTTGGATACAATAATTAATAGATTTTTAAATAATGGAATAAAGCTTTATAACTATACATGGGCAATTGATCAACAATTAGCATATGAAATGGGATCGTGGTTTACAGCTTATTTAGTCAATTTTCATGGTGAAGAAAAAATATTGGATTTTTGGATAAATACCCAAACTGGAATATTATTTGAAGATAACTTTTTAGAAATGTTTGGAAAAGATTATAGAACCTATGTCGATGAATTTGAAAATTTCCTTAGAAATAATGATGAACAAACAATTATGTCAATCCTACCTACTAACTA
>CABYLQ010000012.1 GCA_902519845.1 uncultured Candidatus Actinomarina sp. | reverse complement strand
CGAGCTCATTAACAGCATTTGTATCAGCTGATATGAATTGCATCATGCCATGTTGAGCCCTAAATCCCCCATGCTCTTCATGATTAAATCCGAGTTCTTTAAGTTCTTCATTTTCATTTATCGTTGCAGCAGCTCCAAAATTATCTGCAAGAGTTAGTGGTGGAAGCTCTTGCCATTGACCATCATCTCCTGGAGCTGTATTCCACGCCTCATCTATAAACTCTTTTACCTCCGCTTCTGGTACAGCAACCTCAGAAACAATCTCGGCTAAATTTTCAACAGATTGAGTTATCTCCTTAGGCGCACCAGCAGCTGTAAGAAGGGTTGATGTAAGATCTAATCGTTCAGTATCATTTTCAGTAAAAACAGCATTTGGGGCAGTATCTGGAGTAAGAGTCTCAGACCCGTCAACTAATCCTTCCTGGGTCTCTGCTTTACATGTGTAGCTACAATCACCTTCCATATTTGATACAAAATCATCAACTATAAGAGCTACTGTTCCTGGTTCTTCCTTTGTCCAACCAGAACCTCCAGTTGTTGCACTACCTAGTTCTGTTCCAGCGGTTTGTGAAATTGCTACAAGTACAGGCTGACCATTCTCATCTGGAAGGAGTTCGCTAAAAACAGCATCATCAGCTTCTTCCCCACCTTCTAAGACGGTACTCTTTGCTGAAAGAGTTGAGACATCATACTCAAAAACTCCTTCTGTTCCGTGTACTGAAAGTTCTGCAGTAGGAGTGACAATTTTAGCAAGAGATGCTGAGAGCCCGTCACTTTTTATATCATATGCAATACTTCCAGAGATAACATCGACAGTTAAAACTCTTGCTTTTGCTTCCTCATCATAATCAAAACTTCTAATGTTAATAACGGAGTTACCGCCCATTAAAAGAGATGAGCCATCTTCAAAGGTCATTTGAGCAGTACCGTTGTCGGCTGTTCTAATCTTTACACCCATATCTATTGGAACAATTTCACTAATTACTTCCCAATCACTTGAAGCATCTGTCAGAATTCCTGTTGCTCCTATAAGAGGTTTTAAGAGAATTGATGGAACAACTAAGTCTGCTTCGTTATACACTTCTCCAGAAGAGGTTTCTACATCCTCAGCTGTAGTTGTTGTCGTTTCATCTGTAATTTCTACTGTTTCATTTGATGTATCATCTGAACCACCACAGGCAGAAACAATTAGAAAAAGAATGGTTAAAATTACAAAACTTTTTTTACGTTTCATGTCTACATTCTTTATCCTAGACAAAATTTCTTTTAGGTTCTATTTTGATTGAGCTAATCTTTAGCACTCTTTTTAGTAAAAAACCATATATCTTTTACAATGAATACGTATGAAAAATCCTAATATTACTGAATTATTGTCAAAATTAGTCGAAATTCCCTCTATTAGTTCTCTTGAGGTAAACCAAAAAGATGTTTTAGATTCAGCAAATTATATTGCTGAATTATTTAAAGAATTGGGATTAAATTCGAAGGTTACTTCAAGTAAAAATAGTAAACCTGCCGTACTTGCCCAGACTGAAATAGACCCATCAAAAAAAACTGTTCTTCTCTATGCTCATCACGATGTCCAACCTGTTGGAGATATAATTAAATGGGAAACAGATCCCTTTAAACCAGAAATTATTGAAGGAAGACTTTTTGCAAGAGGGTCAGGAGACAATAAAGCAGGAGTTGTAACTCACTATGAAGTGGTAAAAAATCTAATTGAGACCCTACCTGTGAATATAAAAATTTTTATTGAAGGCGAGGAAGAAATAGGTTCGCCTTACATGACTGAATTTATTGCAGAAAACAGAGAAGATCTTGAAGCAGATGTAATTGTTATTGCAGATTCAGGAAATATTAAGTCAGGCGTTCCAACGATAACAACATCCCTTAGAGGACTAGTTGACGGTGTCATAGTTGTTGATCAACAAATGGAACCTGTGCATTCTGGATTAGGTGGAGGCGTTGTGCCAGATGCATTTATGATTTTAAGTCGAATCATATCTTCTTTTCATAACGATAAAGGAGAATTACTTATTGAAGGCCTTACACCAACCGAACAAGATGTATTTGAATTATCTGATGAATTTATAAAAAGCTCACTTTCTTCGACGGGTGTTAACTTGTTTGAAATGGATAGTTACTCAAAAAGATTATGGTTGGAACCCGCATTAAGTATATTGGCCATTGATGCTCCTCCTGTAGCTGAATCTGTAAATTTACTCATTCCTAAAGCAAAAGCAAAAGTTAGCTTGAGGCTTCCTCCAACTGAAGATCCAGATCATGCAATGAATATGCTTGAACAACATATAAAAGAAAATACTCCTTTTAATGCAAATGTTGAATTCATACCTGAAGCAAAAGGAAAAGGAATATTAGTTGATCCCAAAAATGAATTTAGTTCAAAATTAATAGAGTCATTTAACAAACACTGGGAAAATAAAGTTGCATATATGGGTGTAGGAGGTTCAATTCCTTTTGCAAATGTCTTTATTAATGAGTTTCCTAACTCTGAGATAGTTTTAGTTGGTGCAGGCGATGAAGAAGGAAATGCTCATGCCCCCAATGAAAGCGTAAATATTAGTGATATCCAAAGACTTATTGATAGTCTTACTGA
>CABYLQ010000011.1 GCA_902519845.1 uncultured Candidatus Actinomarina sp. | reverse complement strand
ATCAAAATTTTTAAAAATAGATATGACTGACTATGAAAGCATCAACAACTTTTATGACAATCTGAAAGCAGAATTCGATAAAGTAGATATTTTTTATAGCAATGCAGGAATCATGTATGTTCCTTTTTCAATAACTAAAGAAGGAC
Organism: uncultured Candidatus Actinomarina sp.; assembly: GCA_902519845.1. Classification (GTDB taxonomy): domain Bacteria; phylum Actinomycetota; class Acidimicrobiia; order Actinomarinales; family Actinomarinaceae; genus Actinomarina. The sequence goes on along the minus strand of CABYLQ010000011.1, from coordinate 2,859 downwards.
ATGAATCAACCCTTGGTACAAATTATTTTGGCTCTTCATATCTAACCCTTAAAATGCTAGATCTTATGAAAGATGTAGATAATTCAAGAATTATTCAAATTTCAAGCATCGCGATGTATTTTATAAAAGAGATGAGATACGAAGGGTTAGAAGATGAAACCATATATAGTCCGTGGACTTGGTACAACTACTCAAATCTTTATAGAACAATGTTTTCATTTGAGCTTGATAGAAAAATAAATAAACTCAAAACAGACGTTGCAGTTGTACACCCTGGTGTCACCAGATCAAGACTTTACAGACGAAGTAAACCAACATTAGGTTATAGGATTATTGATAAATTTAAAACTAATGTGTCAACCGGTGTAGCTCCTGTTATCGAAGCCAGTACAACTCGTTCACTAAAAAAAGAAAGAGTTTATGCACCAAGAATAATCCATCAATATGGAAAACCTTCAACATATAAAGCAAACAAACTTGCCTATAACCTTCAAGAGAGAGAAACATTATGGAACTATACTTTAGATAAAATTGGGATGAAAGATATCTTGTGATAATAATTCAAACAACAATTGGATCCGAAGAAGACGCAAGAGAGTTAACACATTATCTTGTCAACAAACAACTTATTGCATGTGGGACCTTTACCAAAATTCAATCCATTTACAAATGGGAAGGGAAAATACAACAAGAATCTGAATATGAAATTAATCTTTACTCAAAAGAGTCACTACATGATCAGTTGATTGAAACATTACAAGAAAAGCACACTTATGAACTTCCAAAGATTACTACGATAAAACCCACTTATACTTTGCCTGAATATGATGATTGGGTAAATAAAGAAACTATTTAATTATTGTCTCGAAGATATCCAAAAATACTATATTCATCGAGATTTATACTTCTCTCGTTATTTTTATCCAAAGCAGCAACTATTTGAGCTCTATGTTCTGTGGCGTGAAATATCATCATAGATAATATAACTGAGACATTTGCAGAACTTTCTCCTTTTGACGTCTCAAACGTAACCTCTTCATCTTCTCTATAAACTTGTTCAATTAAACTTTTATCAATTTTTTCAAGTTCTGACATCAGGTCATCAATTAAGTTGGGACTATCTAAGTCAAATTCAAATTTTGAAAATGGTTTACCCATGAGTCTCCCACTATAAAGATAAGAAGCAGCAACTATATGAACCATTATTGTTCTTACTGTCCATTCTTTATCAACAACGAAATAGTCAAGGACTTCAGGGTCAAGGTTTTTTACTTCTTTGTAAATTTCTTGATTTGCCCATGCCATGTGCTTTGTTAAAAGTTCAAGGGATATCATTCTTCTGACTCAAGTCTATTTAATCTTGTGTGAATATCATCTATTTTTTTTGAAAGTTCTTGAATGTCATCAACATTTTTTGCAGACCTTAAATATCGATCATTTTGCCACTTTAAACCCCATTTAGTTAGACCAATACTGAAAGCACCAAGTGGGACTACAACAAAGAGACCAGAAAGTTCACGACTAAACGCTACACCTAAAAACATAAATCCAAAAAGTAAATACATAAATGTCATGATTACTTTTTCTAACGTTCTAGTAACTTTTTCTTCTTTTGTTTGTTCAGAACTCATACTTAAAGAATACTCATGATTTAATATAGAATCATGAAAATTATTGTCTTGTGTACAGGGAATTCATGTAGGTCTCAAATTGCTGAAGGATTGCTCAAATCAAAATTTCCAGCTTATGAGATACACTCCGCAGGAACAAAACCAGAAATCAATGTAAATCCTTATGCAATAAGAGCAATGAAGGAAATAAATATTGATATATCAGACAATTATCCAAAATTAGTAGATGACTTTGTTGATCAAGATTTTGATTATGTTTTAACAGTTTGTGATTCTGCAAATGAAATTTGTCCAACATTCCATAATGCAAAAAATAAGATACATAACTCTTTTGAAGACCCGAGCAAAGAATCATATGTATCAGATACACACGCCATGAACATCTACAATCAAACGGTTAAAGATATAAGTACTTGGATTGATCAATTAGATTTTTAAGTTAAATATTTTTCAGTTCTGTAAAGTTTGAAAAATGAAAACGTAGCAGCTGAGCATAATAAATGCCATATCATATGAGCTTGCAACCATGAGTCGGGGTTACACCAAGGATGATCTGGAACGCCTGTTTCCCAAATAAGCAACGCACCAAAGAATGAGAGAAATCCTAAGAAAAACCAAGGAGAGTACTTTATTTCTGATGGCTTTCTTAAGTTTGGAATTAATGCAGGTGTAAAGTAAAGAAGCATCTCCCAATTATTTTGGAAGTCTTGAAAAGAATCTAATACTGGACTACCAAATAGTTGTTGAATAATTAATACAGAAATACCTGAACTGATTCTTCCATATATGTTTGGAAATTTTACAACAATCTCTGTTGCAATCCAAAGCCCAATGCTCAATTCAAACAAACTAATTCCAACACCAAACCCACCACCTAGATACCATGAGTCAAGGGCGTATAACGTTACTAGTAAGAAATAAATGGTCAAATATATTCTTGTTGAAAAACCAATTAGTTTTTTTAAGTTATAAATCCATAAAATAATTATGTACATAATCATTGATAAATTATCGAGCCATGCCCCAAATTCAGTGTTAGTCCCATGCATTGCCATCGAACCTGGACCTAGAAAAGTCGAGGCTCCGGCATAGATCACCGCAATACTAGAAGAACCAAACATAGTAATTCCTTTTTCAGACGTTGCATCTTGAGACAGTTTATAAAACATATACAGACCTACAAATATAAAACCCAAGTTACCTAATGTATTTGAAGGCTCCCGTAATA
>CABYLQ010000010.1 GCA_902519845.1 uncultured Candidatus Actinomarina sp. | reverse complement strand
TCCAGCATTGGTCACCTTTTTCAGGATAAACCCAGTTACCATCTCCTTCAATATATCTTACTGTTTCAACTTCTAAAACTTTTAATTCTAAGGGGTTATCAAAAAAACTTTTATATGAATCCAATCTTGGAATTAACATTGCAGAAGCAAACATTAAGATTGTTAATATATATTTAGAATTTAAATAATTTTTTAGGTTCAACCTTTTTTTTAATAGAGTCAAGCATGATATAGAAAATAATATAGAACCATAAAGAAATCTAAATGAAGGTGCTCCAAATATCCATATTAATAAAAAACCTAAAATTGTATAAACTATAAAACATTTTGAAACAAAATTTAGAACTATCTGATCTTCCAACTTTTCAGAAAAGAAATAGCTAATAAATAGAATTATAAAGAAACTAAGAACAAAGTTTTTTAAAATTGTACTATTGGAATTTTGAACTATCCATTCTCGAAACCATTCCAAAAAGTTTTGATTAATATCAAAAGCAAAATTGAATTCCCTTGACTCATCTGTAAAATTTACTGCATTTCTATTATTACCCCACTTCGTATTCAAACACGTAAATGTAATAGGATATAGCAAGCAGCTTGTTAAAAGAAAACTTTTTACTATCCAAAGCCCGAATAGAACGATATAAGTAAGCTGCATTTTTAATTGAGAAAGTTTGAACTCCTTATTTCTAACTAAATTAAAAATTGTAAAAAGCAAGAAGGGAAATAAATATATTGAAGTTATGCGATATTGAAAGCTAAAAAATAATAAAAGTGAAAGAAAATTTATTTCGTAGATACTGAAAGACTTTTTAATTAGTCCATTTAAAAACAATAAAGTAAATAAATAAAATAAGATTGCAAAAGGTAGGTCCGGTTTTATAATCCCAGAAATAGTAATAAAGCCATTTAAACCACCATTAAAGCCAAAGTTATCTAAGATTCCAAAGAAAATAATTAGTATTGATGAATTCTTAAGAAATTTATTATTTGATTTAAAAATATGAAATGATAAAAAGGTTAACAATACAGTCAGAAATATAATCGATGGTAGATGTAGTAATGCAAAGTTATTTCCAAACCAAAACATCGAAGCTATATAGTCAGAAATTGACGAGAGACCAAATGGAGTATGTAAATTACTTAATCCAACTACTAATTTTTCTGTTTTGATCCAGTTTTGATAGTTTAGATGATAAAAGCCTGCATCATATTGAAAATTTATATTAAATATAGATAGAGTAATTATTAATTGAAATATTGAAAGAGTAAGTAAGTTTGATGTGTTTTTTAAAATATTTTTAAAATTATAAAGATTAAAAAATAAAATTAAAATTAAAACAATTTTTAGATTTATAGAATTTAAGGGTGTAAAAAAGTTGAATATAAAAAGTATATTTCCAAATACGAATAGTCCAATTAGCGGATAAAAAATTGGAATTTTTGTATCAAAAATTTTAAAATCATCTATAACTTGGGTTTTACTCATTTTAAGATTCAAAATTATTAATGAGCTTCTACCCAGTAGAAAAAAATAATAAAGTGCAAGAATAGACAATAAAAAATTCATTTATAGTATTTACTTTAATTTAATGTTGTTTATCTTTACGTTAAAAAATTCTTTTTAATAAATATAAAATTGCTTCAAATATAATTTTTGTGTTCATTTTTGAGCTTCCAGATTCTCTCTCAACAAAAATTATTGGGATTTCAAGAATACTTAACCCAACCTTTTCAGCCCTTATAGTCATATCTATTTGAAATGCGTACCCTTCACAAGTTGACTCTTCATATTTTGTCTTTTTTAAAGATTCACCTTTATATACTCTAAATCCACTAGTTAAGTCTTTAACCTTTGAATTTAAAATTATCCTAGAAAAGAAATTAGCATTTCTAGACAGAAGTTCCCTAAAAAATGACCATCCTTCTGTATTTCCCTCAGAAATATATCTGCTACCGATTACTAGATCATAATCCTGATTAATCTCAATCATTTTTTTAAGGTCTTCTGAACGATGGGATAGGTCTGCATCCATTTCAACTAAATAATCATAATTATTTGTTAATCCCCAATTAAATCCATCTATATATGCTGTACCTAAGCCTTTTTTGTTTTTCCTGTGTAACAAAAAAATTTTTTTACCAAATTCTTTATGATTTTTAACAATTTCAGAAGTTCCATCAATTGAGTTATCATCAACAATTAGCATATGGCATCCTATCTTCAAGGTTGAAGAGATATGTTCTTCAATATTTGAGATTTCATTAAGCGTAGGGCTTACAACTAATATTTTTTCGTTAGACATATATTTTTAGTATAAGTGTTTTAATTTCTATATATGTTTCCGAAAAATCAAATAGGATTAAAATTTAAAAATGGATAACAATCTTATTCAAAATATTTGCGGATTAGTACCTGATAATTTTCAAAAGGTTATTCCTACTGATTCAAATTATATATTTGAAAATGATCCTAAATTTCAAGCGTTAAATTTATATGATTTTTTTGGAAGGTCTGCGACAGTAAATTCTTTTACTGAATGTTACTATTATGTTGAGCTTGGATTTGAACCAGTAAAAACAACAATTTTTGATATTGGCTTAATTGTCTTATCAACAGTTGTAGTTGGGCTAATTTTATTTAGATTTTTAATATCAGATATATACAAAGGTATGTTAAAAAAATTGAAATTATTCACAACCAAGTCAGGTTTTATTTCATTTTCCAAAGATAAAAAAACAATAAATTCATTATTTACTTTATTTCTATTTACTCAGAGTTATTTTTTATTTGATTTCGTTAGAACAAAATCTGTAAGAATTCCAAGATTCATAGACGAATACATTAATTTAACGTCATCAGTTAATTTTTTTACAAGTTTAAATTTTGATGCTGGAGAATTTATTGGGGGCAATTATAGTGTAGCTTTAACATCTGGACCTATTTCAGCAGTTGGAAGTTCATTTGCATGGATATTAACTGACAAATTAATCATTGCTAGAATTTCAAATTATTTTTGGGTTTGTATGATCCAATTAATTTTTTCAATTCTACTTTTGAAATTTTATAATTCGGATTTTAAATTTTTAACCTTAACAAGTTTTCTTTTTATAATTTTAATCCCTTACTGGCAAGGAACTCTTTATTCTTTGGGGGAAGTTTCATCAGCTGTTATTTTTGTTAATGCTGTCTTTCTATTTTCAAAATTTAGAAAACTATCATTAATCTTGTTCAGCATATCTATTTTCTATGGTAAATTATTAAATTTAGTTTTATTTGTGGGTTTTTATATTTCTTTGATGATTTATGAAAAAAAGATAAAATTTGTAATCAAAGATTCTTTGATATTTTCTTTGCCTCTTATTATTTGGCTTACAATTGTTAACTTTAAATATTCCGGTGGGAATATTATTAATTATTTAAGTGATCAATTTGATTTTGTTTTGAACCATCAAAGCTCAGGCACCAAAGGTCAATCTGCTAATTTTATTTTAAATTATATTGAAACTATTTCTGCTACAGAGTTTGAAGGCTGGAACAATTATGAAAAATTTAGACTTATTGTTATACCATTATTTTTTGTATTTTTAATAATTCGAAATAAAGAAAATATAGATAATTTCTTTGGAAAGATAACAATTCCACTCATATTTTCTATGACATTTATTTATTTATGGTTTTGGATTTTAAACGATACGAAATGGATTAGACATACAAATCATTTCACGGTACTAATTATTATTTCTCTATTATATTTCATTAATTTTGAAATATTTAAATCCGATTTAGACTTTTTATTCTCTTTACTTTTATTAGGCTTTTTTATACAAAATAATATGTTTCTAATTGTTATACTCTTCGTTTTATCAATTTTGGTTTTATTTAAATTTAAGAAAAAAAAGTATAGTTTTATTAAATTTTTGATTGTTGGTCTTCTTTTTCTAGATATAACTATTCCTTATTTTGAGAAAGACACTTTTGGAAATTTACATCATATTATTGAGCCATGCAAGATTGAGTTAAAAAGTGCAGAGTGCCTATCAAACTACTTAAATAGATAAATTAAATTTGTATTTTTCTTTTAATGTAAAAAGATCTCGAAGCATTCTGAAAGGATCTTTTAATAAAGAAACTGAAGAATCCCTATCAAAATTGTACGTAACAGGGGTTTCAATTATATCTAAACCTTTGTTGTGACATGCTAGCAATAGATCGAGGTCATATAAATATTCCATAGAATTTAAACTGTTAGTTATATCTTTTAATTGATCTGTTGCAATATATTTGAAACCACAATGGATATCTCTGTATTCTAAATTTAGTACTTTTCTCTCAATTAAATTAAAAATTTTTCCAGATATTTGTCTTATTAAAGGTGTGTCAACCTCTTTACCTAATTTTCTTGATCCAATAATTAACAGATCATTTTTTTCAATCCAAGAAATATCAAATTCAGTTATATCTGCAGATAAATCTGCGTCAAGAATTAAAACTTTGTTGTAGTTACTTGCATTAATCCCTTTCACAACAGCAAATCCTTTACCTTTTAAATCTTCATTCAAACAAATTATGTTTTTTTCTGAATTAAATTTTTTAATATTTGTGAGGGTGTTATCACTTGATGCATTATTAACTAGAATTAGCTCAATTTTAAAATTATTATCTTTAGACCACCCTAATATCTTGTTTATGCTTTTAGATATATTTTTTTCTTCATTAAAACAAGGAATCACTACGCTTAGCATCATTTTTTATTTTAGGATGATCTTATTTATCAAGCAATGCATCCTGAAATAGTTTGATCATTATGTGTGTGTAAATTTAGTTATTTATCTAAAAATTATTTATTTTTAAAATAAACGAAGTAAGTTAAACGAAGTCCAAGATACGCAAATAAAACAACAAGAATTGCTTGAGTTGGAGTGTAGCTAGAGCGAATAGAGCCAAATGCTTGCCAAGTAAAACCTAAAAGAACAAATAGGCCACCTAAGTCTTTTTTGTATTTCATAATTTCATAATAATTGATAAGAGATTTTTTTATCTAAACGCTTGAAACATTTTACCAACAACAATTCTCATTGTTGTCCCAAAACCTTCTATCCAAGGAGTGTCCATAGCCTGTGATATTGGAACACCTAATCTAGTCCCAATTCTCATAAATATTCCTATCCACATAAAGTTATTATCTCAAAAATATCGAGTTGATAGCATTTATCAAGCAATGGATCAATTTCGTAATTTAAAAATAATTCTTCGAAATAATATTTTTATTTTAAAAACGATATTTCTATCGTTGAAGAAATTTTTAAATTGAGCATTAAATATTTTTAATCGATTTAAATTTGACTTTTTAATATAAAATCCATCTCCATATTTATATAAAGAATCTATGCTCCATACAGTCTCTACTCTTATAAATTCAAACTGTTTCAAGTATTTATCAATATCATTAAAAAGCGGTGAGTTTTCATAAAGTGTCTCTCTGAAAATTTCACAAATTATATACTCAATGCTGTCATTTAGTCTTTGCCTGCTACCTTTTAGTGCTTCTAATTCATAACCTTGCAGATCAAGTACTAAAAAATTAGAGTAAATATTTTCGGTGTCATATTTAATTATTTCTACAAGTTCTTTTTTATTAAATTTTATCTTAGGGAAATATTTTTTGTGTAAATCTGGTTTTAGAAAAGAAGCACTCTGTCCTTCAACATTATCAATAATCAACTCTTTTTCATTATTTTCATTACCGATTCCTTTTTGAAATATGAATATATTTTTATATTTAGAATAATTTTTTTTTAATTCATCATAAAAAATTTTTTGAGGTTCATACAAATAAATTTCTAAAAAATTTAAATTCAAATAATTATTTACTTCCTGTCCCTTGTGTGCACCAAAATGACTTACTGAGACATCTCCAATCTTGTATTTTTTTTTAATCTTGATTAAGTCGATAAACATATTGTTACTTTTAAGGTTTGTAATCTAATAATTAACTGAAGTTCTCTGTCTTTTTTTTCCATATTCGAATATTATATTATAAATTTGTATTCCTGTTCACTTATAGGATCTTGTACCTCCTATGACTAAAATTTATAAAGATTATTATTAATTTATGAATAGATACTTGCTTTTAATATTTTCTTTAACTATCACATTTTGTAGTATTAATTCTGAAACATCTAATACAGCAGAAGACATAATTTTTTCGGACGATGTGTTTTCAAACGAGTCAACAGTTTCAACAACTACTCAACCTAGTATTGAGTCTACAGTTTCAACAACTACTCAACCTAGTATCCCTTTACACATGCAAACATCAAGTAATTATGCAGAAATATTTTTTATGTCAGATATTCCAGAAAAGGTAGAACAAAACTTTCGTAATGCATTTCAACGAGTACAAAATAAATGGGGAATTTATCCATCAGTTGTATGGGTAGTTGGACTAAATGAGCAAGCAATGATAGATTTTGCCGAGACATACTGTGAATTTAAAGATAAAAATGAAGAACTTTGGTATCAAAATTTTAAAGATAAAGATGATTGCATATCGAAAAAACTTCGAACAGATAACACATGGGATTTTCCATACTATAGAGATTTTGGTATAAACAACACATATTCGAACAGCATGAGAAAAGGCCATAATGGATGGATTGAGGTCGGATATCATGAGTTTGCGTGGTCATATCCTGTTGGATTCGAAAATAATTATGATGAAGATGGTTTTGATGGTGAATATGCTGGCATAGCTCACGAATATTTTCATGGTGTGCAACTTGCACATATGGATATTGAAAGTGCGTACAAAAACATGCAACCTACATGGTTTACTGAAGGAAGCGCAACCTTTATGGCTCAAGTTTATAAACAGGAATTACACGTTCAGGGTGTTCTAGTTAGTCCAAGTACATTAGAAGAAGAGATGTACGGAAGATACTATTCAGGAGAAAAAGATAAAGTAAATTGTCCAGATAAAACATTAGGTGAATTATCTGTTGAAAATACTGCTACAGCTGATTTGTGTATGCGTGTTGTATATGATTGGGGAATGTGGGCAATTGCTTATTTGAGTCATTTGGCAAATGATCCATACATCACTCTTAATACCTACTATCCATCCCTTAAAAATACAAAAAGTCATGAAGTGACATTTTACGAAGTATTTGGGTTATCTATGTCAGATTTTGAAAATCAATTTGAATCCTGGATAAAGCTCTCTGAGAGTGAAAGAAATGTTGTTATTCCAAAAATCAATCCTGAAACAGGACTTGCTTATTATCCCTAAATTTCTCAAAATGTGTGTGTAATGTGTGTGTTTTTCTTATATATATGTAAAGATTTCTGAAAAACCCTTGTGGGCGCTACAGGATTTGAACCTGTGACTTCTTCCTTGTAAGGAAAGAACCATTAAATACTAGGTAGTACCAGAGAGTATCAATTAATAGAGTCAATGAACTTCAGCTCTTACAAAAAGATATCAGAGGTTATCAGAGAGTATCTACAGTTTTTGAAAATTTGTGTGTCTTTTGTGTGTCTAATTTAGGGAGCAACGGTAAACAGAATATTATCTGGGTTGAAAAGTGAATTAGTGTCGCCATCTCCTCCCGGAGCGTCTGATGGTCTTTTTGTTACGGTTCCATTTTCATAGATAGACCACCCATTACTCATATCTTGTAAATCAACTTTTGATATTGAATAATCTCCAGTTTCCCAGCTAGTGATACTTACATTTATTGTTGATGAGTCATATTCTCCACTCTGAAGTGGAACCCATATAGATTCTCTTGAGGGTGGTTTAGACTTGTTACTAAAATAAACATACATTCCTCTTAGTCGTTCAGAACCACGAGAAATATCATATGTTAATACCAAGGACTCACTTCTTGAAAATGTTCCTTCTAAAACAGAAATAGAACTTAATGACGGTAAAGTATATTCATCAAATTGAGGCAGAGTTGTAGTTGTAGTTGTTGACGTTGTTGTAGTAGGGGCAAGAGTTGTAGTAGTAGTTGTTGACGTTGTTGTAGTAGTAGGGGCAAGAGTTGTAGTAGTAGTTGTTGAGCTAGTAGTAGATATTGCTTCTGAAACTGCTTCCGCTATTCTTTCTTCTATTTCAGCTTCTGAAGGACCACAAGAAATTAATAAAATTAATAAAACAGAAAAACACTTTTTCATATCATAATTATTCCACAAAATGTGTCTTTAATGTGCGTTAGAGCACTCAAGTATTTGAATTTTTCTTTATTTATCAGAGTGGTTATTAATTATAGAAAAATCTCCAATTGCACCAACATAATCTATATTTTTACCTTCAATTAACAAACTTACACATTCGTTGGTATTACATTTTGTTCCATCATTTGTATATTTTTCTAAAGCAGTATTTGTATTTTGATTAATAAAATTATCGATTAACAAGAGAAGTAAAATATATGTTGAATCATAATATCTTGCTTCATTTATTCTGCTGTAACTAGAACTTTGAATTGTTCCAAATTCTGACTCAATACGTGAGTCATATTTTTCTACAAAGTCTTTACTTGGATCAAAATTTATAGCTCCTTCAGTGTGTAATGTGTAAATCGAATCACTAAGTAGACTCAATGTTGTTGATGAAGAAACTGTCGGTGAAATTAAAACCAAATTTGGATTTTCTCTTAGCTTTCCGCTCTCAATAAGCTTTTGTAAATCATATGAACAAGCAGGTCCGACAACATATGATATATTTATGTCTATAACCTCCTGAAAATTATCAAGGATTTTATCACTACAGCTATCATCTTTCACATACGGTACAAATTCATATTTATAAACTGCAATTTCAGCATTAACTTCTGAAATTGCTAATTTACTTGCTTCTACAAAATATGGCCCTAAAGATGCTAAATCGCCAGTGAGGGGAGCCATAATTCCAA
>CABYLQ010000009.1 GCA_902519845.1 uncultured Candidatus Actinomarina sp. | reverse complement strand
GAACTGGATTCTTGTTTATTAAGAAATACTCAATGCCTCCAAGTACAGAATCTAAATATTTACTTAACTGAGGATTTACTTGGAACACAAACGGTATCACGTACAGTGGACCGGGAAATTTTTTTAGAGGGTATGTGTTTATTTGAATTGATAATTCAGATTCTTGATCATTACCATTCAATCTCCATCGAACCTTAGACTTTCTTCCATTTGCCGTACCAATTATTAAATCATATCCGTTTTCATCCCAGTGTGTAAATTCCCTTTCGAAGGTCAATCCACTTAAATACTCCAATGTATCTTTTGAACCGACACCTGGCCAAGAAATAGCATTGTTAACCTTACAAAAGGGATGGGTTTCATTTAAATAGTTTGGAGTTGTAATTACATCCCAAACTTCATCCTTTGAGAAGTTCATTTTTTTACTTCTTTTTACAGATAAAATTTTATTCATAAGAATATATTAGAGCACAGGCTAACTACTTTTGGAAGAGTGTTTGAGTGACTCAATAACGCATACTTGCAGTTAGCCTATAAAGTTAGTATAGATTTTGATTCACAAGCCTGCAAGATTGTGATAATTTTTTCACAAGTAGACTATAAATGTGAAATTAAAGCATTAGATAAAGAAATCCAACAAACATTGGTATTAGTAATGTGAAGGCAAGTGCGACGATTCTTTTTATATCCATATATATAAGATTAACTACGATTCGATTTAAAAATAAATTACAAGAAAGATTCCAAGCGTCCCGCAAAAGACTAATCCGTAAATTGAGATCATAACTGAGAATATTCTTTCAGACTTTTCAAGTCTGATAACACATAAATTTGTGATTGAATAGTATATCAAAATAAATATCGCACTTAACTTTACAGCTGGTAAGAGATCAAAAATCAAGACACCTACTGCAACCAATAAGCCACCAAAAATATCGGAGATATAGGCAGAATTTTGCTTTGGATGAATTGTCTTAAAATAATCTGGAATTTTTTTATCCCTAGACATTGCAACTAATACTCTACTTATTCCAGGCAATAGAGCGAGCAACACAGAACCTGTTGCGATTGTGGAAGCAATCACTATTAGATATGAAAATTCAGAAAAACGACTCAAGTCAAAGGCCACTTTTAAAGGCGTAGAAGAATTTTCAATGATACTTGGACTAACGATCCCTAGTGTTGCATAAGATGTAGAAACATATATAAATAATGTTATCCCTAAACCGGTAAGTATTGCTTTTGGGATGATCTTTTCTGGATTATTAACCTCCTCACCAAATGTTGCAAGTCTTGAGTATCCTGTAAATGCAAAAAACCATATGCTTGCACTCAAAATTAAATTCTTTAGAGAGAGACCTTCTGTTATTGGTATGTTCACTGAAAAGTTTTCAGAACTTGTCACTGATATTAAATAAAAGATAATTATGAGAATGATTGTGTATGTGAACCATTTGGCAATATCTACTGTTTTTGAAATTCCAAAATAATTAATTAATGTAACTGAAAAAATAAACAACAACGCGATTATTTTTGGATTCTCTGGATACAAATAATTCCCAAGAGTCAGAGAAACGGCAACACAACTAATTAATTTTCCGATTATAAATGAATATCCTGCAATTAAAGATGGAAAGTTTCCAAGAACATTCTTTGCGTAAAGATAAGTTCCGCCAGTTTGAGGGTAAATTCTTGCAAGTTGCGCGGATGAACTAGCATTGGCGTAAGCCACCGTACCAGCAAGTAGCAACCCTAATATTGATGAGTAAGAAGCAACTTTTGATGTTGGTGATATGTTGAAAAACAGACCAGCACCAATCATGGAGCTTAAACCTAACAATATTGAATTTTTGAGGGTTAAGGTTCTTTTAAATTTATCCATATTCTTATTTTATTAAAGACAAAAAATACAAACCAAAATTTAAATTCTTTCATGATAAGATATTTTTATGTTTAATAAACTGGCTCCTCTTCCTATCACTGAACCAAAATATCGCAGGCTAATGATCTTTGCTATGCTTTGGATGTTTATTGGAGCATGGGTTGACGCAAGTGCTCATAGATATATTATTGATGAACTTGAGTCTTTCTTTACGCCATGGCATGGAATTTTATACTCTGGGTTTGGTGTCGTTGTTTTATCGGCACTCTATGTCAAAAACAAAATGAGAGATTTTAATTTTGATGTTGGAATACTTGGCGCTTGTATTTTTGCAGTTGGAGGTGGATCCGACGCAATATGGCATTCACTTTTAGGAATAGAAGTTGGGATTGAACCACTAATTACACCCTCTCATTTAATGCTATTCTTAGGGGCTTTCTTAATGCTTGATCATGTTTTTGCATCAAGACCAAATAAAGAGATTCTAGATACTGCATCATTGTTTGCGCTAGCATCGAGCTACGCACTAATCGTTTACATAACACAGTTTGTAAACCCATTTTTTGAGCCATATATGTTTTTTCAAAATAATGAATTTATTTATCAGGCGTTTTCTGCATCTTCTGTTTTTTTTCAAGCAATGTTGAGTTCGGTTGTTTTTGTATACGCTATTAGATTTAACGTCTTACCAAGAAATATGGCATTAATTTATCTTATTTCTTTTATGTACCAATCTCTAATTTTTCTATTAGGAGACTCTCAACTTTTATTTGGAACTCTTATCGCTGGCGGATTTGTTTCTTTATTTATTTATCAAATATCATCATGGTATTACAGGACTAATCATGATAGAAAAATTCAAATATCTACTGCCTTAGTAGGTGCAATCTATGGCTTAACAGTTGTTTTGTACATATTACTTATTGCGACTAATGGGGGATATGATCTTCCTTGGAGATTTTATGGATTAGGAGGATTGATAACAACTCCCTTGCTATTTGGATACATGGTTGGCAATTTAGGTGTTAGTCCGACAACAGGTGAAACAGTCTCCTAAAGTTACTTCTTTAAAGAGTCAGATAATTTCTTTAGTTGTTTAATTGCATCATCATCGTTTTCATATAGCTGATTTCTAGAGACGGGTTTTCCAATGATTATCTTTATTTTTTTATTCTTTTTATTTAATAGTTCATTTAATTGTGTGACATCTCTTAATTGCTTATTTATTACTGAAGCAAAATAAAAAAACCATGAATTTCGACCAACTATGTACGCTGGAACTAATAAACACTCATGCCTCTCGGCGATGCTCAGTGGAGTTTTTTGCCAAGCTCTTTCTTTCAGTCCAAATAGTGTAAATTTTGATAATCTTCCAGAGGGAAATAAAATTCCTATTCTTTCTTCTGAGAAAAAAGTCCGCATCCTTTCAATAGTTTTCTTTGTAGCTGTGTGAAGTTGGGTCTCTTGATCCCATACAACAGGAGCCATCATATTATCAAAAGCTCCGAGGAGATAAACGAATATTTCATTAGCAAAAAAGAAAGCATCTTTTCTTACTTTAGAAACAGAATGATATAGAGCAACCGCATCTGCTGGGCCCATTGGATGATTTGATACTATTAAACACTTCCCTTTATTTGGAATGTTATCCAATCCATCAATCTCACACATTTTTGTGTATGTTTCTCCTAGCCATGTAAAAGCTTCTGGTCCCGACATACTTTGAATATGATCACCAACATAAATTGATTCTTTTATTCTCAAATACTTTGATAAGAAATTGAATATTGCTTTAGATAAAATATTGTTTTTTAGGAACCATGGTCCTCTACTTTTAATAAGGTTGAAGATTTTTTCTTCCATCAAGCTCTAAATGTTTTTTTTCTACCTTTTATACCGTCAAATTCTAATCGGATTCTTTTGATGATTTCTTCCTTTTCTCCAGCCATATTAAACGAGGGCAAAAATTTTAATTGTTTATTCTTGTAATCAATTTGAACAGGCATAACCTCTGCTTCAAGCTCTTTTGCAAGATATACGAAACTCGATCTGAATCTTTCAGCATCAAACCTACCTTCCGGGGTTATAATTAATAAAAAATTATCAATTTTTTTTAGTTCTTCAATTACTGAATCATATTGACCAGACCCTTCTTTTCTATCAACAGGGATTGCACCAAATTTTCTAAATAGCTTTTCTTGAAGCCAACCAAGTGGCCATCTAAGACCTTGTTTATCAATATCACTCGATTTAATAAATGGATTTGGTAGTTTGCGCATCGTCCATTTAGCTGACAAATAACTTATTTTAATATCCATAGCTAGAATCATGAGAATCATAAGGTATTCGTCTTTTGCTGACTGATGGGGTGCCGCAACAACTATGACTCTTTTATTATCTAAAAAACTACCAACCGCTTTAATGTCCTCAAAAAGTAGTAAAAAATATGCTAGTTTCTGAAGGAAAAATCGTTTTTTTCTCGGAGTATTTGAGGGTATCACTACCTCAGGGAGTATTTTTGTATACGGCATATAAAGAATTTTATTACTTAAATTTTTAATATGTTTTTTCTTCTTCAGAATTTAAAAACGAGACATTATTGAATTCCTTCAGTCGAAAAAAATGTCCCGAAGAAATTTCTGTAGATTTTAATGTAGTATGACCAGCGTGTCTTGGTAGAAATTTTCTCCAAGTCCAAGGGTAAAGGGGCATATTTAAGAAATATGAAATTAGAACCGACATGGTTCCTGCATGGGAGATAATTATAATTTTCTGTAATTCCAAATTATTTAATTCAAAGAGCCTATCGTATTCATTACCTAAAGGGTTAATACTTCTTTTTTTTAATTCGGATTCAAGATTTAAAATTATATTGTCCCTAAATTTTTCCATATATTGGCCATGATTACCGCCAATCCATTCTTCGAAAGATTGAGTATTTCGTTTTTCGAAAAAATCCATAACTTCCTCTTGGCTCTTACCAAATAATGCTTTTTCTTCTTCATCTTCCATTTCTTTTAGCCACTCAAAGACATGAATGTCTTTAGAAATACTTCTATCTTTAAACGGATTATGTGTTTCTTGTGCTCGTGTAAGGGGAGATACCCAAAGTTCATCAACGCTACTTTTATTAAAAACAGCTGATGATTTTTCTGATTGAATTCTTCCAAGCTCAGTTAATTCTGGATTGGCAGTGTAAGCGTTAACTCCACTTCCCCAGTCTGGTTGACCATGTCTGATAAGTACAATTTCCATATTAAACAATAACTATACTTGAGTATTCTTGTAGTAATAAGATTAATTTATGGAAAAAAAACTTTTTAGGTATAAAAAAATCTTCGTTCCACAATTTTTGAGTGGAGTATTCCTCTCTTATTCAGCACTAGACAATATTCTTGAAGGGCCATTAAGGGAGCTATTAAAACAATATTTTGATCTTGAGGAGTTTGGTTCCAATGCAAGAGAAGAAAGTTTATATTTTATAATTTTATTTTTTGGGATATTTCAAATAGTTATTTCACTGCAAAATCTTTTTCAACCCGTTATTGAAGTTAAAAATGGAAAAATTGCGATAAAAACTAAACAAAAAATATTATCTGTAATCAAACCCATCAATGAGATTATCGAAATAACAGAAAGTGAAGACTTCACTCTTACCTTCGTATTCCAAGATAGTTCTTATAATGTCATTTCAAAACATTTAGAAAATAACGAACTAAATCTTATTTTGAGTGAAATAAGAAGTGAAAATAGCCCATAAAGTTCGCGAAAAATACATTAGTAATTTTCTTGCTTATAAATTAAAACTGCCGTATATTTATAAAACACTATCAGAAAAGAAATCGCAAGATGGAAAAGAAGATAGAACAGAAAATCCCGAAGGGTCGCAAGATCAATCGGGATTTTTGCTTTGTACCTTCAATTTATCAATCTAAAATTAAACTATGAAAGCACCAGTGGCTGGAAGCCCACCAATAGTAGGTCACTCAATACAATTTAATTATGATGCACTTTCCTTAATACAAAAGCTTCAGGAATCAAAAGGAGATGTATTTGAGCTAAATATATTAAATGAAGATGTACTTTTGTTTTTGACGCCCTCTGCCACAAAACAAATCTTTTTGGATCCTGACGACAATTTTTCATCGAAACATGGGTGGGAGTTTTCTATTGGTCCAACTTTTGAAAATGGTTTAATGCTCAGAGACTTTGACGATCATAAGTATCACAGATCACTGTTACAGAATTCATTTAGAAGAGATGCATTAGAAAAATATTTGCATATTATTCAGCCAAGAATAAATTCTTGGATAGAAGAAGTAAAACAAAAGAAAGAATTTTATCTTTATAAATCAATAAAACAACTTATGTTCAATGTTGCTGTTGAATTATTTTTTGATGAAGTTGACGATTCAAAATTGAATTATCTAAATCAGCTATTTATAAATTCAATCAAACCTGCGACAACAATTGTAAGGAATCCTTATCCACTTACAAGAATGAAAAAAGGTTTAAAGGCCCGAGAAGAGTTGCTGGAATATTTTCAAGATAAATCAAGTAGCATTGACCTCTCAAAGGAAACATTGTTTTCTGATTTAGTAAAAACAAATAAGGAGGAGGCAGGACTAACAAATTTTGAAATTGCTGAACATATGATATTTTTACTTCTTGCTGCACACGATACAACAACAAGCACTTTAACTTCATCAATTCATTTTCTTGCTCGTGATATAGATTATCAAAATAAAGTCAAACTAGAGTCTTCTAACTTGTCAAAAATAGATATATCTGATCTGAAAAATGGAATTATTGGAGAAGCGTTATTTAACGAGGCAATAAGAAAATATCCCCCAGTTCCCTTCTCTCCAAGACTGGTTGTTAATGACACAGAACTCGAGGGTTATGAAATACCCAAAGATACATACATTGCTGCTGGTCCTCTGGTATTACACAATGATAAAAGATATTGGGATGATCCAATAAACTTTAATCCTGCAAGATTTGAAGATTCAAACGTAACGCATGAAGCTTATTTTCCTTTTGCTGGTGGTGCCCACACATGTCTTGGAAAGTTTTTTGCTAGTTATTTGTTTAAGAACGTAATTTACAAACTTGTTGATAATTTTGAGCAAATTACAACAGATGAAGACCTAAAAATAAATCCTGCGCCTATACCAAATCCAAGAAAAGATGTGAAAATTCAAGTTTTATAGGGTTTTAATGCTAAAAGTTCGCGAAAAAAACAATCTATAAATTTTTGCCAAAATATAGATTTGTATGTACATTTAATACACACTATCAAAAAAGAAGTCGCAAGACCGAAAAAGAGATAGAACAGAAAATCCCGAAGGGTCGCAAGATCAATCGGGATTTTTGCTTTATTGGTATACTTTTCTTGTGAAGCAGTATTTCTACCTATCACTAATAACAATTTTTTTTGTAGGATGCGGAAATAGCCCTAGCCCTGTTGAAACAACATCTTCGGATCAACTAACCGAAACAATTTCAACTGAAGAACCAATATTAAATGATCAGCCTATGAATAAGGAAAATCAAGGGGGATCTGTTGAAGATATAATAAAAGAGTTTCCTGATGGAATTCTCTCTTTCTTGTCTACGAAAGAAAAAAAATGTCTCAATGAAAATGCAACTTTTGATATGCTGAGGCAAATAGAATTAGATTTACTTGGAGGAAGACCGTTTTCACAAGATGCAATAGAGTATTTTGATAAGTGTAATATTCCTCCACCTCCATTGCCAGGTGAAGGTGAATCAAATGTACAAGCATTTCCTGAGGGGAATGCTCCAAAAAATGTAGAAGAAAATGTCAAGTTAGTAGATATAAAAAGTCTTGATCAAGATGGTGTTAGTCCACATCTTGAAATTGTAGATAACACAACACTTAGATTATTTTATTCAAGCTTGTCAGCGAATGGTTTAGCTGTTGATTTATGCGATTATGATTTAAATTGTATCCGCCAAGGTGCAATTGAAAGAATTCAGGACTTAACTATTATTGAAACGACTAATGGTGTTAGAAGAGGGTATTTTGTTGAATTTAACCCAAACACTAAATCAAAAGAAATTATGACAGCTGTTTTTAGTGAAGATGGTTTGTCTTATACAAATCAAATTTCATTAGGAATATCTGATGGAGGCAGTATTGCCTGGGGCGTGCCAGATGCTGTAGTTATACCAGACGGACGAATAAGAATTTACTGGGTTGATGAGTCTTCTGGCATGAGGGGTGAGAAAATAGTTAGTGCAACTTCAAATACTACAGATGGAATTTCTTTTACAAAAGATCCTGGATATCGATTTGAAAATGGATATGTAGACTTTGAAGTACTTACAGCTGAAGAAAACAATTGGAAAGCAATATTTTCATTTTCACCAGAGGGATTACCAAAAATCCCACAGAGTTTATTTGTAGCTACTTCAAATGATGGTCTTGACTGGAGCTTTACAGGAGTACCTATATCGCCATTAGATTTAAGTTATTTAGACCCGACTGGCATTTTGCTAAATAATGGTGATTATTTAATTATTTCTGCTGTCGCGCCTAATGAATTAGGAGATCGTGACTATGTTTTGTATAAAAAAATACTAAAACTACCTTAAAAAAAGTAAAAAGACTCCCCTGTGGCTGTTATTTTTGTTTTATCATACTTTTAGCAGTGGCTCAAAGCACGAAAGGAAGTCCTAGTATTATTTTAATTGATTTGAGGTATTTCTTCTATTTTCAAACAATTTATATGTTTTATAATGAAAAACATGAATATTGGGGCACATATACCTTCAAAAAATGCAATTGATGAAATTTCTTATAGAAAAGGAGAAACTTTTCAGATATTTATATCAAGTCCTCAGATGTGGAAAAGTCCAAAACCTAGAGAGGATATCGAGATTTTGCAAGATTTCAAAGGAAACATATATGTCCATGCACCATATCTCATAAATGTAGCTACTCCAAACAATAAAGTTCGTCACCCAAGTAGAAAGCTATTAAAAGACACATGCAAGGTGGCCGCTACCTTTGGAGCAAAAGGCGTTATTGTTCATGGTGGTTCAGTTGGAGAAGGTGGTGATATCGGACAAGGATATGAAAACTGGGGTAAAGCAATAAAAGAAGTAGAAGACATAGGTGTAAGAGTTCTTGTAGAGAACACAGCTGGAGGAAAAAATTCAGTAGCAAGATATATGGACTCAATTGAAAGACTTTGGGAAGTAATTGGTCATTTGAATGTTGGATTATGTTTAGATACATGTCATACCTGGGCAGGTGGCATCCCTACTATTGAGGCAGTAAAAGGATTTAAAAAACTAGTAAAAAAAATTGATTTGATCCATTTTAATGATTCAAAAGATGGATTTGAGAGCAGTAGAGACAGACATGAAAATCTTGGTAAAGGACAAATCCCAAAAGAGGAATTGGAATATGTAATTAAAAATGCAAAAACTGATATTATTGTTGAGACTCCAAACGGTCCGGATGCTCAAAAAAAAGATATTGCATGGATAAAAAGACGTTTAAAAAAATGAATTATTTACCAGAAAACCTGAAATTTGAAGAAGGAGTAGCTTTTATAAATGACTTCTCCTTATTAGACATTTCATCAGAACATGGAACTCCTTTGTATGTATACGATTGGGAAAACATAAAAAATAATATCTCCGAATTTACTACTTCTTTTGGTAATGAGACGTTGTATAGATATGCCGCCAAAGCTTTTATTTGTAAAAAGCTCGTCACGCTACTAGATGAAAACAACTGGGGTGTCGATGTTGTCTCGGGAGGTGAAATGGCAACTGTATTATCTGCAGTTGGTACATTAGAAAATACACTTTTTAACGGAACATATAAAACTAAAAAAGAAATAGATTATTTCATATCAAATAATGGTGGACATATATCAATTGATAACTTAAATGAAATTTCTTTACTTCAAGACATTGCATCGAAAAACAATAGAAAGCAACCTGTCATTTTAAGAATTAATTTAGATTTAGGTGCCGAAACCCATCCCATGGTATTGACATCCGGATATGATCAGCAGTTCGGTCTTTCAATTGACACCGCAGAAAATGCTTTAAAAGAAGTTTACAATGCTGACTCCCTTCTTTTTTCTGGAGTTCATGTTCATATTGGAAGTCAAATTAAAGATCCTGAAAGATTTAAAAAAGCCATGCAGGAATGTTCATCGTTTTTAGAAAAAAATAAAGCTAGTGTCGAAAGAGAGATTGTTTTTGATGCTGGAGGTGGGTTTTTCTCACCATATGAAGGTGATGAAGATGGCCAAGGCTTAGAAGTTTATGCTGATTCTATTAAATCTGGCATTGAAGAGAATTGGGACACAGACTATAAAATTATGATTGAACCTGGAAGAGCAGTAGTAAATAATTCTGGACTAATTCTTTATACAGCAGGTGCTATAAAAGAAGACAGAGGAGAGAAACCATACATATTGGTTGATGGCGGTATGTCAGATAATCCAAGACCTGCTCTTTATGGCAGTGAACACAAATTATTTAATATTTCTGAAAATAAAAATGAGAAAGAAAGAATTTTTGCTGTATCTGGAAGGCATTGTGAATCAGGAGACCTTTTAGTTAAAGAAGCACATCTTCCAGAAGATACAAAACCTGGAGATATATTGATGTCCACTTCAACCGGAGCATATACATATGCTATGGCAAGTAATTACAATAGAGTTCCAAAAGCAAAAGTTATTGGAGTATCAAATAAAGAAGTATTTGAACTTGTGAAAAGGCAATCCTACGAAGATACAGTTTCTAACGATATTTAGATCTTGATTAATCCTCTATCAGAATAGAATTTCACAAAATCAATCACCGTTTCCATTATGGGTCTTGGAGTGTGATTTAATTCTTTACGAGCAAGGGTACTAGGAACTAATTTATTTCCAGTTTTGCCAGTATGAATAGTATCTAAAGTTCTAGTGCTAGGCTTACTGTTTCTTACAGAATTAATATACGAAAAGGGTACAAGTAAATATGCTAAGAATCCAGGTATAGAGCCTTTCACAATATCTTTACCAAGGACCTCACCAATCATTTGTCCTAACTCAATAAAAGAACGATATTCACCTGCAACCAAGTAGTTTTGACCATTTCTACCTTTTTCAATGGCTGAGATAGCTGTTTTAGATAAATCTCTAACGTCTACATAGTTGTAGCCCCAATTTGGCAATCGGGGAGTTTTTCCATTAGCTAGGTCTAAAAGTCCCTCAGTGCCAAGGCCAACTTTGTAGTCGTATGGTCCAAAAATATTAACTGGATGGATGATGCTCGCTTCGAGACCATTATTGCAATATTCTAAAACGACTCTTTGAGCATCTGCTTTTGACAGATCGTATGGAATAGCATTTTTATCTTTTACAAGGTCTTTATCTTCAAGCAAGGGCTGATCAATTGGAAATCTATTAAACGCATCAACAGATGAGAAATGTATCATTTTTTTTATTCCTGATTGCAGTGCTACATCACATACATTTTCAGTACCTACGACATTCACATTTCTTATGAGATCCTTATATCTTCGATCCAAACATATAAACGCTGCAGTGTGAAAAACAACATCAACACCTTCAAATATTTTCCATAGAGTATCTTTCTTAGTGACATCACCTTCAATTAAATCAACTTCAAGTCCTTCATGTGCTCTATGGTCTTTATCAAAATCGATACATCGAACTTTATAACCCTGATTTAGTAGTTCTCTTTGAAGAGCTGCACCTGCATGTCCAGATCCACCAGTTATTAAAGCGAGAGTCATATTATTATTTTAATTATGGATAATGATGAAAAGCTAATTAGAAAAGCAAAAGCCCGAATTGGATTTAGAGTACATAGTGCAGTTTATATTGTTGTTTGTTTAGCTCTAACGTTATTTGATATCTTTATTGATTCCACCGGTTCAAACTGGTGGTATTTCGTTGTAAGTGGTTGGGGTATTGGACTGCTTTCACACTTTGTTGGTATAACTAGCAATAGCCTTTTTTCAGTCGAAAAGGAAGTCGAGAGATTAAAGAACGATAGTAAAGATAGATATTAAAATTTTTTAATCGTCACCAAAAAACATCTGATTTCCACCATATGGAATTTCTTCGTCTTTTGAATAGATTTCTACAAAACGCTGTTTGATTTCTTTAACTTTGTCAATAAGTCCAATTTTCTTTAAATAGTTATATGGGGCTCTAAAAACCCTATCTTCAAACGCTAAGAATTTAGTTACTTTTTCACTCATTGTTCTAAAAATAATAGCATTTAGATAAATTTACTAAAACTTTTAGAATATTAATTTTTTGTAAAGATTCCCATTAATTGGTTTATTAATAAAAAGTCCAATACTTATTGGGTATATAATTAAATTTATGAAAAAATTTGTAATTTTTATATTATTTTTATCTTTCTGTGGAGGAGCTTCAGATTCTCAGCAATCCTCAGAACAACCAGAAAACAATGAAGCTACACAGCAACCAGAAAACAATGAAGCTACACAACAATCAGAAAATAATGAAGCTACACAAAATGAGGAAGAAATAATAGACCATATGACTTTAGTTGACTACCCAGCAAAACTTTATTTTGCAGGAGATATCCCAATCGAGGTACATGGTCGAGCAGAGTTTGCCTTTTCAGTAATTCAAGAAAAGCTTGGAAAATATCCAGTTGAAATTTACTTTGTGGGAACTGATGAAAATGAAAAAGACAATCTATCTAATCTTTTTTGTACCAATCGAGAAAAAGCGGGAAATTTTGACCCAAATGACCTTCGTCTAAATTTTCGAGATTTTGACGATTGTATGAACTTTATCGATGAAAGATATTTTTCAGAGTATCTTCGAAGTGGTCTTGAAACCGAACAAAGAGGATTTCAAGCCAGTGGTAATAAAGGTCATAATGGTCAAGCACACCAGAGATACCACTTACTTGTTTGGTCAAAACCAATTGGGTTCGAAGTAGAAAATGGTGAGGGGTACCAGATAGAACTTAGAGGGGTATTCCATGAATATTGGCATGTATTTCAAATTGCTCATATGGATTTTTATGATTGTTCTGATAAAGATGTTCGATCAACATGCGAATATAATTTTGATCCACCTGACTATCTTATTGGGGGTACGTGGCTCCAAGAAGGAACGGCAGTATTTAAAGAAATAACGATTTTACAAGAGCAGATAAAGATCGGCAACTTAAACAATATTCAAGTAGACATACTTCAAGAATTTAATAATCAATATTTTGATGGACAAAGAGTAATGGAGCAGTGTCCAGGAATGTCAATAAGAGATATAACCTATAGTGATCCATGCAGACGGGCTGTTTATGGATGGGGAGCTTGGGCAGCTGCTTATCTAACTCATAAAGTAAATGATCCTTATATTTTTGAAAATGTCTATTATCCAGAATTAAAAAAATTAGGCGATCCAGAACTTGTATTTGCTAATACATTTGGTATGACTAGAGATGAATTTTTTGCTGATTTTGATTCATGGATCTATCTTTCAGAGGATGAAAGAAAAATTGTAATTCCTACTGTGGAAGAAAATACAGGTAAGCTGTATTACCCTTAAAACATGAAAAGAATAGTAATTTTAATTACATTATCATTACTCGTCTCAGTTTGTGGGGGAGAAGGTTCAAGCAATCAAGTAAATGAAGTAGTAGACGAACAACCTCAAGCTACTGAAGATAACTCATCAGTCAGTGAAAATGAATCAAATGATAATTCATCTAATGAAGAAACAAATGAAAAACCTAGTACAAAAGAAGAAAACATAAAATGTGATATATTTACAAACTCTAAACAGATTGATCCAAATGATTTTTTTAGTGAACTACATGACAATTTTAGAGACTTAGAAGAGAATTCAATATACAACTATAATTTTGAAGTTAGAAATGGGCCATTTATTCTTTGGCAGTATGAAGCTGCCGTTGAACTTCTAAAAGAGATAGTCCCAGAGGATAATTTTAGAACTCTAAATGAATTTGGAAATGAAATTACTTGGGAAAAGTATCAAAACTTTACAAATGCTTTATGCGAAACCTACACAACTGGAAAAAATATTAGAAACGTCACTATTACAGGCGCTTCATTAGTTGGACACACAGAGCTTAAAGCATTTGCAGGAAATTGGGACCCATTTCCTTATATTGAAACTGGTCAAGAGGTTATTACATCTCCAAGCCCAAGTGGACTTGAATATTATACGAAATACACATCTACGTCTGGAGTAATCATAGTCGGTGGTGAAAATGTACCCGACAAAGCTATGTTGGCAGCTAGGAGGGCTCTCGAATTTCAATTATCAGCTAGACCAGACTTTCACCCAATTCTTGAAGAAAGCAATGTAAGAGTTTCTTTATTTGGAGGAGATCCTAACGAAGACTCATGTGTTTTACCTGAATACACAGATCATTGTGAACCAGCAGGATTTGCAATGATGAATACCGATGTTTCTTACACTGCAAACGCAAGTTGGCTTTGTTATGAAGGGAACATGGACATGGGTGGAGACCCAGTCATTCATGAGATGGCACACACGTTAAACCATATAGTTTTTGAACAAATTGGTGAATTATATTTTTATGAAAATATCTTTAAATTGGCAGTGGATGGTCTTGAAAGTGGAGATTGGGAAACTGGTAATTTTGCTCTTCAAGAAGGTGTTTCAAAAGATGATATGATTGGAGAATTTTTTGCAATTAGTACAGAGCGATGGTTTCAAAACGATCAACCTGATACTAAATATGGAACTAGAGAAAATATAGCAAAAAATAATCCAGCATTATATGAACTTATGTCTATGTATTATCCAACCGAACCTTGGACATATTGTGACACTTAAAATATATTTGCTTAGAATATTATAATTTTAATCAATTTGTGAGCTGACTTATTTGCTCATTAAAAGGTAAGCTTAAAAAACTTTCAAATTCTTTATAAAATTCTTCGGTAGTTATGGAAAATACTTGATTAAAAGCCTCATACCAACCATATTCTGCAGCTATAGGCCAGAAATCAAAAATTATT
>CABYLQ010000008.1 GCA_902519845.1 uncultured Candidatus Actinomarina sp. | reverse complement strand
TTGGGGGAGTGTCTTGATAAAGATGATATATCACAAAGTGGTTACAGCAAAGAATTTTATTCAGCTTCTTCAGAGTTGAGAAAACAATATAAAGAAAACACAGAAGTTAAAAAAATAATTGATATTGCCCGTGGGCTGGAAGGCTTAAGAAGGCAAGATGGTATCCATGCAGCTGCAGTTGTAATATCTCCTGATAAGTTGACTAAATTTTTGCCTATTCAACAAAAAGGTGATGGAGCAGAACTAGTTACACAATATGAAATGCAAACAGTCGAACAGCTTGGTTTGTTGAAAATGGATTTTCTTGGACTTAGAAATCTTTCAATAATTGATCGTGCCTTAGAGCTAATTAATGACAATTCTTTAAACATTGATGAGATTGATCTTAATGACAAAGCCACTTATGAATTATTTTCTGAGGGTAAAATGACAGGCGTTTTTCAGCTTGAAAGCCGAGTTGCTCAATCAGTTTCAAGAAACTTAAAACCGAAAAGATTTGAGGATCTTGTTGCTCTAGTTGCTTTGATTAGACCTGGACCTTTAGGGGCAGGTATGCACATTGAATTCGCAGAAAGAGCTACGGGTAGAAAGGAAATTGAATATCTTCATAATGACTTGAGAGAAATTTTAGAAGAAACATATGGTGTAATTTTATATCAAGAACAAGTTATGCAAATAGCACAAAGAATATCTGGATTTGAGTTAGATGAAGCAGATGATTTAAGAAAAGCCATGGGTAAGAAAATCCCAAAGGTTATGGAACAACAAAGAAATAAATTTACTGATGGAGCATTAAAGAATGGTTATTCAGAGCAATTTTCAATTGAACTTTTTGATCAGATTGCATATTTTGCCGGTTATGGGTTCAATAAAAGTCACTCAGTCCCGTATGCATTGTTGGCATATCAAACTGCTTTTTTGAAATCTAATTATCCAGCTGAATATTTGTCTGCATGTTTAACAGCTGTAAAAAGAGATAAAGATAGAACTGCTATCTTTCTATCTGAGGCAAGAGAAATGGGTGTCAAGGTTAATACACCGGATATAAATTTAAGCTCCGAAGATTTTTCAGTAAATAATGGTGAAATCTTGTTTGGCTTATCTGCTATTCGCAATGTTGGAGATGTAACTGCACAAAAAATTATCATTGAAAGACAAAATTCAGATTATGAAAGCATTCAAGATTTCTTAACAAGAATGGACTCAAGATCATTAAATAAGAGAGGAATAGAAGCTCTTGTACAGGGCGGTGCTTTTGATAAATTTGGATTTCCACGAAAAGGTATATATGAGAAAATTTTAGATCTAATTGAGGATGCTAAAGAATTAAAATCGACCAAAAATAGCGCTCAGGGTTCATTATTCGAATTTGACGATAATGGAATGAATAAAACGATTATTCAAGATGTTGAGTGGGATAAAAAAGAGTATCTAAATCGAGAAAGAGAGATGTTGGGATTCTTTGTAAGCGAAGATCCTCTTGATGGTTATGGGGAAGTTTTAAGGTCAGAATCAACCCATTCAATTATTGAATTAGTAAGTTCAGAAGATGAAGAAGAGATAAGCGTTGTGATATCTGGTTTATTTTCTAATGTACAAAAAAGAGTTTCAAGAAAAGGCAATCCGTGGATTCAATTTGATGTGCAGGATACAACTGGAACAGTGGGCGTGTTACTTTTTAATAAACTTGTAGATAAATTTAATAATGATGTTGATGGGGAAAATTATGTAAAAGTAACTGGAAACTTTGTTGGAGGAGCTGAAAACATAATTAGAGCTAGAGACCTAATAACAATAGAACCGTCAAAAATGTTAAACGATATGGATACAACCCCAATGAGAATAATCGTTGAGGAGGAGACTCTAGATAGGCAAAACCTAATAATGTTAAAAGAGTTATTACAAAAATATCCTGGTAATTCAAAAGTTGAACTTGAAGTAAATTCTTCGGAGGGCGTAAAACTTCTTGAACTAAAATCAATAAAAATTAAAAAAACTCAACAACTCAAAAACGAGATCAATACTTTACTTACAAATTAACTAATATCTAACTATGTCCTTTAATGTAGAAGAATTTAAAAAAAGATTTAAAGAAAGAGCAGAAGCTGTAAAAGACAGACCTATGCCACCTGTTGGAGGAGATGAAAGAATGTTGTTCATGAAACAAGCAGAACTTGACTTTCAAGATTACATGATAATTTCGGACTCAACGTTTGAAGTTACGGATGAATTTTTAATTTTTAAATATAAGCTTGATACTTAAGTCAGATTCTTTCCCATAGGAAAAATTTTGTTGATAACTTCTGCACATGCTTTTGCTATCTCCATGTGTTCTTTTTGAGTTCCATTTTCTTCCCTCAATTGAATATAATGTATCCAGCTTCTTAAAGTTCCATTCATATAAATCCTACTAACAGTGTTTCCTTCTGGTAAAACAGATCTAGCTTGTTCTTTAGCTATGCCATTTTCAATAGCCCAGTTATACACTTCTGTTGCCTTGTCTATAACTTTAGATTGCATTTGTTCCCATTCTTCAATAATTTTTTCATCGTCCGTACTGATAGAGTTTTGTCTATTTTTTGGGTCTTGCAATCTAGCTTCACGAATTACAAATTCCAAGTCCTCAACTGGATTTGCATATCTCTGACTAAATTCTTGAAAACTAAAAGATCTATGTCGAAGAATTTGTCTAGCAATATCCCTTGTAGTTTCAATTTCTAAACATGCACTTACCATTTCAAGTGGAGACCAGTGAGCATTTTTGATGAGATATTTAATTAATTTTTCACTAGTTTCAGTGTTTAATTGGTTGGAAGGATTGGAAACTCTTGCACAAAATGCTACTAATTCCTGTGCATTATCTATACCATCATTACTGATTGAATCCGTTGGCTTTGAATAGCTTATAAGTTTTACTTTCATTTCAAGATATATATTAAAATAATTTCATAATGTTTTTATTAAGATTAGTAGTTTTTTTAATTTTAGTTTCACTAGTTGTAATTCTTGCTTACCCTTTGTTGATTATTTTTAATTTATCAAATGGTGGAGACGGATTTGGTTTATGTAATGACCTAATTGCATGTGAAATACCATTCATAGAGGGACCTAGAATTTTAATTATTTTAATAATTACTTTTTTCTTTCTTGTAGCTGTTTTAAGAATAATTATGAAATATCTTAACAGTATTAACAAAGAGGAAACTATTCTTTAACAACATAAAATATCGCTATTAACATTAAAACCACTCCGGCCCAATTTAACAAATTTAAAACTTCTCCAACAAAAAATACACCTATCAATAATGCAAATACACCCTCTAAACCAAACAAGAGCGATGCTGTTGAAGCATTTATAAATTTTTGACCAAATAGCTGTAAGTAGAAAGCACAAAAATTTACAACAAATCCAAGAAAAAAGATTGGTACAAAGAATTTGTAACTTATATTTAAATTCTCATAATTTATAAAAGGAATACACAAAATACTGCCAACAGCTGATTGCACAAACATTAATTTTGAAATATTTAAATCCTTCACATATTTTTCGACCATAACTATGTGTAATGCATAGCCTGTTGCACAAATTAATGTGAATAGATTTCCAAATAATTGATCGAGATCATTCAGTGCTATCAACAAAATGCCAGCAAATCCTGCGATTGATCCTATTAAGTTCTTTTTTTGGATTAAGTTTTTATTTATATACTTGGAAAAAATTGGAGTTAATACAATATAGAAACCAGTTACTACTCCTGAATTTATTGTAGAAGTTGTTTCAAGGCCTATGGTTTGCGTGATATATCCAATCCATAAGAATACACCCATTAGCAAACCAGGTTTTAGATATTCTTTTTCAGGTATGCCACCAGTAATTAGAAAAAGTATCGCAGCTAAAAGGTATCTTAAAAAAACAATGTTTACTGGTGTAAGGTCTGATATTAGATCTTTTACAACTGCAAAAGTTGACCCAAAAAGTAAAGCTGATGTAACAAGAGCAATAATTGCACGGCTTTTATCTTTTAAAATCATCTGAATAAGTGAACATTAATATCTTGTATAAAATAATGATATGAAAAAACAAGATAAGGTAAAAAAAATTCACAAGATTTTAGATGATCTCTATCCAGATCCATCAAAACCTTTGAATCACAAAGATCCTTATACATTATTAGTTTCAGTTTTACTATCTGCTAGGTGTACTGATAAAAAAGTAAATGAGGTAACACCAGAATTATTCAGTCTTGCGGATAATCCAAAAGATATGTCAAAAATTGATGTTCGCACTATAAGAAGGATTGTTAAACCTTGTGGGCTTTCACCCCAAAAATCAAAAGCAATATCAAATTTATCAAAGATTCTTGTAAAAGAATATAATTCAAAAGTCCCAAAAAATTTTGAAGATCTTGAGTCATTACCTGGAATTGGTCATAAAAGTGCATCAGTCGTAATGGGACAAGCTTTTGGTGTTCAAACGTTTCCAGTTGATACTCATATCCATCGATTGGCGTGGAGATGGGGTTTATCTAATAGAAAAAGTGTTGAGCAAACAGAAAAAGACCTAAAAAGACTTTTTCCTGAAAAATCATGGAATAAATTGCACCTTCAAATTATCTTTTTTGGAAGAGAATATTGTCCTGCTATTTCACATATAAGAGATTTATGCCCAATATGTAGTAAGTATGGTCGTAAGGATATGAAATAGATGGAAGTAAATTTCTTTATAGCTTTTGTGTTTGGAATTTTATCTTTCATATCACCTTGTGTTTTACCATTGGTGCCTGGTTATCTTGCAATTTTTTCTGAATCAGAAAAGGAAGTCAAAGAAAGATTATTTGGATCAATACAATTCAGCCTAGGTTTCTCAATTGTATTTATATCACTTGCTGCTATTGCAACAAATATAGGCTCTTTTTTTAGTAGAAATTCTGAATCTTTATCTAGGGCTAGTGGAGTAATTATTATATTGTTTGGCTTAATTTTATTGTTCCCAAATCTCAATAAAAAATATTTTTATAGTTCAAACTTTATTGATGTGAGAAATTTTAATCTTTTCAGAAATTTTATATTAGGTCTTACTTTTGGTTTTGGATTTACTCCTTGTATTGGTCCTGTACTCGGTGCACTTCTTACTCTCTCATCAAGTACAAGTACAATTAGAGAGGGCGTAACTTTATTGGTTTTCTACTCAATAGGATTAGCGATCCCATTTATATTGATGCCTATTTTTTCTTCCAGGATAAATTTAAAATCAAAGATATTTATTCTATTTCAAAAGTATTCATCATTACTTTCTGGTTCCACATTAATTGCTATTGGGGTACTTATTTTTTCAGACAGAATGTATGTGTTAGCATCATTTTTTCAGGAATTGTTCGTTCTTCTAAATCTTGAGTGGCTGAGTACAATTTAAATATGTCAAATATATTAAATATACAAAAATGTTTAAAGATTAAAGGCAATGATGCCTTGTCATTTGTTGATTCTTTAATATCTAACAACTTAGATAATGAAAAATTAAAGCCTTCATATTTACTTCGACCTGACGGTAAAATAAATCATTGGTTTTTTACCCATATCAAGAATAAAGAAATCTCAATTTATCAAGAAAGTAACGAACTTGAAAAAATATTAGATAGTTTAATGCAATATGCAATACGAGTTGAATGTGATTTTTTAATAGAAAAAGTTAACCACTCATTGATTGGAAAAATTGGAAATTCAGAAATTAAAATAGTTGATAAAATTTTGGATGATGCAGTTTCATGGGAAGTTTATGAAATTATAAATGAAATACCATCAAGAAAAATTATAAATGAGGGTCTTCTTCCTAATGAAACAAAATGGTTGGACGATTTTGTTGATTTTGAAAAGGGTTGTTTTCTAGGTCAGGAACAAGCATCAAGAATAAAATATCGTGGTAATCCTAGAAGGGTTCTTATTACTAATGAGAATGGTCTACAAGAAATGTCAAAGATTTAATTAATGCTACGTTGCGAATATTGTGCAAGAATATTAAAGATAAATCGGTCAGATACATATTTATTGTGTTCGCAAAAATGTAAAAGTAAATTTAAAAATAAAAATCAGATAAAAAAAGTTGATGAGTATGTTTTAGGTTCAATAAATAACGAGTGGTATTTTGTTAAAGATATTGTTTTACCAAAAAAATCAAACAAATTTGAAATAGTTTCTTCAATATCTAGGATGATATATTTTGAAAATCGTTTAATTAAAAAAAATAATGATGAAGTTAATCTTCAGACTAGAGTTACTTTAAAGAAAAAATAGCTCCTTTATCATATCTTTTAAGTGAAAATTGTACAATTGGTCCAACAATTATAACCATGAAAATTGTTCCATATCCATACGATCCTCCAAGCAATACTCCACTTACAAACGCTGTAAAGTCTATAGCTATCCTAGTCACCCTGACACTGGGACCTTTTTTTGCAATTCCAGTCATAATTCCATCTCGAGGTCCAGGCCCTAGACCTGACCCAATATATATGCCTACACCCATTGCAAAAAGAACTGTTCCAAAGTACAAATATCCATGTCTCATGATTATTGATTCAGGTGTAGGAATAAAGTACATAGTTAGATCAAGAACATTACCAATTGTTAGAATATTTAAAATCGTACCTAAAAATGGTTTTTGTTTAAGCGGGATCCAGCCAAGTAGAACTATAAAACCTGTTATGACCCCTGCAAATCCAATCCGTACATTAATTAGTTTGCTGAATCCATCGTGAAAAACATCCCATGGATTAAGTCCAAGTTTTGCTTCAATTGTAAAAGCTAGCCCAAAACCACATAAAAATAATCCAAAAAAACACTGGGGTAATCTTTGAATTATTTTTCTATTCATTTAAAGTGAAAATCTTTTCAAGGTATGGAATATTTTCGGGACATAATTCGTATACAGATTGAAATCTAAGAATTGGAATTATCCTGTTGTCTTCCCGAACTTCAATTTGGTTATTGAGTAACTCTATCCTTATAAGATTTTCTGAAATATCTACGTTACTCCATTCTGGAGATGATAGGCATATATTTTTACCAATATTTACTATGGAGTTATCTGATATATTTTCAAGAGTATTTTCTGCATCTGCAATTCTTATTTGTTTTACAAATTCGCTGCCGTATGATTCACTAGATAAATTTTGATATACGATATATGAAATGCTCAAAATTATAAAAATTATGACACTAAATATTGGAATTTTCTTCACACTATATTATTAACCATTGAATATTTTAGTTTTTAAAATGTACCCGGAGGGGGAGTCGAACCCCCACATCCGAAGATACTGGATTTTGAGTCCAGCGCGTCTGCCAATTCCGCCATCCGGGCCTATTTAAAGATTATATTTGATATCTACAAAAATAAGTGAATTTATTTTTTAAGTTTAGACTGGATTGGTGATAGTTCTTATTGATGGCTTTAGTGTTGCGTTTAGAGCATTTTATGCTCTTCCAGACACATTAATAACTTCTAGTGGCACCCCAACAAATGTGATCCATGGTTTTTTATCGATGATAAATAAAGTCATCAAAGATTATGAACCTGATCAATTAATAATTACTTGGGATTTACCAGGCAAGACATTTAGGAATGAAATATATGAAGAATATAAAGCCAATAGAACTCCTGCACCAGATAATTTTAATATTCAGATACCCCTTCTTCACGACTTAATTGACTCCTTCAATATTCCACAAGTCTCTAAAAGAGAACACGAAGCAGATGATGTACTTGGATCTTTATCAAAATTATTTAATGAAATTAAAAAAGATGTATTAATAGTCACCGGAGACAGAGATATTTTTCAGCTAATTTCAAAAAAAACAAAAATACTTTATACAAAAAAAGGAATATCAGAAACAGACACTATGGATGAAAAATCATTTAAAGAAAAATATGAAATTACACCTTCACAGTACATTGAGTATTTAGCCTTAAAAGGTGATCCCTCTGATAATATTCCTGGATTGCCAGGTGTAGGTGAAAAAACAGCAATTACACTTTTAAAAAAATATAAAAATTTAGACAATATTCTTCAAAATCTTGATGAACTTACTCCAAAATTACAGAATACATTTAAAACAAATAAAGATATTTTATTTATAAGTAAAAAGTTGGCCACTATCAAAACTGATTTAGAACTAGATTTACCTGATTTGAAGTTGAGTGATTCTGCATATTTCTCTGATGATGTTTTAGAAAATGCACAGGAGAAAGTAAAAAATCTTGAACTAAACAAATACACCTTAAAAACCAAAAATGAAATTGATAAAGAACAAGAAAATCCAGAAGATAAAAATATCCAAGAATATGAATCTATAGAGGGTGAAAATTTTATCTTAAGTTTTGATAATGAAACCTATTTTTTTAATAGCAATAAATTTGGAAAATATACTGGGAATTTATCAAAGATAAATAATTATGTTCTAATCACATCGCAAAGGACGATTTCACTAACTGAAGATGAGCTAGATTTTGATAAATTTGATGCATATGATTGCATGTTGTTTTTAAAAGATCCAAGCATTAAGCCAGACAATCTTTTGAACATAGCTAAACATATAGATAGATCATCTGGCCTTTCTAAAAAGTCAGATATTATAGATTTTCTTAAATTCTTCCAACAGAAAACTTCATTTATTAATAATGAAATCTCAGAATTTAAGAAAGACAAAAAACTTATTTTGCTATATAAGGATTTAGACTTTCCAATGCTTAAAATTTTGAACTCAATGAACAAGAAAGGCGTTAAAGTCTCATTAAAAAAAATAGATAAACTTTCTGATGAAATAAATGTAGATTTAAATATTTATAAAAAAAATATTAAATCTATAACAAAAAAAGATTTTAATTTGAATTCACCTAAACAGTTATCTGAAATCCTTTATGAAGATATGAAATATCCAATTATTAAAAAGACTCCAAAAGGGGCTCCTTCAACAGATGCTTCTGTGTTAGAAGAATTATCAAAATCACATGAGTTGCCTAAGTTAATTTTAAAATATAGGGAGTATGAAAAATTAAGATCTACATATATAGAGGGGCTCAAAACTGTCATTGTAAATAACAGAGTTCATACCTCTTATAATTTATTCGGTACAACAACTGGTCGTTTATCATCAGAAAAACCTAATCTACAAAATATTCCTAATAAAACAGAGATGGGCCAGAAGATACGAGAATTTTTTGTTGCTGATTCAAAACACACTTTTGTAATAGCTGATTATTCTCAAATAGAATTAAGAGTTCTTGCACACTTAAGCGATGATAAAAATATGATAAATATGCTTAAAAATAGAGACGCAGATATTCACTCAGAAACAGCAGCCAAAATATTTAATACAAATATTGATTCCGTAACTAAAGATATGAGAAGAAAAGCTAAAGAAGTAAATTTTGGTTTAATTTATGGAATGGAATCATTTGGATTATCAAAAAGCTTGGATATTTCAAAAAAAGAAGCTGACGAATTGATAAAAGCTTATTTTGGTCAGTTTCCAAAAATTAAAGGTTTTCTAGAAAAGATAGTTGTTGATGCGACAAAAAATACATATACGGAAACTCTTTATGGTCGTAAAAGATTTATCAGAGAATTATCATCTTCAAACTTTCAAGTAAAAGCTATGGGAAAGAGAATTGCAATGAATGCGCCTATACAGGGAACTGCATCAGACATTATGAAAATAGCCATGATAAAATTAACCAAAAAATTGTCACCTTTAGAATCCACAAACCTTCTTCTGCAAATACACGATGAAATTATCATTCAAACTCCAAACGTTTTGTCTGATAAAGTTTCGAATATAATGCAAAAGGAAATGGAGGATGCCTCATCATTAAAAGTACCATTGTTTGTGGATATTAAGGAAAATTCAAATTTATCAA
This sequence comes from uncultured Candidatus Actinomarina sp., assembly GCA_902519845.1. Taxonomy (GTDB): domain Bacteria; phylum Actinomycetota; class Acidimicrobiia; order Actinomarinales; family Actinomarinaceae; genus Actinomarina. Next base: position 6,901 of record CABYLQ010000008.1, on the reverse strand, counting down.
ATTTAAATTAAATACTTGCAAATTTCATAAATATGTTATCCTAAGAAACGCAATACTATGATTGGAAAAAACAAAACATATGTCAGATAACCTTGATGAGACGGTTAAGCCAATCAATGACGTAAACCTTCCCGAAAATATTGATCCGGAAGACTTTCCTATGTTATTAGAACAAACATTGGTATCTTTTAAAAATGGTGACGTAATTGAGGGTACAGTAGTCAGAATTGACAGAAATGAAGTTATGGTCGATGTCGGCTACAAATCTGAGGGAGTCATACCGTCTAGAGAACTATCAGTTAGAAAGTCAGTAAATCCAAACGAAGTTTTTAAAGTTGGAGATAAAGTTCAAGCCTTAGTTTTAGAAAAAGAAGATGATGAAGGACGACTTATTCTCTCCGTAAAAAGAGCTATATATGAAAAGGCCTGGGGAGATATACAAACTATTTCAGATAATAATAAATCTGTTAAAGGAACAGTTATTGAATCAGTTAAAGGTGGTCTTATTGTCGATATTGGTGTGAGAGGTTTTTTACCAGCATCATTAATTGACGTAAGGAGAGTTAAAGAACTTAGTTCCTATGTTGGTGAAGAAGTAGAAGCTAAAATTTTAGAATTAGATAAGCAAAGAAACAATATTGTTTTATCTAGAAAAGCCCATCTTGAGGAAGAATTATCTGAAGAACGCCAAGGATTTTTGGGAGATTTACAAGTTGGAGATATTAAAGATGGAAAAATTTCTTCAATTGTAAACTTTGGTGCTTTTGTAGATATTGGTGGTATGGATGGATTGGTACATGTTTCTGAGCTTTCATGGAGACATGTTGAAAATCCAAATGAAATTGTAAAAGTCGGCGACTCTGTAACCATAAAGGTTTTAGAGATAGATAATGACAAAGAAAGAATTTCATTATCTATTAAGCAAGTCACAGAAGATCCATGGTTAGATTTTGAATTAAACTTTAATGAAGGTGATGTTGTAGATGGCGAGGTAACAAAGGTTGTCCCTTTTGGTGCATTTGTAACTATTGGAAAAGGCGTTGAGGGACTTGTTCATGTATCTGAAATTTCAGTTGATAAAATTGATTCACCAGAACTAGCTCTTGCTATTGGCCAAAGTGTAAAAATTAAAATATTAGAACTAGATATCCCTAAGAGAAGAGTCAATTTATCGATAAAGCAAGCTGATCCAAATTGGGAAGCAAAAGAAGAAGAAAAAAACAAGCCTAAAACTCATTCTACTCAATCAGATGACAAACCTGCTGAAAGACAAACAGTTGAAGGCGTGGATGAATCTCTAGAAAATATTTTACAAGAACTCAAAGAAAGAGGAATTGGAAGTAACTAACAATTCAAGTTAAATCCTAATTTTCCTTAATCTTATATATATGTATAAAAATGGAATTATATTAACTGGCCCGATTGGTTCAGGAAAATCTGAAGCTTTATCAATAGTTTCTAGATTAGGATACAAAACAGTTGATCTAGATATTATTTCAAACAACATATTAAATAGCGAAGATTCGATTGACTTTTTAAAGACAAATTTCTTAGATTGCCTAGACAACGATAAAGTAGTCAGAGCAAAATTAGCAAATATTGTTTTTCAAGACAAAGCAAAATTACAATTGTTAGAAACGTATTTACATCCTAAAGTTCAATCTCAATTGCTAGATATTTTGAGTAACAGTGACCAATTAACATTCATTGAAGTATCAGCTCCTAAAAACGTAATAGATATGTTTAAGACAATAGTTTTATGGAGTCCTGAAAAGGTAAGAATTAAACGATTAATTGATAGAGGAATGGATTTAGAAGATATTACAAATAGGATAAACAACCAACCAGATGATGAATGGTGGCACTCTATAGGTACAGTAATTAATAATGACGTCAAAGAAGATTTAGAAGGTGAACTTAAAAAAGTAATAGAATCTTTGTAATGAATAAATTTAAAGTGATCTCAGAATTTACTCCAAAGGGGGATCAGCCTGCTGCAATTAAAAAGTTAAAAAATGGAATTGACAATAATATTGATTTTCAAACATTAATGGGAATTACTGGTTCAGGTAAATCTGCAACAATAGCTTGGCTTATAGAGGAAGTTCAAAAACCTACTTTGGTACTTGCTCCAAATAAAGCTCTTGCAGCTCAATTAGCAAATGAGTTCAAACAATTTTTTCCAGAAAATAGAGTTGAATATTTTGTTTCTTACTACGATTACTACCAGCCAGAAGCATACGTTCCAAGAACCGATACTTTCATAGAAAAAGATGCAAATATAAATGAAGAAATTGACAGATTAAGACACTCAGCAACAAGCGCTTTACTATTAAGGGACGATGTCATTGTAGTTTCATCTGTTTCTTGCATATACGGTCTTGGCTCGCCCAAAGAATACAAAAATAAAATTATTCCAATTATTCAAGGAAAAGAATTTGATTTAGATGATTTGATTGGTCAGTTAGTAAAACAGCAGTACATTCGAAATGATTTAGTTGTTACTCGAGGTACGTTTAGATTAAAGGGTGACACATTAGATATATTTCCTGTTTATGAAGAAACTATTTTTAGAATTGAATTTTTTGGGGATGAAATAGAAAAAATATCTAGAATTGATCCAGTTACAGGTGAGATATTAGAAAAATTAACTGAGTTAGCTATATTTCCTGCATCTCATTATGTAACTTCTGATGAAGAAAGAAAAAATGCATTAAAGGAAATTGAAAATGATTTGACAAAACAAATTTCAAAGTTTGAAAAAGACAATAAATTACTTGAAGCACAACGTATAAAGCAAAGAACAATGTTTGATTTAGAAATGTTAGGTGAACTTGGTGTTTGTTCAGGTATAGAAAACTACTCTAGATATTTTGATGGTAGAAAGCCAGGGGAGGCACCATATACATTAATTGATTTTTTTCCAGATGATTTTCTTATGGTTGTTGATGAAAGCCATATTGCTATACCTCAAATCAGAGGACAATATGAAGGGGACAAGTCAAGAAAATCTACTCTTGTGGATTATGGATTCAGATTGCCAGCTGCCCTTGACAATCGTCCATTAAAATTTGATGAATGGAGAAATAAAGTAAATAAAACTATTCTTGTATCCGCAACTCCAGGTAAATGGGAAAATGAAAATTCAGAAATTTTTATTGAACAAGTTATTCGACCAACTGGTTTATTAGATCCAAATATAGATGTCAGACCTACTAAAGATCAAATTCAAGATTTATTAAGTGAAATTAAATCCGTAATAAATAACGGCAATAGGGTTCTTGTTACAACTTTAACAAAAAAAATGAGTGAAGCTTTAAGTGATTATTTTTTGAAAATGGGAATAAAAACACGTTATCTTCATTCAGATATTGACACTCTGGAAAGAATTGAAATTCTAAGAGATCTAAGAAAAGGAGAATTCGATGTTCTTGTAGGTATAAATTTATTAAGAGAGGGACTTGACTTACCAGAAGTCCAATTAGTTGCAATTATGGATGCTGATAAAGAAGGTTTTTTAAGATCTGAAACAAGTTTAATTCAAACAATTGGTCGTGCAGCTAGAAACAAAGATGGTTATGTAATAATGTATGCCGATAAAATTACAGACTCTATTACGAAAGCAGTTGGAGAAACAAAAAGAAGAAGAGAGATTCAAGATAAACATAATAAAAAATATGATATAAATCCAGAGACTATCAAGAAAGAAATAACTGATATTCTTGAAATCGTTGAAAGGAACAGACCTTCAAAAGACGATATTTTGTTTAGATCAAATTTGAATTTGAAAAATGCATCTAAAGAGGATTTATATAAAATATCAAAAGATATTGAAAAAGAGATGAAAGTTGCAGCTGATTTATTGGAGTTCGAAGTTGCTGCTAGATTAAGGGACGAGCTTAAAGAGATAAAAAAAGAAATTATGGAGCTGCCTAGCTAATGGTAAATGATTATTTAAAGGTTAAAGGTGCAAAAGAGCATAACTTAAAAGATATCAGTATTGATATTCCAAAAAATCAATTGGTAGTGATTACCGGCCTGTCAGGTTCTGGTAAGTCTTCTCTAGCTTTTGATACTATTTATGCTGAAGGTCAAAGAAGATATGTTGAAAGCTTATCTGCTTATGCACGTCAATTTCTTGGGCAAATGGAGAAACCAAATGTTGAACAAATTGAGGGTCTCTCACCTGCTATAGCTATTGACCAAAAAACCTCGTCAAGAAGCCCTCGTTCAACGGTAGGTACTGTGACAGAAATACACGATTATTTACGTCTACTTTGGGCAAGAATAGGTATCAGCTATTGCCCAAACTGCGGTTCTAAAATAGAAAAACAATCTACTGATTTTATAGTTAATCAAATATTAGAAATTGGTGAGGACATATATGTTGAAATTCTTGCACCAATTGTTAAATCAAGAAAAGGAGAGTTCGAAACCTTATTTAAAGATCTCTTAAAACAAGGCTTTAGTAGAGCTTATATTGATGGGGAGTTAGTCAGATTAGATGAGGCAAAACGGCTGGATAGATACTTCAATCACAACATCTCAGTTGTTGTAGATAGAGTAAAAATTAAAAAAACTGGTGGAAGAAGACTTCCACAATCTGTTGAGGCAGCAATTAATTTAACAAGCGGATTAGTTGATATTAAGATTGACGAGGATATAAAGTCATTTAGTCAAAATCTTGGTTGTAAACAATGTGGCACTTCTTATGGCAAACTAGAGCCAAGAGATTTTTCATTTAATTCTCCATTTGGGGCATGTGAAAGATGTAATGGTATTGGTATAAACTACGAAATTGATGAAAATCTATTAGTAAAGGACGAAATCCAATCTATTGATGAAAATGTCTTTCCGGAAATGTCTAAAAGAAAATATTTTCGTGCACAGATTTATGGGGTTTGTGAATATTTTGACATACCAAGAAATATTCCATATAAAGATTTATCTGATAACGATAAATTTATTCTCCTTTTCGGATCAGATGGAATTAAAACTCCAATCAGATATACAAATCGATTTGGAAATTCCAGAACTTGGGAAAGAGAATTTCCTGGAGTTATACCATTATTTAAGAAAATTTACGAAGAGACCGAATCTGATCACAGAAGAGAATATTATATGCAATTTATGAGAGAATTGCCATGCACTGATTGTGATGGTGAAAGGTTAAATCCAAGATCAAGAAATGTGAAAGTCAAATCACTTACACTTGGTGATTTTAATAAATTATCTATTAACAAAGCTAGTAAGGTGATTCAAAATTTAAAACTAACTGGTAACGAAAAAGAAATTGCAGAAACAATTTTAAGAGAAATTAATGAAAGATTACTTTTTTTGAATGAAGTTGGACTTACTTACTTACAGTTAAATAGAGGTGCTGCAACTCTATCAGGAGGTGAAGCACAAAGAATTAGATTAGCTACACAGATAGGCTCTGGATTAACTGGCGTACTCTACGTTTTAGATGAACCATCGATTGGTCTACATCAGTCTGATAACAAAAAATTAATCGAAACATTATTAAGATTGAAAAATTTAGGAAATACTGTACTTGTCGTTGAACACGATGAAGAAACAATGAGAAGTTCTGATTTCATTATTGATATTGGCTGGGGAGCAGGAGAAGAAGGTGGAAATATAGTTGCTGCTGGTGATTTTGAAACTGTATCAAAGAATAAAAAATCAATTACTGGGCAATATTTATCTGGAAAACAAAAAGTACCATACCCAAAAGTTAGAAGAAAAGGAAATAATGAAAAAATTGTTGTAAGAGGAGCAAAAGAAAATAATTTAAAGAATCTTACTGCTGAATTTCCTCTTGGGAAATTTATTTCAGTTACAGGAGTATCGGGGAGTGGAAAGTCAACATTGGTATCAGAAATATTGTCTAAGGCTATACAAAATGAGTTTTCGCGAAAAAATTGGAGTCCACCTGGTGTCCATAAAAGTGTAAGTGGCTTAAATTATATTGATAAATTAATTGAGATCGATCAATCACCTATAGGTAGAACTCCAAGATCAAATCCTGCAACTTATTCTGGTGTTTTTGACATTATACGTTCTCTTTATTCTCAAACAGAAGAAGCTAAGATCCGTGGTTATAAGCCTGGAAGATTTTCTTTCAATGTACCAGGAGGAAGATGTGAAGTATGCAGAGGTGATGGAACAATAAAAGTAGAGATGTATTTTTTACCTGATGTTTATGTGATGTGTGAGGATTGTAAAGGTTCAAGGTATAACAATGAGACATTAAATATACGATGGAAAGGCAATACAATTTCCGACATACTAAATTCTACAGTTGAAAATTCTCTTAAAATATTTGAAAATCAACCTCAGATTTCAAGAATAATTAAAACATTAGATGATGTTGGCTTATCTTACATAACACTTGGTCAATCAGCCACAACTCTTTCAGGAGGGGAAGCTCAAAGGGTGAAACTAGCAAAAGAGTTGAGCAAAAGATCAACAGGTAGAACAATGTATATACTGGATGAGCCAACTACGGGTCTGCATTTTGCAGATGTTCAAAAGTTATTAGAAGTTCTACATATGCTTGTTGACAAAGGAAATACTGTACTTGTTATCGAACATAATCTTGATGTAATAAAAAATTCAGATTGGGTTATTGATCTCGGACCAGAAGGAGGAGAAAATGGAGGAAAAATTATCTCAGAAGGAACTCCAGAAAGTTTAGCATCAGATAAAACTTCTTTGACAGGCTATCATTTAAGATCAGTCTTGTAATGGAAAAAATAGAAATAAAAGAAATTCCAACAAGTCCTGGTATTTATATCTTTAAAGATGAATACGAGGAACCATTGTATGTTGGAAAAGCTAAGAATTTAAGAAAACGTGTGCCTTCATATTTTAGAGATAGATCCTCATGGAAAGTAAA
>CABYLQ010000007.1 GCA_902519845.1 uncultured Candidatus Actinomarina sp. | reverse complement strand
ACATGAACTAGACAACTATGATTATTCCATCCAAGGTTCATGTGATGGTGAAAATATGATTGGAGGAGAATACATTCCAGCATATTCTGAATTCGAAAAAGAGAACATAGGAAAGGCTTTTAAATTAATCCACAGTGATGATACAAATACTGCATCAGGTTCTGGTTTGGTATCTCAAGCTCCTTCTTATGGTGAGAGTGATTTTTATTGTTTGAAAAATGCAGGAATTACTGTAATAGTTGATCCAGTTACATTGGCTGGTAAGTTTGATCAATCCGTAGCAGGTCTTGAGGATTTAAATGTAAAGGATGCTGACAATGTAATTATTAAGCAATTGGATGAAAGAGGCTTGCTTTTTAGTTCAAAAAGAGAAATGCATTCTTATCCTTTTTGTTGGAGAACAGGCACCCCATTAATTTATAAAGCTATACCGACATGGTTTGTAAATGTTGAAAAAATTAGTGATCGAATGGTGGAACTTAATGCTCAAACTCATTGGGTCCCTGGATTTATAGGTGAGAAACGATTTTCTAACTGGTTAGCCGATGCAAGAGACTGGGCAATTAGTAGAAACAGATACTGGGGAAGCTGTATTCCAATATGGATAAATGATGATAATCCTGATGACATAATTTGTGTCGGTTCCATAGAACAACTTAGAGAACTTTCAGGAGTGGAGGTAGATGACTTACATAAACATTTCTTAGATGAAATAAAAATTGAAATAGATGGTAAGACATACACAAGAACCCCTGAAGTACTTGATTGTTGGTTCGAATCTGGTTCAATGCCTTACGGCCAACAACATTATCCGTTTGAAAATTCAGAAAATTTTATGGATGGTTTTCCTGCTGACTTTATTGCCGAGGGATTAGACCAAACAAGAGGCTGGTTTTATACGCTAACTGTTTTGGCAGTATCACTTTTCGATTCGGTTGCTTTTAAAAATTGTATTACTACTGGAATGATTCTTGCAGAGGATGGTAGAAAAATGAGTAAAAGCCTTAAGAATTATCCAGATCCAGAAGATTTGCTAGATAAGTATGGTGGTGATAGCTTGAGAGCTTATTTAATAAATTCACCCGTTGTTAGAGGAGAACCCCTTAAATTTTCAGAAGAAGGAGTGAAGTTAGTCACTAGGAATGTAATCTTACCTTTATGGAATAGCTTTTCCTTTTTCTCAAATTATGCAAATGCAGACAATATTACAACTGAAGAATTAAATAAGGCTGCTCCAATAGAAAATAGAGCCTTGATGGATCAATGGATAATTTCTAGCCTTCAATCACTTATAAAAACTGTAAATGAAAAAATGGAAAATTATTATCTTTATGAAGTAATACCTCCACTTATTGGTTTTATCGATGAACTCACTAATTGGTATGTTCGAACAAACCGAAAACGATTTTGGAAGGAGAAAGATCTTGATGATATTGATAAATTAAATGCTTTCAAAACTTTACATGAAGTTCTTTTAGAATTCTCTAAAACAATGGCACCTGTACTCCCATTTGTTTGCGAAGAAATATACCAAGGACTTATACAAGAACAAAATTCAAGCATTCATCTTGAAGACTACCCTGAAGCAAATAATAAAATAATAAATAAGAAGCTAGAAGAACAGATAGCTATTGCTAAAAAAATTATTAAAACAGGCAGAAATATAAGAATGAATTTAGATCTTCCAAATAAACAACCATTAGAAAAAATCTCAATAATATCTAACAATGCTGAATTAGTGAAAGATATTGAAAGTGTAAAAGAAATAATATTGGATGAACTTAATTTAAAAAACATAGACTACCTAAATGAAGTTGATGATTGGTATAAATATGAATGTAAACCAGATTTTTCAAAGTTAGGTCCAAAATTAGGTAGTGAAATTACAAATTTATCTAGTTTTTTAAATGAACTTAAACAAAATGAAATTAAAGAATTAATTGCAAACAATGGCTTGTCTTACAAGCAAAATAAAATCTCTTTAAATGATTTAGACATGAGACTTGTAAAGCTCGAGGAAAGCGATAGCCATGAAATAATTGAAGAATTTAGTATTAATCTTGATATTCAAATATCAGATGAATTGTTTTATGAGAGAATATCTAGAGAGATTGTCTCGATTGTCCAAAATCAAAGAAAAGATTTGAAGTTTGATATAACTGATCGAATTAAACTTAATATTTTAACTGATGACGAAAAAGCGAAAGCAAGTTTTAAACTTTTTAATAATTATATAGCGAAAGAAACTCTTGCAACTGAGATTAATTTAGTTGAGAAAAAGGCAACAAACATACTTCTTGATTTTAAATTAGATACAGTAATTGAAAAGATCTAGCAAACAAATCTAAGAATGATTGGCTGAACAAAGTTAATTCCCAATATAAGAACAATTGGTGATAAATCAATACCTGCCATCCCGATCCTAAGTGGGCCTATTCTGCTTCTGATTGGTTCTAACAATCTTCCATAAAAACGGTCTAAAATCATTTTTAATTGTCCAATTGGATGATCGTCTGAAACTTGTATCCAGCTTAAGATGATCCATAAAAACAATGAATAGCTTAAAAGCCTAAATCCTAGTAAAAATAAACTACACATTTATTTTATAGAGACCAAGATTTTGCAATCTCTCTCGTTCAGTAGATGGAAGTGACATATTTGAAGGAATAACTAAATAGACACCATCCTTATGAATAATTCTCATTTTTGAGTCGCTGATAAAAGCAATGCCTGTAATAAAATCAACAATTCTTTGTCTGATGGCTTGATCGCCAATATCTCTTATATCTACAGCAACAATATATCCTTCTTTTATGGGTGGCCCAATAAGATGACTGTCATTAAAAGACCTTAAAACTTTAATTTCAACTTCATCTTTTGGTTGGTGGATTTTTAAATCACCAGTGTAATCTTCATTTTCAAATCTATTTTCAGATGAGGGACGCACCGTGCGAGTTTTTTCCGGGACTAGATCCTCAACATATTCTGGCTGTTTTAAACCTATTGAAATTAAGAATTTTTCTAACATTAATTAAAAATTTTACTACCTATCCGTATTATTGTAGCACCATAATCTAGGGCTATTTTATAGTCGCCAGACATACCCATCGATAATTCTCCTTTGTAATAATTAAAATCTATTTTTAGCTTCTCATTAATTTTTGACATTTTATTGAATGAGATTCTAGGATCAGCATCAACACTTGGTATACACATAATTCCAACAGGAAAAAAATTTAACCCTTCAAATTTATCAAAAAATTCATCGACTTCATTTGTCTGAATACCACTTTTATTGGGATCATCATCTATATTAATTTGGACAAAAATATCTTGATTTTCATAACATTCATTAATTATATGAATTTCTTTTGGTCTTTGCAGTGCATGGATAAAGTCACAGCTATTCATTATTTCACGTATTTTTCTTGATTGTAGAGGAGCTATAAAATGAAAGCTTGCTTCGGGTAAGAACCTTTTATGATCTGATAGTTCATTTAATCTATTTTCACCAAATTCTCTAAGTCCTTCATTATAAATTTTTAAAATATCTTCTTCATCCCTACCTTTAATAACAGGAAGAAGTTTACAGTTATACTCTCTCACTAATTCCAAAATTTTATATAGATTATTTAAATCCAAACCATACTCCATTGTCTTAATTCAGTATTATCACGGCGATATGAATTAAAAGAATCATTATCTATCGTGCATATTGAGGAATTTTCAAAGTCGATATTATTTTCAATACAAAATATTACAATTTCTTTACTCAAATCAAGATATTTTTTACTTTGTTTCTGAATTGTTGACTCTGGAAATTTCTTAAATAAGTCATCTTTAATTTCATAACAACATTTTTGTGCGTGTGGTCCAATAGAAACTTTTAAATTAGTAAGATTAAATTTTTTAATTGTCTTAAAAAAAATTTTGTTTTTGACCCCTTTCCAACCAATATGTATAACTCCCACTTTCTTTCCATCAGATATGATTACTGGCATACAATCAGCAGTTTTGACAACAAGTTTTAAGTTTTTTGTTTCAGTTATTAAGGCATCTGCTTCGTATGTACCTTTTTTATCAATTTCTAAAACTACATCACTGTGAGTTTGATTCATTTCTGCGAATGAACCAAATTTCAAATTTTGATTTGAATTGAGTTTATTTAGAAATTCTACGTTTTTGATTAAATTTGAATTAATCATCCCCTGATGAAATCAGGAAGACTTTCTCCTCCATTTTCATCAAAATCAGAAGATACTCTTCTATTAGGTCGTTGTCCAAATCCAGCAGCAACAACAGTGACCTCAACAGCGTCACCTAAAGAATCATCAACTAAGTGGCCAAATATGATTTCAGCATTGTCATCAGCTCTTTCTGTAATAACTCTTGCTGCTTCATTTACTTCTTGCAGTTTCAAGTCCTCGGATCCAGCAATAGTTATCAATACACCTTCTGCTCCATCCATATTTGCTTCTAACAATGGAGATGATATTGCAGCTTGAGCAGCGTTTGGAGCTCTTTGTTCGCCAGTTGAACGTCCAATTCCTAAAACAGCATTACCTGCATCTTTTAATATTGTTTTAACATCTGCAAAGTCAACGTTTATTATTCCAGGATTTGTAATTAAACCTGTAATGCCTCTAACACCGTTTGCTAATATTTCATCAGACTTTAGGTAAGCTTCACTAATTTTTATATCTTTGTCGCTTATCTGTAATAATCTGTCATTCGGAATAACAATAAGTGTGTCAACTACATCTCTTAAAGCTTGGATACCTTCTTCTGCCTGCACCGACCTTCTTCTACCTTCAAAGCCAAAAGGTCTTGTGACTACTCCAACAGTTAATGCACCCATTTCATGGGCAATATTTGCGAGTATAGGTGAAGCACCAGTTCCTGTACCTCCACCTTCACCTGCAGCAATAAAGACCATATCAGCACCTTTGAGAGCCTCATTGATTAATTCTTCTGAATCGACTGCGGCTTGTCTCCCCACTTCAGGATTAGCACCAGCTCCTAAACCTCTAGTTGATTTTCTTCCAAGATCTAATTTAAGGTCAGCTTTTGAACCAAGTAAACTTTGCGCATCAGTGTTACATGCTACGAAGTCAACACCTTTGATACCCATTTTAATCATTCTATTTACGGCGTTAGTTCCACCACCACCAACTCCAATAACTTTTATAACTGCTGCATAATTTCTTGGTCTCATATTTAAATTGACTCCTCTTTGTTTGTTACTTGTTCTTGAAACAGTTTTCTTTGACTTTGATGCTGTTTTTTTTGCCTTCGGCTTTGTAGGTTTTGCTTTAGACTTAGGTTTTGATTTAGTTTGTTTTTTATTTACCATAATTTTTCCTTATTAAGGAGAGTATCAAATGTATAGATATATACAAAAAGTTTTTTAAATTTTATCTATATCTATACTTTAGGTTTAGATTAACATTCAAATAATGTTTCAATATCTTCACCGGAACTTTGAAGGATCTTTACGCTCCCCTTACAGTTTCCCTTCTCAAGGATGTAACCAACCACTGTTCCTTTCCTGGAGAGATCAACCGCTTTCCCTGCATCAATGATCGTATCTAAGTAATTTATTACGAGAGCATTTCCGTCAAAAGTCATAGATACTTCACTAAGGTCAACTTCGTATTTTTGTACAGTTAAGATAAACGAAACAATTTCGCTATAAAAACCATCAAGGATTGGACCGTTTGTAATTACTAAATGCGCCAGGTCTTTTTCAGAAATAGCATCAGCAGTGTATAAATTTTTATAGAGGACTCTTTGCTCAGGGCTAGTATCTCTAAAGTCAGTGTAAACGATAATTTTTTGGTACAAGTTGATATCTATGTTGATGACATTTGGCAATTGCTTTGAAATTTCTAAATTTTCAACATTTGGATTATCTAGATAAAATTTTTCAAAATTATCATCATTAACTAGCCAAATTGACAAGTTTTCGATTCCTTTTAACTCTTCATAATTGAGATTTAATTCATAGTCATAATTAATGCTTGAAACTCTATACTTGTAAGAAAAAATTGAAACTAAAAGAGCAAGAATTATTAATACAATAAAAATAAAAAGAGTAAAAGTTCTAAAAGATTTACTTTCAACTTCGCTCAGAAGGTTCATAAATCAAATTCACCAATAAAAATTATTTCTTCTTCTAATTTAATTCCAAATTTATTATCAACTACCTGTTTTACATGCTGTACAAGCTTATATAGTGCAAGTGATTTAGCTTCTTTTTTTGCAATAAAGAAGTTTGCATGCTTTTCACTTACACTCACACCATCTATTTCATAACCTTTGAGCCCCGCTTCATCAATCAACTTCCCTGCTTTATAGTCTTTAGTATTTTTAAAAACACTTCCAGCATTATAAATTGCTGGAGGCTGACTGTTTTTTCTTATTTTATTAAAATTTGCAAGATTGCTCTTTATTTTATGTATATCACCTTTTTCAATTTGGAGAGTTGCGCTTAAAATAATTTTATTATCAAGGTTTTGGGAAGATCGATATGAGAAATTAATATTGTCTTTACTCAATTTAATTATCTTTGATGTTTTTAAGTCAAAATATTCTATATATAGAACAAGATCTGAAAATTCCCAATCATATGCTCCAGCATTCATTTTCACAGCACCCCCTACTGTTCCTGGAATCCCGATCAAAAATTCTCCATTTGAAAATTCATTTTCTTTAAAGTACCTTGCTAGGTCTGGCAAAAATACTGATGCTCCGACGGTAATTTCAGTCTCACTTTTTTCTTCGATTGTTGTAAATTTAGGACTAATGACATTGCCTTGGAATTCTTTATCAGAGAATGCTACGTTGGAACCTTTTCCTATAATTACGTTTTCTTTTCCGAGTACTATTTCATTTAATTTATTTAAATCTTCTTTGTCTACCACCTCAATAAAACTTTTACAAACACCACCAAACCTATAGGTTGTTATCTTTGATAAATCTACGCTACTTATTTTCATTTATATACTTAAGTATTTTAGGTCCAAGTAAAGTTATATCACCAGCACCTAAAGTTAAAATTACATCTCCCTGATTTACTTCTTGTGATAGATATTCCGGGACAAACCGTGTTGATTGTAGGTATTTTATATTTTCACCTTCAAAATTTTTACTTGAAATCCCAGGAATAGGATCTTCACCAGCAGGATAAATATCAGTAACAATTGAAAAATCTGATTGAACAAGAGAATCTTTAAATAAACTAAAGTATTCTTTTGTCCTTGAATATCTATGAGGTTGGAAAACTACATACAATTTATTTTTAGTGATCTTTTTTAAAGAACTGATAGTTGCATTCATCTCTGTTGGATGGTGTCCATAATCATCGTATATTGAAATTCCTTTTGCAATTCCTATAAGCTCAGTTCTTCTTTTAACTCCAGGAAAAGATAAAATGGCATCCAATGATTTCTCGATACTAATTCCGTTTTTCATTGCTAAAACAATCGCACCAACCATATTTGATCTAAAATGATCACCTAATATTTGTGAATTAATAGTATATTCTTTGTTTTCATATAGAAATTTATTTGGAGTTAAAATTAAGAAATCAGAATCTTTATTTTTACCATATTTAATTATATTATTAAAGCCTTCAAGGCCTTGCAAAACTGAGTCATCATAATTAATGACTAAATTATCTTTAACATTATCCATTACTTTAAGAAATGCATTTTTATAATTTTTAAAGTTTTTAAAAAAATCTAAATGATCACTATCGATATTGAGTACCAAAAGATCTGAAATTAAAATTTTTTCAAATGTATTAAATGCTTCATCAGTCTCTAAAATAATGGGCTGATCTGAATCCCCATAATGCCCACCAATTCCGTTAAAATTTGTAACTCCTCCATAAATGTATGAGACATTTACATTATTGAAATGAAAAATATGTGAAAGTAATGCAGTCGTAGATGTTTTTCCATGCGTACCGGTAATACCAATTATTTTATTTTCATTAGATAAATTTTGTAAAAAATCTGGACGTGAAATTACATTTTCTTTATCATGAAATTTTGAAAATTTTTCTGAATCTATGGGTATTGCACTTGAAAATATATATAAATTATTTTTATCGTATGGAATATCAAATTCAGAAAATACAACATCAATTCCGTCTTGTTTAAGTAAATTCGTAATATATGATTTTCTCTGATCATAACCGATTACATTGAGTCCTTTTTGTTTTAAATATTTACCAATAGAGCTCATTCCTGAACCGCCAATTCCTAAAATATAAATATTTTTATAATCCATTTTTGATTTCCTGAATAATTTTTTTGCTAATTGATATATTTCCGCTTTCAATTGATTTGTTGACTTTGTATTTATCTAACCAATCAGTATTTTTATTATCAATATGTAAAAGTTCTTTTTCAACGTCAATGTAATTATTGCATATTATGGCATAGTCATTGTCTACAAGAAATTTAGCATTCATCTGCTGATGTGATGATGTAGTTCCTAATTTATATGGTATAAGTATCAAAGGTATATTTAAATATACCGCTTCGAGAATACCGCCGCCAGCTCTTGAAATTTGAATGTCGATTTGTTGATAGAAATCATTCATATTTTCTACATATTCCAATTGTTCATACTTATTAAAATTTTTTGATTTATCAATATTTGATGGGCCAACAATATGTAATATTTTTACTTTATTCAATTTATGATTCTCTAAATATTTGTATATCAAATTATTTATTTCATAAGAGCCTTGGCTACCACCTTGCACACCGATCACAATATTTTCATTAATATCTTTGATAGACTTTTTAATATTTTTATCAATTACAGGGCCAACAAATTCAACATTTTTTTGATTAACATTTTTTGTATCTGGATATGAAGCAAATACTGTGCTTTTAAAATAAGAAGCAATCTTATTTCCTAAACCAGTAAAAATATTTTGTTCTTGAACAAAAAATTTTATTTTGTTTCTCCAGCTAAAGTAGGCTGCGATAGGAGCAATGTAGGAGCCGGTAGTGAAAATTATTTTTGTATTTTTAAAATCCATATTTCTTTTGATATTTGAGATTGTCTTGAAAATCTTGGTTAGATTAATTAAATATCCTAATATTCCAATATCGGATCTATATACATGAGTCGTATAGCATTTTACATCAACTTCTTTTAAGAACTTAGCGCCTCTATTATCTGTTACTATTTCAATTTGATTTTTTGTTATTCCACTATTTAATAACTCATCAATAATATTCTTCACTGGAAGTACGTGCCCTCCAGTTCCAACACAAAAGAAGATAATTTTATTTTGATTCATATTCTTGAGTACGCTATTGCAATACCAGTAAATAGTGCAACCATCGCACTACTCCCATAAGATATGAAAGGTAAAACTATCCCGGTTATTGGTAAAAGTCCCACTGCTCCACCCAAATTTATAGCTGTTTGAATAAATACCCAAGAACCTATTCCTACGAATATTAATTTCTTGAATTCACTTTTGGTGGAAATTGCTAAACCATAGAATGAGATAATTGAGAACCCTAGTACGATCACGAAAATTAAAAGTCCGACAAAGCCATACTCTTCCCCAATTATAGATGCTATAAAATCAGTATGTGAGTTAGGTAGCATTCCCCATCTTGCACGAGACGTTCCAGGTCCTAATCCAAACATTCCACCCGAACTAATTGCAATTCTACTCTGATTCAACTGAAAACAAGCGCCTAACAAATCAATACCTAAATCACAATCTCTATTTAGCCAAGTAGTTATTCTATTAAACCTATAACTCCCAGAAATAGCTAAGAAGTAGAGAGGAACAATAGAAAGGGATAGTATTCCAACTGGGTATTTGAAATCTATTTTTGAAAATAGTATCTGACTTAATAAAATACCGAAAATCGTAATTGTTGTTCCATAGTCTGGTTGAAGATATATAAAGAAACAACAAATTACTGGTAGAAACATGGCTCTGCGGAGATAGAAAAAATTGTTGAATTTTGTATCCATATTAGTTAATTGGTAAGCAACCCAAAGTATAATTATCGGTTTTGCAAGTTCACTTGGTTGAAAATTAATTATTCCCAGATCTACCCATCTTCTACTACCACCTCGTACAATTCCATAAGTTAAGACAAAAAATAAAGCAGATGTAGCAAATACAATAGAAAAGTTGATTAATCGGCTGTATGAATAAAAATTAACTTTTTTACCAATATTAAAAATTAAAACTCCAATTAATACAGCAACTATGTGCCTTTTTATAAAATAAAAATTGTCATTATATTGATTTAAACCTTGTACTGATGAAGCGGATATATTTACCAAGATTCCAAAAGTTACTAAAAACCATATACTAAAAAGATTTATCCTTTGAAAAAATGAATATGTATGATTCATCTTGTATTGACCTTTAAATTATTAACTATTTTCTTAAAAAATAATCCCCTGTCCTTGTAATCTTCAAAATCAGAAAAACTTGAACCTCCACAAGAAAACAATATGTTATCAAAGTTTTGATATTCCGCTTCAAGATAGGTTTCTAGACTAAAGATAGAATCTAAGTTAACAATTTCACAGTCAGGTACATCGATATCAATATTCATATTTTTTGGAATAAGTATCTTTTTTATTTCAGCAGAAATATTTATTTCATCTTCTGGAATATTCTTTGTTATTCCATGCATGATTAAAAGTGCATTCTTCACTCTGGATGTAGCTACAGACATGGAGTGAAAGTTAGTAGACTTCGAATCATTTATAAAATTTGTACCATTAATCGATTCAACAAATTCAAAGCGATGTTCAGAATAAACCTCTTTTTTCAAATATTCATAACCTTCGTCTAGATTTATATCTAATTTTTCGATTATCTTTAAAAAAGCCAGGCACGTATCTATTGGAAAACTCAAATCATCAAAGTCGTAATTTTTCATTAAGAGCTCATCTTTACCTTTATCAATAGAAATATTTAATACATTTTCAAGAGGTTTCTCTGAAAATGTATTAAAGCCAGTTACTAAATTTTCGTTTGAATTTAAAAAGGTCAATAATTTTAATTTTGATTTTTTATACTCTCTCTCATCTTTGTGCCAATCAAGGTGATCAGAGTGAAAGTTAAGAAATATCCCAAAATCAGCTTTAACCTCTGATGCATAATAAAGCTGAAAGCTTGACAGTTCTACTATAGCAAAATCTTTATCTTCAAAATGAATACTTAATGGCGAAACTCCAACATTTCCACATGCAACAGCATTAATGTTTTTTGAAATCAGAAAATCAGTCAACAAATTTACAAATGTAGTCTTCCCATTTGTTCCAGTAACACCAATAAATCTTCCTTGAAATTCTCTGGAAAATAAATCAATATCAGTAATTATGTTTTTTGTTTCAAAATTCTTAATTTGTTTGTGACTTGGATTTATACCTGGAGAAATTACAATTTCATCGATTGAATCAATTTGTGAATCGTCAAAAAGCAGTTCTTTTTTAATATCAATAATTACATTTTCGTTATCGTCGTAAATTAAATATTCTTTAGATTTAACTTTAAAAAAGTTTTCAACTGCTTTTCCAGTAATGCCATAGCCAAAAATTAATGTTTTCACTTAATTTCCAAACAATACCCAGTCTCCATAAAATAGACCAAGCCCTATTACGATAAATATTCCATTAATAATCCAAAATCTTACAATTATTGTAGTTTCAGCCCATCCACTCATCTCAAAATGATGATGGATAGGTGTCATTTTAAAAATTCTTTTTTGATTTAATTTAAATGAAGAAACTTGGATAATCACAGACAAAGCCTCAAAAATATATAAGAAACAGAAAAACAAAATTAAGCCATCTGCACCGATTGAAATCAATATAATTGGAAACATTGAACCAATAAAATGAGAACCAACATCTCCCATAATTATTTTTGCAGGATTGGTATTCCACCATAAAAAACCGAGTGCTGAACCAGCTAAAGCAGAAATTAGTATAGATAGATCTAGATCAAGTATTTCATTGTTCATAAAACTTGAATAATATTCTGGATGTCTAAATATCCAGAATGAAATTATTAGGATTCCACCAAATGAAACTGATGATGATCCAGCTACTAACCCATCAAGCCCATCTGTTAGATTTACAGAATTAGTAATTCCAACTATTAAAAAGGTAATGATAATCCATTTAATAAAACCTACTTCGAAACCAAATCCACTAAAAAAATAAAATGTTGATGAGTAGTCAAGATAGTAAAAATAAAAACTTGTAATAGCTGCTACAAGAATTTGCAAAAATATTTTGTTTCTAGCTCTAAGACCCAAATTTCTATTCTTTCGAACTTTTAATAAATCATCTATTAAACCTACGCTAGCCATCAGAGTTCCTAATGACAGTGATATAAAAATCACAGGATTTATATCTATAAACTCAACTTTAAAACCCGCACCGATCGTCCAAAAATTGATATGTGAAAGGATGTACCCAGAGTAGGTACCAAAAATTATGAACACTCCCCCCATAGTTGGAGTACCCTTTTTATGATCGTGAAAAACGACTTCTTTTTGTATCGGTTGTCCAATATTTCGAGTTTTAAAATAATTAACTCCAATAGAAGTTGAAAGAATTACACAAATAAATGATATTGCTCCTGCAACAATAATTCCAATCAATTTATATCTCCTAGAAGGTCGGAAATATAGTCAAAATCATTGAAATTATTTTTGTTATTTTTTATCTCTTGATGCATTTCATGCCCTTTACCTAATACTAATAAAACTGAATTCTCCTTGAGTTGGTTAATTCCATAAGTTATTGCTTCTTTCCTATCAAGTATTACTACAGTTTTTTCTTTATCGCATCCTTCGAGAATATCTTTTGCAATCTTTTCAGGATCTTCATGGCGTGGATTGTCATTTGTAATAATTGTTTGATCTGCATTTTTTGTTGCATTTCCCATATGCAAACGCTTTTCTATGTCTCTATCGCCTCCTGCGCCAAAAACTACAATTACGCTTGAGAAATATTGGGTTACAAAATCCACTGTTGTTTTGATTGCGTCAGGGGTATGTGCATAATCTACAACAATTTTGTTACTCTTAAAATTAATTATTTCAAACCTGCCCTTAGGATTTTGAATATTCTTAAAATTTTCCTCACAATTTTGAATATCTGATTTTTCAGAAAAATAAGCCATTGATAATGCAAGTAAAAAATTTAAATTAAAATTGGGTCCAGTAACATTCAAATTTATATCATGTTTATCATCATTGATTTGTATTTTCAAATTAATATTTGGAAATAATTTTTCTTCTAGGATTTTTAGATTTGAATCATTATTCTTACCTATCTTAAATGATGGAATAACAGAATTCTCTTTGACTTTATTTCCCCATTCACTATCAATATAAACAAACTTATCAGATAAGTTTTTCGAAAAAAGTTTTAGCTTAGCTTCAAAATATTTATTTATGTTATTGTGATAGTCAAAATGATCTCTTGAAAGATTCGTAAATCCAGAAGTGTTAAATTTTATACCCTTAAATCTTTCTTGATCAAGTGCATGAGAAGAAGCTTCTAAAATTATATTTTCATAAGTTTTATTTTTAGGTTTACTTAAAAATTTCAAAATATTGAACAATTTTGGCGATGTTAGATGCTTTTCTTTTGTGATATCACTAAATAGATTTTCGTTGTTAGTTCCGATGAAAATAGTGTTATTTCCTAAAATTTGTTCTAAATAATGACCAGTTGTAGTTTTTCCATTAGTTCCAGTAATCCCAAAATAAGTTTTTTTATCATAATCAGGACAGATAAAACTATATGCTTGATTTAAGACTTCTTCATAGTTCGAGACTTTTAAAATTTTTTCATTACTTATATTACATTTTTCGGATGTAAATATTTTTTTTGCATTTTTCGTCAAAGCATCGTTAACGTACTTATCAAGCTTTTCAACATTTACGTTATCTATAAAAAGAATTGAATCACGTTCAACATCTATTGAACTATTTACAAATTTATCAATATCATTCTGCGATAAGTTCAAATCTCTCAAATTTAAATTTTTCATGTTAATCGCCTGGTAAAAGATTTCTTACAATAGTTTTAAATATAGGTGCAGCTGTAGAACCACCTGTTACATATTCAGAGATTGGTGAGCCCTTTGCCCCCCATAATATTACAGAGCCTACAATTGGACCATTTGATGTCTCGATAAAGCCTGTAAAAGAAGTTGTAAATCTATCATTTGAGTAACCAATACCTTCTAAATAAGTTCTACTAGTTCCTGTTTTGCCACCAATAACGTAATCATCCATTTTTAGTGATTTTCCTGTTCCGTTTGGCCCTTCTACAACGTTGACAAGAAGCATCTTTAACCTTTTTGCAAGATTACGATCTATAACTTTTTTGTTATTGTTATTTTGTTGATTAGTTCTTATTAATGAAAGATTTAAATCTAATCCTTCATTTGCAATTATGCCGTATGCTTTCACCATTTGGTATTGTGTGGTGTTTATTGAATATCCTATTGATAAAGAACTTAAACATGTTGTACACGTTTTGTATTCAGTAAATGCTCCTTTTGACTCTCCGGACAACTCAACTCCTGTTTTTGAACCAAAGCCAAACCTTTTTAAGAACATCTCAACTTCATTTATATTTCCATCATTAACAATTTTAACTGTTCCTACATTCGATGATCTTTCAATAATTTCCTTGACTGAAAGGTTAATAGGTTCATGCTTGAGAAAATCTCTAAAACACCCTTTGTAACCTTCAAAATCTTCTTTACATGATCCGTCAATAATTTCTATCTTATCTTCAACTAAATAAATATCATTTTCATTAACAACTCCATTTTCAATTAATGAGCCAATAGTAAAGATTTTCAATGAAGAACCAGGTTCGTAATTTGCTCTTGCGCTAATTAAGTCAATGTTAAAATAATTATTATTTGTTGATGATTCCTCTGCAGAAATAAGAATTTCTCCTGACACAGCATTTGCAAAAACAACAGAACACATGAAGGCTTGTGTGTCTTTGAGTGCGTCTTGACAAAGATCTTTACTAAGATATTGTAATTCTGAATCAATTGAAAGTATTAAGTCTTGTCCGTGCTTAGGTTGAATCGTTCTTATTTCTCCCTGTGGAATAATTGCACCATTAGGAGCCGATTCATATCTTAATTCACCATCTTCTCCTTGAAGAAGAGTATCAAAATAAAGCTCTAACCCTTCAATTCCATTTCCATCAGGATCAACCAATCCAATAATATTTGAGGTAGAGGAATCATAAACATTTCTTTTATTGGAATGTTCTAAGTGAATACCGTTAAATTTCCAAGATTTTATTTTATTTCCTGTTTCGTAATCAACATTTCTTTTTAAGTAGAAAAATTTTGAATTCTCCGTAATTTTTTTTAAAATTTCAGCTTCATCTAAGTTAAGCAATGAGGATAAAACACTAACAAATCCTAGATCATCGATATCATTTGATTTAATTGCAACATTATAAGATTGGACACTACTTGCTAAAACATTAAAATTTTTATCATATATAGTTCCCCTTTTAGCTTCAAGAATTTCTACTCTCTGCCTGTAAGACAATGCTTGATTTTCAAAAAAATCAGATTCAATAAATTGCAATGCATAAACTTTTTGAATGAATAGATAAGAACCAAAAGTAACAAGGATTAAAACAATTCCAAATAAAAAATTAAGTTTTATTTTATTTGATGAAAGTTTCATCTTCCAAAACCCATAACAATTGTATCTTGAACGTCTTCTGTGTTGGCTTTATAAGGAGTTTCCAAATCTAAATTTAAATTGCTAACTCTTAATCGAACATATGATTTCAATTTTGATAGATTTTCTATATTTTCGAAAGAGTATTTTTTAATATATTCAATATTAAGATTTGCTTTTGAACGTTCTAACTCAACTATTTCAGTATTGATTACAGAAAGCTCTTTTGAAATTTCATTAATTCTCAAATTTATAAATAAAGATAAAATCACTGATGCTGATAAAAGAAGGTAAGCAAATCTAAAAATATATTTTTTTCTCATATTTTTCGTACATACCTTAATGTTGCTGAATTAGCTCTGGAGTTAGAATTAATTTCTTCTTTGTTTGGATAATATTTTTTTCTTTTTGGGTATTCAAAATTCTGAATATTATTACAAACACATATTGCGATAGACGGATCACAAATACATCCCAATGTTAAATCTTTCATAAAATTTTTTATGATTCGATCCTCTAATGAGTGATAAGAGATGCAAATAATTACACCATTTTTTTGAATCAAGTCTTTTACTTTTAACAACGAATCTTTTAATTCATTAAGTTCATCATTTATATATATTCTTAAGGCTTGAAATATTCTTCTAATACTTTTTTCAATAAATATTGGATTTTGCTTTGGTACGGAATTTCTAATTATGTTTGATAATTCAAGAGTTTTATTTATAGGTCTATTTTCTATAATCTTTTTGGCAATACTTTTTGAATACCTTTCTTCTCCAAATTCATTAAAAATTGAATAAAGATTTTCATATGAAAAGGTATTAAGAACTTTTTCAGCTGTAAGTTCGTCTTTTTGATTCATTCTCATATCTAGA
Organism: uncultured Candidatus Actinomarina sp.; assembly: GCA_902519845.1. Lineage (GTDB taxonomy): Bacteria > Actinomycetota > Acidimicrobiia > Actinomarinales > Actinomarinaceae > Actinomarina. The sequence goes on along the minus strand of CABYLQ010000007.1, from coordinate 41,237 downwards.
TTCGAATCTATAGAAAAAGAAAAACCTCTATTTGGAGTTTCAATCTGATGACTTGAAACACCAAGATCATATAAAATGCCACTAATTGGTAATAATGAATTATTGTTCACATAATCACTTATCATTGAAAAATTAAGATTGACCACCTCATGAGAAGGATCACTATTATCAACTGCTTCTAGATCACGATCAAATCCGATTGCTGTGAGTTGGCTGTGTTTCATAATAGTATCGAAATGAGAACCGTAGCCATAAGTTGAATCGATAAATATACCTGGAGGAACATCGTGTAAAATAGAAGATATTTCTTCTTTCATCACACCAATGTGTGGCAAGTACCCAACCCTGTTTTTGTTCATACCCAGCTCTCTAGAACTGGCACCAATTGGAAAGTTGGGCGGAGTAAGGGTGTTCCAATTTAGTTGTCTAGAGAGCTGGCTACGAACCTATCCTTTCACTTCATTAATATTTGCAAATTCATGATCTGCATCATCTTGAATTTTTTTCCACATTTTTGATGACCATATTTCAATTGCGTTCCCTATTCCTGTAACAGTGACTTCACCATTTATATCTATTTGACTATATTCTCTTAAATTTTCTGGTATTGGAATTCTTCCAGCAGAATCTAACTTAGAGTCGACAGCACCACTGAATATAGCTCTTCTGAGCTGTCTAGATGATTTTTCTGTTACTGGTAGCTCAACCATTTCTTCGGAAAGAGAAGTCCAGTTTTTTTTTGTTAGAATTTGCAGACAATTATCTTGTCCCTTGGTGACTACACAGCCCTGTTGGAGCTCTTTTCTAAACTTCGATGGAATAACTACTCTACCCTTCGAGTCCATTATGTGTTGATACTCACCAAGGAACACTTTTATCCGCCTTTCGTGCCTTGAACCACTTTGTGTCATTATATGACACTATATGACACTTTGCAACACAATTAATGAAAAAAAATTATGCGGAGATTAGGTACTCTTCCCACTCAGGGTCTGGGTTTGAACCTATAATTGTTTTTATCCAAAAATTTCCCTCTGGTGCGAGAGGTGATTGAATAAGTTTTAGAATTGTTTGGTTCAAGTCTTTATCTGCTTTAATTAAGTTACACCTTTTGCAACAGGCAACAACATTTTGCCATTCATGTTTTCCACCTTTTGATTTTGGTATGATATGATCAATCGATTCAGCTTGAACTCCACAATATTGACAAATGTTATGATCTCTTATAAATATATTTTCCCTATTTAAAGCAACTCTTCTTGCGTATGGTGCCTTTACATAGTAATTTAATGCTGCAACTTTAGGAATTTTTATAGTTGAAGATTCCGACCTCAATTCAAGATTTGATGTTTTTATTACATTAATTTTGTTTGAAAGAATAAGAGCAACTGATCTTTTAGCGGAGGCGATAGATAAAGGTTGATATGTTGCATTGAGAATTAAAGTTCTGTGATTATGAAAATTTTTATTCATAATTTAATTTTAGATGAGAAAATTTATTTACGCTTGTAACTGTTGTGATTGAACATCATCTTCAACTTTTGTTAAAAGGTTTAAGAATCTTTCTTTGTCTAATTCAAATTTTGAAACATCTTCTTTTACTTCTTTTGCAACGTAATCAATTGTTTCAAAGAAAGCTAATTGTCCAAGCTTGAGTGCATCAAAAACTTGGTTGTCCTCAATTGTATAAATTGTATCACCATCTGAAATAAGTTTTGTTTTAGAAAGTTCGTCTTGCAAGTCCCCATTTCTTGTTAAATATCGCCAAGCTCGTCTAACTCTTTGAATGCTCATCCCATTATCTAGTAAAGTCTTAATAACTTTTAGAGACACAACGTCTCTGAAAGAATACAATTTTGGAACCCCGGGCTTTCCATGTGATGACTGTATGCTCGGAGAAACCAGACCTACTTTGTCCCAATATCTAAGTTGATGTGAAGTGCAATCAGACAAATAACATGCTTGTTTAGACGTAAATGCGTCCTTTTTCAATTCCTTACTCCTTATTAAAATTAAGACGTATTATTAAATTTAATTAATACTATTTGTTTTGTCTAGAGGTATCTTTGTTTCTTACTAATTTGTAAATTTGTTTAAAATTCCACTCATTAATGTTTTCAGCACTTAGTAATGATTTTGTATTTGTTACAAATACATATCCTGAGAGAGCCATCAAAACAAAACCTACTATGGCAAAAATGGGTTGGATTGTATAAGTTCCAATCATTGTGAAGAATCCTAATAGAAATGTAAAAAAAGAAATAGTTATACGTGCTCTAGAAAAGTTAGAAAGGGTCAAGTTTTCGACGGCTTTTTCTAATTTTGGATCGTCCTCTGAGAGACCCATTTCAATTTGTTTTAAAATTTCTTGTTCTTTTTTATTCAAACCCATATGAAGATTTTAATATATTCTGAAACTACTCTGTAATTAAGATGAATATATTTTTAAGACATGGTGAAGTACAAAATCCGAAAGATATTTTATATTATAATATTCCAGGTTACGAACTTTCTAAAAAAGGAATTAAACAAGCAGAGCACGTTGCTGAAAAATTAAAAAAAGATTTTAAAATTGAAAAAATAATTTCATCCCCCCTCCTTAGAGCTAGGCAAACCTCTCAGATAGTTAATCAAGTTCTAAGAAAAAAAATAACTATTTCAAAAGAAATCACCGAATGGGGAGGAATTAAAAATTGGATAGGAAATACTAGTTTTGAGGTAAAACAATCCAAAGAATTTGAAATCTACATTAATGATCCAACAAAACTTAATAATGATGAAAGTTTCTTTGACACTTTTAATAGGGTCAACAAATTATTTGAGAATAATGAGAATGTTTTATTTGTAACTCATCAAGACACAATTAGATCATTTATGTTTTATAAATTAAAGTTAGATAATTTTAATATAGATAAACCAAACCACTGTGATTTACAATATATTGATCAAAATAATTTCAAAACCTATACTAACCCTGTCTAGGTTAATAGGTTATAAAGAACAATTAAAAATATGCCAAATGATGATGAAAAGCTTATCACACCAATCAATGGCTCAATAGATCTTAGGAATTTTGAATCTACTCTTTTGAGATAGAAAATAACAAAGTATTTACTCATTAAAAAGGACAATATTCCAGCACCAATGAAATAAACAAAACTAAATAATGAAAGCCAAGGATTTACAAAATTCATCTTCTATTACAATAATGTTGAAAATGGTTTTTAGTAAAAAATTTAAATTTATAATTTATTTACTCGTTTTAACTCTGTCTATTTATATTGGTTTTATTCTTGGAAATACATTCTGTTCAAATAGTTGCAATTCCACTATTGCTTTAAATATATTTATTACAAATATCGTAATGGTTGGTGGTGTGTTTACTCTAATAAGACTATCTGAAAAATCGATAACAGAGTGGAATGATGATAATTATTATGAAAAAGATTGAAGGGTTTTTATTACCTTTTCTTTATTATCTGAAGTTATATCTTTATGAAAAACAAATCTAATAACTTTTTCTCTAAGATAACCTGCTTTAATTTCATTATTAGCTAAGAACTTTAAAAACTTATCGGAATTTCTCAAAGTGTCAAAATTTAACAAAATCATATTTGTTCCTTTATAGGTTACGGACTCTATACAGTCTATTTTATTCTCCATAATTTTAATTTCGGTAAATACCTCTTTCGCCATTTTATGATCAGCAATAATATTGCTTCTATTTTCTAAAGCATACTTTGCAGCAGAGGCGATAATCCCCACTTGTCTCATTCCTCCACCAATTTTTTTTCGATATTCACGTGAATTGGTAATAAAATCTTTTGACCCCAATAGCATAGATCCGATAGGAGCACCAAGTCCTTTTGAAAAGCAAAATGTTAAACTGTCACAATATTTTCCATAATTAGCTTTTGTGTTTTCTTCCAAAATTGCGTGCCATACTCTTGCTCCATCAACATGAAGCTTTAAATTATTAGATTTTGTAAATTCAGATAACTTTTTTATATTTTCAAATGGAATTATTGTACCCCCTGAAGCAAGGTGAGTATTTTCAATTGCAACCATACTGATTTTAGGTTTGTAATATGATGATTTAGAAATTTGTGAGACTATATCATCTAAATCTAAATCACCATCATTATGACTTACATTCCTAAATTGAATTCTGGATAAAAATGAAGCTGCCCCATGTTCATAATTCTTAATATGCGAATCTTCAGTTGTTATTACTTCTTCACCAGGATTTGTATGGTTCAGTAATGAAATTTGATTTCCCATCAAGCCAGAACTAACAAAGAGTCCAGATTCAAATCCGAGTAAATCTGCTGCAAATTCTTCAAGTTCATTAACTGTTGGATCTTCTTTGTACTCATCGTCCCCAACTTCAGAATTTACGATTACTTCCAACATCTCTTTTGAAGGCTTTGTAACGGTATCAGATCTAATATCAATCATTTTTTTAATTTAAGCAGTATTTACTTATATCATCAATCTGATCTTTAAAAGTTTTGTTTTCACTTAAAACATATATAATTTCTATGTTTGCATTAAATTCTTTTCCAGAAAACTTTAAGTTTTTTGTACAGTAACTAATTTTTGACTCCTTGATGTTTGATTTCTCAAAAAGGTCAATCTTATTTTCAATATTTTCTATGCTTCCTTGCCATTGATTTAGTCCAATCGAATATTTTAAAGAAAGATCAATGAATAATTTTGAATTACCGCCGAGTATTATATTTACTTTATTTCCATCATATATTTTGTGATTTTGAATTTCACAAATTATATCTTCAATATTATTTTCAAAAATTTTATCTTTCTTTTCATATTTTTCATCTCCAATTCCTAAACCAAAATTAAAATTCTTAATTTCCAAAAATTGATAAATATAATCATGAAGTAAAGTATCTTTTTTCCTCTTTCTTACATTTAAAACCATTGAGCCGATTTCAAAATTTTTATTTACTTCATTTAATTTGTTAATTGCTTCCTTAATCTCATACACAGGATTGCTTTTTATTTCAGGATTTTGATAATGATCAAATACATAAACAGATTTAATTTCAAGATTATTTAAGATATCAATTTTTTTTAAATATTCATCCTCAAAGAATGAACCATTTAAAAGTAAGGACTTATTATTCACTATTTAAAGCTAGCAATGCTGCACCTAACAAGCCTGAATCTTCTCGTGCTTTACTTAACTTAATAATTGGAAAACTTCTATTTGGGAAATCAAAATTTTTGCTTATATATTCATCAATTAAGGGAATAAAATTATAGGGGTTTTTTGTCATACTCCCTCCTATGACAAATATTTCATTATCAAATAATTCAAATAATGAAACTAAGGCAAGAGATGTTTGTACTATTATCTCGTCTCTAACAAGTTTTTCATGATCTTCAAGATTAATTGAATTGTCAAATAAAAGGGAGCCTACTTTTTCTTCAGAAAATATTTTAGATAGTTGTGTATTTTGATTTTGTTCAAGCAGTTCTTTACATTTCTTTGTCCATGCTTTGGCAGAAATTACATCTTCTAAATAGGAATTTTCATTAATTAAGATGCGCCCTATTTCACCAGCATTGCCACTGCCTTTAAAGATTTGAGAATTATGTATGATCCCCCCTCCTATTCCAGTACCAAATGTAAGCATTATTAAATTTTTGTAATCATTTTTAAAATGTAGTAAGTATTCAGAATATGCAGCTAAATTTCCGTCATTCTCCAAATAAATTTTTTTGTCTTTGATCAATTCGAGCTTTTTGAAATCAATAGAAAATTGCATATTGGTGCCATATTTAAAAATATGATTATCATTATCTACAAATCCTGGCATGCCAAGAGAGACTTGTTCAGTTTCATGAGAAAATCTATCGTGAATATTTTCTATTAGTGAAAGAAAGGATGACTCTTTTTTAGGTGTATCCTCTATGAATTTTTCTTTAATTTTGAGTTTTTCATTCACAAGACCACCTTTTATTGTGGTTCCACCAACATCAAGTGCTAAAACGTTCATATTCTTAAGGTTTCAATGTCTAAATAATTACTGCTTGATCGAAAATAACCAACATTAATACACTTTGTTAAACCAATTTTCCATTCATAGGCTTTCGGTTGATGAACATCACCAAAAATAGAAAATTTTGGTTCTTTATCTTGTATGAATTTCTTTAAACTGTTCCATCCTTGTTCTTTTTTATTTGTTATAACATCTGTAATAAGTTCATCAACATATGGAGGCGCATGTGAACATATAATATCAATATCTCCTAAATTTTCTAATTTAGAATTAAATTCCTCTTCTGGTATTTCCCCTCTGGCATTAATTGGTGTTGGTACTCCTCCACCAGCAAAGCCAATTTTAAAACCTTTATAATCCAAAATCTCTCCATCAATATTCGTTACATTGTTTGTTTTTGTTTCTTCAAGTATCTTCAACGAATCTACATTTCCTGGAATAAGAAATACTTCAAAATTTTTAATTTTATCAAAAACTTCCCTGTATTGTCGATAAATAGATTCCTCAATTTTTGCTTGTTTTACTTCCCTGTCTTTTGAGAATAGTTCATTCCACAATTCTTTTCTTCTTGTAAAATCATGTTTTTTTCTAAGATCCATAAGTTTAGCTACACTTTCTTCCCCAAAAACATCTTTTGCTATACCGTCACCATTTCTGTAATCAATCCAGTTAATTAAATCACCTAATATTACTAATGGACCTTTGCCTGATGGAAGATTTTCTAGAGAGTCTAAACCATGATGTACGTCAGAAATGAATATCATTAATACTATGAGGTAACTGCACCAGTATCAGCTCCTGATACTAGTTTAGAATATTTATTCAGCACTCCAGATTTATATCTTGGTTCAGGCAAAACATAATCTTCAAGTCTGGAAGATACTTCAGATTCACTTATTTCAAGATTGAGCTCTCTCTTTGTAAGATTAAGAGTAATTAGATCACCATTTTTACAAATCGAGATAGGTCCATAATCAAAACTTTCAGGAGTAACGTGTCCAATGCATAAACCTGTTGTTCCCCCAGAGAATCGACCATCGGTAATTAACAAAACATCCTTGCCAAGACCAGCACCTTTTATAGCAGCAGTTATCTGGAGCATCTCTCTCATTCCAGGACCTCCTTTGGGTCCTTCATTTCTGATTACTACAACATCCCCTTTATTTATTTTATTGTTAAATAAAGCATCAATAGCATCTTGTTCACTTTCAAAGACATTAGCAGGGCCAGAAAATTCATTAATCTCTATACCTGCTGTTTTCACAACAGATCCTTTTGGTGATAAGGAACCTTTAAGGATTGCAATTCCGCCTTCACTCGCAATCGGATTATCTGGAAAATATACTACGTCTTGATTAGTGGGTATTTCAATATTCTCCAAGTTCTCACCAACTGTTTTTCCAGTAACAGTCAAACAGTCAGGATTTATTAATTTATTTTCAAGTAAAATTTTCGAAACTACTGGGACTCCCCCAATTTTATCTAAATCAACCATATGATATTTTCCGAATGGTTTCATATCAGCAATATGTGGAACCCGTCTTCCAATATCATCAAAAATGCTTAGATCTAGGTTTACACGAGCTTCATAAGCTATTCCTAATAAATGTAATACTGCATTTGTACTTCCACCTAACGCCAAGACTGTTGTGATTGCATTTTTAAATGCATCAATAGTCATGATATCTCGTGGTTTAATATCATTTTTTAGTAAGTAATTCAATTGAAGTCCTGACTCTTTTGCAGCATCTCTTAATCTGTCATCCTCTGCAGGTATTGATGCTGTACCTGGTAAGCTCATCCCTATAGCTTCGCCAACTGATGCCATTGTGTTTGCTGTGAACATTCCAGCGCAGGAACCTTGCCCAGGACATGCATTACATTCTATTTCGTATAATTCTTCTTCAGATATCAAGCCTTTATCAAATGCCCCAATGCCTTCAAAAACATCCACAATTGAAATATCTTTTCCTTTATGTACTCCAGGAAGGCTGCTGCCACCATATAAAAATATTGCTGGCCTATTTATTCTCGCTGAAGCCATCAACATGCCGGGTAATGATTTATCACATCCCGCAATAGTCACCATTCCATCAAATCTTTCAGCATGCATTACCAATTCAACTGAATCAGCAATTACTTCTCTTGAAACCAATGAAGCTCTCATACCTTCGTGGCCCATTGAAATACCATCTGAAACAGCAATTGTTGAAAATATTAATCCTGCAGAATCAGCTCCATTTACACCCTCTTTTGCAAAATTTGACAATTCTGGTCCTGTTAAATTACATGGTGTAACTTCATTTCCTGCAGAAACTATTCCTACTTGAAATTTATTAAAGTCATCATCATTTAAACCAACTGCTCTCAACATTGCTCTTGCAGCTGATTTTTCGATACCTTGTGTTACGTCATCAGAAAACTTTGCCATAGATTAAGAATAGATAAAAACCATTACAATATCACTTTTTTAATCTTTCAAATTCTTTTTTTACATCACTTGAAACTTCTTTTTTAATAAAAGACTCTTCATTTACTTTGTCTAACATGCCAATTCTCCATAAAGCCCATATTGAATATAGCCTTATAATATCTGAATCTGAATCTAGTAATTTGATAAATAATTCGTGACTGTTTTCATTTGGATTATTAGCAAGTGCAATAATTGCATTTCTTTTTAGGTAATCTCCATTCCTTTGAGGTACATAGAACCACTCAAATTTTGAAATTAAATTATTTTTATCCATATTTATTATTTTTTCCAAATCAACTTCTTTTGTTTGTTTTAAACTAATAAATTTATTTTGTCCTGGTGGACATGATGTTAGGCAATCATCACATCCATAAAATCTATTTGCAATTTTCGTTCTTATTTCATGTGGAATTATTTCTGGAGATTGTAGCCAGTAAGATATACATTTTCGAGAATCAATCTTGTATTCATTATCTAATGCTCCAGTTGGACAAGAAATTTGACACATGTTGCAATTTCCACATGAATATGATTTAGCAACTGGAGTTTCAAATTTCATTTCAACGTACAAGTTACCAATTAATTGCCATGGGCCAATACTTGGTGATAACATCATTGAGCTTTTACCTTGCCATCCCAATCCAGACCCTTCAAAAAATAAACGATCATAATGACTTGGACTATCGATAAATTCTTGAGTTCGTAAATCTAAAGTATCAAAATGATCTTTAAGTTTTTCTATAAACTTCTTAATTGGTTTGTAATAATCATTTATTGCAAACCGTGCAATTGAACCTTTTCCAATTGATGTGGATATATTTGTAGAATATATTTCACCATAGTTGTAACTAATAATGATACAAGACTCTGCCCATGTAAATTTGTCACCTAATCCTGAATAATCAGGATTAGAAAATGTAAATTTCATATTTGCATGTTTTTGCTGATCTTTAACTTCCTTAATACTTTGAGATTTATTTTCATAGGATGGGATATCAACTGTTGAAATTTTTATATTTTTAGGTATTTCAATATTATTTTTGTTTAAGTAATTAATTACATTTAGGTCTTTCATTTTTATCAGCATTAACTATAGTTATACTTAATGAAAATAATTCAAAATTTAAATTCATTACTAGTATTAGTGCTTATATAGCGCTCATTAGCTAGTATTGAGCGCCTCCCCAAATAGGGAGGTTTTTTTTTGGGAAAGATATGAGTGAAGAAAAATTAAGTGGTGCTGAACTTGTTGTAAGAAGTTTAGAATATATGAATATTTCTACTATTTTTGGCCTACCTGGTGGAGCAATATTGCCTGCATATGATCCGTTATATGACAGTCCAATAAGACATATATTAGCTAGACACGAACAAGGATCTGGGCACATGGCAGAAGGTTATGCCCAAGCAACCGGTGAACTTGGTGTAGTGATTGCTACATCTGGACCAGGAGCTACTAATTTGATAACACCCTTAACAAATGCACTAATGGACTCTACTCCGCTATTAGCAATTACCGGACAAGTTGCATCAGAAGCAATTGGAAATGATGCATTTCAAGAAGCATACACAGTAGGTTTGACAATGGCAGCAACTAAGCATAATTATTTAATTACTAATGCAGAAGAGATTCCTCAAATCTTGCTCGAAGCAAGGCATATTGCTACTACTGGTAGGCCTGGACCTGTTTTAGTCGATATACCAAAAGATATATTAAATCAAAAAGTTGAATGGATTGAACCAAAATTAGTTGATTTGCCAGGATATAAACCAACTTTAGAACCAAATCCAAAAATGATTAATCAGGCTGCAGATTTAATTAAAAAAGCAGAAAAACCGATACTTTATGTTGGTGGTGGAATAATACATTCAAAAGCAAATGAAGAATTATTTGAGCTTGCTACAAAATTTCAAATACCAGTTGTAACAACATTAATGGGAAGAGGTGCTTTTCCCGATGGAAATGAACTATGTTTTGAAATGCCAGGTATGCATGGAAACTATACAGCCACAACTTCCATACAAAAATCAGATCTCTTAATTGCCATCGGTGTGAGGTTTGACGATAGAGTCACGGCTAATCCTAAATTTTTTGCACAAAATGCTAAAGTAATTCATGCTGATATTGACCCTGCTGAAATTGGAAAAATAAGAGAACCTGAAGTTCCAATTGTAGGTGATGCTAAAAGTGTTATCACTGGCTTAATTGAAAGGTTAGAAGGGTCAGATTTAAAAACTACTGATTGGATAAACGAACTTAATCAAATGAAAAAAGATTATCCTTTGTCATACATCCAGGAAGAAAAAGGCCCACTTAAGGTTCCATTTGTTCTGGAAGAGCTTCAAAAATTATCTGATGAAGATGCAATAGTTGTCTCGGGAGTTGGCCAGCATCAAATGTGGATATCACAACATTGGAATTTTACTCAACCTAATACATGGTTAAATTCAGGAGGGCTAGGAACAATGGGATATTCACTTCCTGCTGCAATCGGTGCCCAAGCTGCTTACCCTGATCGGCAGATTCTAGCATTAGATGGTGACGGATGCTTTCAAATGACATGTCAGGAATTGATTACTGCTTCTACAGAAAATATTCCAATAAAAATTGTTGTTTTTAACAATGGAAATCATGGAATGGTTAGGCAATGGCAAAAAATATTTTATAAAAACAGATTTTCTGCATCAGAATTAACGCATCATACTCCAGACTATGTTGCACTTGCAGAATCAATGGGCGCTACAGGATTGAGGATGATTGAAAAATCTGATGTGAAAAAAGTTTTTGAAAAAATGTTAGAAATTAATGACAAACCCGTTCTGGTTGAATGCATTGTTGATCCAGAGGATATGGTGTTTCCAATGGTTCCAGCCGGTGGAAGTAATGATGTAGTTATATTAAATGAGGATGATCTAAAAAAATTATGAGTGAAAGAATATTGAGTGTTCTCGTTGAAGACAAACCTGGCGTATTAGCAAGAGTTGCATCAACTATATCTAGAAGGGGTTTTAATATTAACTCTTTAGCTGTTGGACCAACAAATATTCAAGGCAGGTCGAAAATGACAATTGTTACAGAACTTGAGTCAGTTGAACAAGTAAAAAAACAATTAAATAAGCTTATCAATGTAATAAAGATTGTTGAACTTGATCCTGAAAATACAATAGAATCAGAAGTCCTACTTCTTAAAGTATCTATAAATAAGGACACTCAAACTTCAGTCATTGAAAAGGCTTCTCTATCTGGTGCAAAATCGGTTGATGTTGGATCTGATTATGCAGTTTTTGAAATGACGGGTGCATCAAAAGATTTAGATAAACTAGAAAATTTGCTTAAACCATTTGGAATTATTGAAATGATTAGAGGTGGAAGAATAGCCATCCAAACAAAATTGTAGGAGGATAAATGTCGACAAAAATAATATACGATGAATCAATTGATATAGAGATGATTAAATCAAAAAACGTAAGTGTAATAGGATTTGGTAGCCAAGGACACGCGCATGCTCTTAATCTTCATGATTCAGGTGTTAATGTAACAGTTGGTTTAAGAGAAAATTCTTCATCATTTAATAGAGCCAAAGAAATGGGTCTTAATGTTGATAATCTTGAAAATGCAACAAAAAATGCTGACATTGTAATGCTTCTACTTCCAGACCAATTGATGGCAGATGTTTATGAAAAAGACATTGCGCCATTTATGAAAGATAATTCAACATTATTTTTTGCACATGGTTTCAATATTCACTTTGGTGAAATCGTTCCTCGTGAAGATATATCCATAGCTATGATCGCCCCAAAGGGTCCAGGCCATTTATTAAGAAGAACCTACGAAGAAGGTTCTGGAATGCCTTGCCTTGTTGCAGTTGAAAAAGACTTATCCGGAAATACAAAAGAGATGGCTTTATCATATGCTTCCGCAATAGGTGGTGGAAGGGCCGGCGTATTAAACACCACTTTTAAAGAAGAAACTGAAACTGATTTGTTTGGTGAGCAAGTTGTTCTCTGTGGTGGACTTACCGAACTAATTCGGAATGGATTTGAAACATTGGTTGAAGCTGGTTACCAGCCAGAAAGTGCTTATTTTGAAACTCTTCATGAAGTTAAATTAATTGTTGATCTGATGTATGAAGGTGGTTTTGAATGGATGAGACATTCAATCTCTGATACAGCTGAGTATGGTGATTTTTCAAGAGGATCAAGAATTATTACGGATGAAACAAAAAAAGAGATGAAAAAAGTTTTGGAAGAAATACAGTCAGGAGCTTTTGCTAAAGAATGGATGTCTCAAGCTCGTGAGGGATCTCCATACCTTAAGCAGGAGCGCGAAAATGCTTCAAAACACCAGATAGAAAATATTGGTAAAGAATTAAGAAATATGATGCCATTTTTAGATGCTAAAGATATAAAAAAAGATATATGAGTTCAGATCAATTAGTAATTTTTGATACTACTTTAAGAGATGGTGAACAAAGTCCGGGAATTGCTTTAACACCCTCTGAAAAACTTCTCATTGCTCAACAATTAGAAAAACTTAAGGTAGATGTGATTGAGGCTGGATTTGCAGCTTCCTCCCCTGGCGACTGGGAGGGAGTTAATCTAATTGCGAAAAATATAAAAAATTCAACTATTGCTTCTCTAGCTCGTTGCGTACAAGAAGACATTGAACAAGCTTATGAAGCTATTAAACCAGCCAATAATTCAAGAATACATGTCTTTACATCTACTTCTGATATACATATGGAACATATGCTTAGGAAAACTAAGGATGAGGTTTTAAAAGATGCAAAAGAATCAGTAAGGTTTGCAAAAAAACTCTGTGATGACGTAGAGTTCTCTGCACAAGATGCAACAAGAACAGATCATGATTTTTTGATTGAAATATTAAAAATTGCTGTCGAAGAAGGTGCAACTACAATAAACGTTCCAGATACTGTAGGTTATGCAACACCTAATGATTATTTAGAACTACTCAAAAAAGTTTATAGCAAAGTTAAAGGGAAAAATGAGGATGTAATAATTTCAACCCATTGTCATAACGATTTAGGACTAGCTGTTGCAAATTCTTTGACAGCTATCGATGCTGGAGCCAGACAAATAGAGGGTGCAATTAATGGAATTGGCGAAAGAGCAGGTAATACATCTACAGAAGAAATAATAATGGCTGTCAAGACAAGACAAGATCAATATGGAGTTGAAATCAAAGCTGAGACAACAGAAATCTCCGAGACTTCTAGGCTTGTATCTAAATTAACTGGTTACCCAGTTCAATACAATAAAGCGGTAGTAGGTAGAAACGCTTTTAGTCATGAATCAGGAATTCATCAGCATGGATACTTGAGAAATACAATGACATATGAAATTATGACTCCTGACTCCGTGGGACAAGAATCAAAAATAGTTTTAGGTAAACATTCAGGTAGAGCGGGGTTTAAAGATGCTTTGGACAAACTTAACATTGTATTAGAAGAAGAGTTATTTAATCTAAGCTTTGAAAAATTTAAACAATTAGCTGATAGAAAAGGTGAAATTGTTGAAAACGAATTACGAGCAATTATTGGGCAAGTAGAAATTAATGAAGCTCCAGTAAAATTAGTATCCGTATCGGTAAACAGTAAAGATCAATTTGCCTCCGCAAAAGTTACTCTCAATGTTAATGGAGAGGATCAAACTAAAGAAGCTGAGGGTGATGGTATGATACATGCTGCATTTAAAGCTGTAAAAGATATTTTGCAATCTGATGCAGTACTTATTGATTATCGAGTTGAAAGTATTACAAAAGGTGCTGACGCGACTGCAGAAATAGTAACTATAATTAACGATGGACAAAATTTAAAACAAGGAAGATCTGTGTCAACGGACGTTGTTCAAGGCTCTGTAGAATCTTTTTTAAATGCATTAAACAAATAATATGAAAAAATATAACATTTCAGTAATTGGTGGAGATGGAACTGGACCCGAAGTTGTTGATGAAGCTTTAAAAGTTCTTGAACAAACAAAATCTAAATTTGATATTGATTTTAATTTTATAATGAATGATTTAGGCGGCGATAGATATTTGAAAAGTGGTGATCTTGTGACTGAAGCTGATGTTGTTGAACTCGGTAACAGTGATTCAATATTGCTCGGGGCAATTGGTCACCCTGATGTTAAGCCAGGAATTCTTGAGCAAGGTATCTTATTAAAGTTGAGAAAAGAATTTGACCAATATATTAATTTGAGACCTGTCGTATTGTACCCTGGGGTTGAAACTCCACTTGCTAATAAAACACCTAAAGATATTGATTTTGTGGTTGTTAGAGAAAACACCGAGGGGCTTTATGCTGGAGCAGGTGGATATATTCATTATGGGACTGATAAAGAGGTTGCCACGCAAGAATCTATAAACACAAGAAGTGCTATACAAAGATGTATTGAATACGCTTTTGAATATACAGTCAAAAATAATCGAAAAAAGATAACATTATGTGCAAAAACCAATGTACTTACATATGCTCACGACTTATGGGAGAGAGTTTTCTATGAGGTAGCAGAAAAATACCCAGACATCGAAACAGATTATGGGCACGTCGATGCAGTGTGTATGTGGATGGTTAAAAATCCTGAATGGTTTGATGTGATTGTGACAGACAACATGTTTGGAGATATTATCACTGACTTAGGTGCAATGATTCAAGGAGGAATGGGTATCGCAGCAGGTGGGAATATCAATCCCAAAGGGGTATCAATGTGTGAACCCATTGGAGGTTCTGCACCTAAATATACAGGTAAAAATGTAATTAACCCCCTCGCTTGTATTGCAGCAGCATCAATGATGCTCGATGTGCTTGGTGAGGATAAATATGCAAATAAAATTGAAAACGCAGTCATTAAAACAGCCCAAAAACTAGATTCTCTTTCAGCCGGAAAGATGGGTATGGGCACATCTGAAGTTGGAGATATGGTTAAAGATTTTATTTTGAATGATGAGGAATGAAAATAATCATCTTAAAGAACTACTTTTAAATAGAAGGGTTGTTCGAAATTATTTAGAGACAAATGAAGAATTTCCAAATTTATCAGACATACCAAAACTAACAATAAAAATACCAACAGCAGGATTCTCGAGGGGTATTGAAATTGTATCAGTTGAAAATAAAAAAAATATAAAGAAACTTGCAATTTATGCAAACGAAGAAAGTTATTTAAAGAAAGGTTATGGTAAGTGGTTATCAAATTCAAAAGCAATATTTTTAATCTTGATAAATGAACACGCCTATCATGAAAGATACAAAGAGCTTGATAAGCAAAATCAAACTAGTTCGAGTAATTGGAGTGTCCCCTATTGGTATGTAGATGCCGGAGCTGCAATGATGAATTGTATGTTATTAGTTGAAGAAACCGGACTTAAAAGTGGCTTTTTGGGATCTCATAATATGGAAATACAAAAAATTAAATCATTACTTGCAATACCTGAAGATATTGAAATTTTAGGTTTTGTAACGGCGGGTGTTGAGGGTGATTCGGTTAATTTAAAAAAAGATAATTTAAATAAAAAGAAACTTTTACACAAAGAGAAATATGCAAAATAAAGAAATATCTTCGTTAGCAAATCCGGAACTTAAATTTTTGATTTCATTAAAGAAAAATAAGCTGAGAAGACAAGAACAAAAATCTTTAGCAGAAGGTTATCGTGAAAACTTACAACTAATTAGTTCAAACTATCAGATTGATACACTTTACATTTGTCGAGAATTCTTTATTGGTGAAAATAATCAAGAACTGATTGAAAAGTTTAAAAATAAAAATGTAAGAATTGTAGATCTTACAAGCAAGGCATTTAAAGCTATATCTTATAGAGATAGGCCTGACGGTATGATCTCATTATTCAAAGTTGGAACAAATAATATTGATAGTGAAGATTTATCAGGTCCAATTCTAATTGCGGATTCAATAGAAAAACCTGGAAATCTTGGAACGATGATTAGGACAGCAAGGTCTTTTGATATTACGAATATAATTTCATCAGATGGAGTTACTGACTTCTTTAATCCAAATGTAATAAGATCTTCGATAGGTCATATTTTTAATATAAATATCTTCTCTGAAAAGTCAGAAAAAATAATCTCTAATCTACAAAGATTAAATTATGAAATTATTTCTCTAGATCCAGACTCAGCAAAAAGTATCAAATCATACAAACCTAAAAAAAATTATGCCCTTGTAATTGGTTCTGAACAATATGGTATTTCTAAAATATGGAAAGATAATGCATCACAAGTCCTCAAGATTGATACTGAAAATAAAGTTGATTCTCTGAACGCATCAGGTGCTGCAGCAATAGCAATGTGGGAATTTTATAAAATCAATGAATGATCAATTATGCATATTAGATATAGAGACAACCGGTTTCGAACCTGAAGATTCTGAAATACTTGAATTATATATTTTAAAAGTTGTTGATAACGAGATTATTGATGAGTTTTATAGTTTGTTCAATACAAATCAAAAAATTGAAAATTCTCATATTCATGGAATTACTAATGAAAAAGTAAAGGATTCTCCATACTTTGAGGAAAAAAGTTTAGAAATCAGAGAATTTGTTAAAGGATCTGTTCTAGTAGGTCATAATATTGACTATTTTGATTTAAAGTTTTTAAATCATTACCTTGATCAACCATTAAATAACAAAACAATAGACACTGTCTTACTAAGTAGAGCTAAATTGAGTGATAAAATAAGAAACCATAAATTAATTACAATTGCTGAATATTTTAATGTCTCAATTCCTACTCACTCTGCAAAAGATGACGTAATTACAACTTTTGAAATTTATAAAAAACTATCTTCAATACAATAAAGTTGTGTCAGAAACATTTTTTAAATCAACAAATTTAACTCTAGGTTATTCAAATCAAATAGTTCTTAGCAATCTAAATCTTGAATTTAGTCAAGAAAATAACTACCAGATAATAGGAAGAAACGGTGCGGGGAAATCTACATTAATCAATTTCATATCGTTAAATTTTGATGGTACAGATTTTAATTCAGAAGTAATAAGAACAAAAAGTAACATCGATCAAATCTCACCATATGCAACTCTAATAATGGAGTTAACATTTTTGGAAAATATCAAATATTTCACAACTAAGTCCAAAATATCAATAGATGAAAAAATAGCAATTTCAAAAAATTATTTACCTGAAATATATTTAAATGAAAAAGTGAAAAACTTTTCAAGTGGAATGATTAGGAGAGCGGAATTGTCAATTGTTGAAATAAAAGAATCAGCCGTTTTATGTATAGATGAACCATTAAATTTCCTAGATTCTGAGGGAGTTGACTTATTAAAAAAATTAATTAATAAACGTTCAAAAAATCAAAAATCTAACATTTTATCTACTCAAGAATTAATTGATTTTGAGGGTATCAATTTCGAGGTAATTGATTTAAATGAACATGAATAAGCACATAATAAAAAAAGAATTATTAGTTGAATTTAAAAATAGTTCTTCACTTTTTCTTATAACTCCAACTATGACCGTTTTGATAATTATTTTTCCAATTTTGATTGAAAATAGATTTGCAGTTGATGAAGATTTATTTATTGTATCTCATTTATTATTTCTGATAATATTTTCAACTCTTTTTGCAATTAGAAAGCCAATTATTCTGGAACGATTAATTAGAGAGTTAAATTTTGGAAATTACGAAAAAATAGAGTTCTTTAACAGTAAAGTTGTTTCAGAATTTATAATTTTTCTTCCTCAAATTATTATCTTAAATATTTTGTATTCTGCATTTACCAACTCAAGTGTTAATGTGTCGATAGTTTACTTTTTATTTTCAATTATATTTTTTGCTATTAATGCAAGCATGATAAATATAATTTTTCAGATATTTACCAGCTTTAATAACAGATTTGTTCAATTCATTCTCATTACTCCAATGTACCTAGCTTTATCATTTTTTATAGGTCCGCTGTGGTTAGGTTTAGGACAGGATATAGCTAATATTTACTTATTAATGTATTTAGGAATTACAGTATTAATTTTTGCTATTGCAAATTTTTACCTTGAAAGGACAAATTAAATGATGTTGTATGGACCGCTTGCAGTTTGGATATTAGTAAGTGCTTTTGGACCATATGATACAGTTCAAGGGCCCTCTTCTAAACTCCTTTATGTTCATGTACCAACTGTTTGGATAGCTTATCTTGCATACACAATGACATTTATATATTCGTTGTTATATTTAATTAAAAAAAACCCGAAATATGATTCAAGAGCTGAAGCAAATGCAAAATCAGGTGTATTATTCACTGCTTCAACACTTATTGCTGGATCTGTATGGGGAAAGTTTACATGGGGAACATGGTGGGTTTGGGGTGACGCCAGACTTAACTTAACTGCAATATTGTTGCTAGTTTATCTTGGATATTTAGCTTCTAGAAAATTCACTGATGACTTAGGCAAGACAGCAAAAAATTCATCATTTATTGGCATATTTGGTGTTATTCAAATACCAATATTACATTTTAGTGTTATATGGTGGAGATCAGTTCATCAACAAGCTTCTATTTTAAGTCAGGAAACAGTTTCTACTGGTGATGCTCCTATGTCTCCAGACATACTAACTACACTTCTAATAAGCGTTTTGCTTGTAACACTCGTGCATGTATTCCTTGCTAAGAAATTTAGAATTTATTCTGATCAAATATGGGATGATTATCTAAATCCAAAATCAAGGGCTAAAATCTAGATAAAAAGTGAAAAAAAATTTATTTCTCATCTTTGTTGGGATTTTTATAATTATATTTGCAAGTATTAGAATTGCCTCAAGCAACACTATCTACTACTACACGACAACAGAAGCTAACTATTTATCATCTACATCTGATGAAAGAATTAAACTTGGTGGATTTGTTGTATCTGATTCTGTAAAAAAAGGTGAGCTTGGTGCAACAGAATTCTTAATTACCGATGGAAATGTGACTATGAAAATTAGTTTTGATGGATTCATCCCTGAACTATTTCAAGATGAGATGGGTGTGATACTAGATGGTTATTTTAGTGATGATATCTTTTTCTCCGACGACATGCTTGTAAAACATGACAATGAGTACATATCTGAGGATGGAGAAGTGTATGACGTAGAAAATTATTCAGAATGATATCATCGATTGGAATTTTACTTACGTGGGTAGGATCTTTAAATTTAATTATTTTATTTTTTTCCAATAATAAAAAAATTTTTCAATCTCTTGTAAGAATAAATTTATTAATACACTTCATGTTATTTTGCTTACTTGAGATAGGACTATTTTTAGATGATTTTTCGATCTATTATATTGCAAATCACTCTGCAGCTACAACTCCTCCCATATATAAATTTGCTTCACTGTGGGGTTCTCTAGATGGCTCTATTCTATTGTGGAATTTTGTATTAAGTATTTATTATTATCTCTATATAAAATTTTATAAATCAACTACTGAAATTTACGATATAAAAATCTTTGCATTAATTATTTTATTTTTTAATGGTTTTACAATTTTTAGTTCATCACCTTTTGCGGGATGTGTTCAATTGGCATCAATAGGGTGTCAAGATTTCACCTTATTACCATTTCAAGATTTGGTGATATCAGATACTGGAAGGGGTCCAAATCCTCTTCTTCAAAATCATCCTTTAATGGCAATTCATCCTCCAATACTTTATCTTGGATATATCGGTTTAGTACTTCCATTTGTGATTTCAACAAGTGAGTTATTTAATAATTACAAAGATGAAAACTGGATTAAAGTCGCTGAAAAAGCTACTTATTTTCCCTGGCTCTTTTTAACAGCAGGTATTACATTAGGAGCTGCGTGGTCTTATGAAGTTCTCGGATGGGGTGGGTACTGGGCGTGGGATCCAGTAGAAAATGTTTCTTTCATTCCATGGTTATTAGCAACTGCTTTTCTGCACTCTTCTAAAACACAAATCAAAGAACAAACACTTATCAATTGGAATTATGTACTTTCATGCCTTATGTTTCTATCGGTAATTTTTGGAACATTTATTACCAGATCAGGTGTATTAATCTCAGTACATGCATTTTCAAATGGAAACATAGGTACTTATTTACTTATTGGATTAGTAATGTTTACAGGTTTGTTTGTTTATATTGGCATAAAAAATGTCAATTATTTTAAAAGCTCAAAAAAAGTAGAACATCTTTTTGGAAGATCTGGTTTCTTTGTCGCAAATAATATTGTTTTATCTGCATCAGCATTAATAGTCTTAATTGGGACTACATACCCAATTTTTTATGAATCTTTTTTTAGTAAACAAATTACAATGGGAAGATCTTTTTACGATATATTAGTTGGGCCATTACTTTTGATTCTTATTTACTTAATGGTATTTTCTACAAAAGTATCAAAAGTAAATTTGAATTTAAAAGATTGGTTAAGCGAAAATCAAAATCAGATTAATTTATCTCTCATACTCTCAATAATTTTTACGGTTTATTTCAATGCTTCATACAAATTTATAATCACAATATTTGGGTCAATTTTGTTGATAATTGTTATCTTTAAAAATATATTAAGAAGATTTAAAAAAACTAAACTACAAGGCAAATATTGGACTGGGCAAATTTCCCATCTAGGTGTTGGAATTTTTGCTGTTGGATTAATAATGAATGTTACTCAAAGTTATTCAAATGAACTAATTATATCTGCTGGAGATGAAGTTAATTTTGGTGATAAAGAATTTTTAATTCTCTCCCCTTTTGAAGAGATAAAAAGTGAAAAAAATGTAATAAATCTTCCTATAAAACTTAATAATAAAGAAAAATATGCTTCATTAAATATTTTTAAAAATTCATCACAGCAAGCAATAAGTTCACCTGCAGTATTTAGAAGTATAGAGAGCGACACATACGTAACCATCAAAGTGATAGATGAAGATAAATATAAACTAATATTTAGAGAAAATTTTGGCATATTCATATTATGGCTTGGTTTAGGTATCAGCTCAGCATCGTTTCTTACGAGGATTAGAAAATGAAAAAATATGTTTCTTTATTTTTATTACTGTTTCTTTTAGCACTTCCTTCTATTGTTTACGAGGATAATGATTCACGATACGAAAAGTTGAGTAAGAGTTTATTATGCCCTGTATGTCAAGGTGAGACTCTTTACGATTCCCCTTCTGAGTATGCAGATGATATGAGAGGTGTTTTAAAGGAACAAATAGCTAATGGTCTTAGTAATGAACAAATTATGAACTATTGGACTCTTCGGTTTGGTGAAAGAATAAATACTAATCCACAAGATACAAACCCTTTTTTATTATTAATTCCTATATTCTTTGGTGCACTTTTTGCTTATGTTTTTTATAAAAAGGTACGTAATGACTAAGTGGATTATTTCTTCATTTTCTTTTTTAATATTTGCGACTGTATTATTCATTAATCTTCAAAATAATTCAGAAATTAATGATGAATTCAATACTAATTTAGCAAATGTTACAAATGAAGAAATGGAGTCAGTTATAGATCAAAATCCCGATATTCACCCAATGAGAATGGCTTTAGCGAACAGATACTTTGATGATTTAGATTACTCACAGGCCCTACCTCATTACATGTATATTGCTGAAAATAGTGCTGATAATGAATTAAAGAGTTTTGCATTAGCTCAAATTGGGTGGATGGTTTATGAATCAAATAATTTGGATGTCGCAACTACATATTTAAATGAATCATTAAGAATAAATTCTGACTCTTTGGTTGCTAAATCATATCTTGGAATTATTTACATCCAGGATCCTGCAAAACAAAATGAAGGTTTAGAAATTCTTAATTCTGTTATTCAGTCAAATAAACTGAGTAAAGAAGATAGAAATTTTATAGTTAAGATTCTTGAAAATTATGAAAAATAAATTACCTATTCTTTTTTTATTAATATTTTTACCATTTTGTACAACTATTGATAATAATTCAACTTCAGATAATATTAGAATCAGCAATTTTAATTTAGTTTCCTTAATTAATGAAGAGTCTATAAAAGTTGATGATACTTTCATAATCATAAATTATTGGGCCTCTTGGTGTCTAGAGTGCATTGAGGAACATGACCTCCTGATAACACTTGCAGAGACAAATAATTTAAAAGACAGTGTAATAATGGTAAGTTTTCAGGATAATATTCAAAACTCAATTGAATTTCTTAACAATTATGGATATGGAGAAATCATTTATGCAGTTGATGAGAGTAGTAAATTAGCTATCGAATCTGGAGTCTTTGGCGTTCCTGAAACTCATATTGTCGTGAATGGGGAGATAGTCAAAAAATACATAGGCCCTTTAAACCTTTCAAATATCGAGGAAATAATAAATAATTATCCATAAGAATTCATTTTTATACTATCGTTAATTTGTGAAGTGGATAATCGCGATTTATCGAGGAAAGTCCGGACTCCATAGAGCAGAGAGCTGGGTAACCCCCAGGCAAGAAATTGACGGAAAGTGCAACAGAAAATAAACCGCCTACATAGTAGGTAAGGGTGAAACGGTAGTGTAAGAGACTACCAGTGATTTAAGAGATTAAATTAGCTTGTAAACCCCTCTCGGAGCAATACCAAAAAGCAATTAGCTTGCTCGGCTAAAAATTGTGGGTAGGTAGCTAGATATATTTGGTAACAAATATACAAGATGGATGATTATCTTACACATTTTGTGTAAACAGAATCCGGCTTATAGCTTCAAAAACTTGGGTGTCTCTTCACTGAGGCACCCACCTAAAAAATAAATAAGATTAATCTACATAGATGACTAAATTTTCATACTTTTTAGGTTCAGAGCAATGGCAACCTGAAGAATTGTTAGAACATGCACAATTAGCAAGAAAAGCCGGCTTTGACATGGTTACGATTTCTGAACATTTTCATCCTTGGGTTGATGACCATTCAGCTTCAAATTTCACATGGTCAACCTTGGGAGCACTAGCTCGAGAGTTAAAAAATATGGATCTAGGGACTGGAGTTACAACACCATTATGGAGAATTCATCCTGGAGTAATAGCTCAAGCATGTGCAACTATTGATAGATTTACTAAATCAACTTTCCATTTAGGAGTTGGTACAGGAGAAAATATCAATGAAGGTCCTTTAGGTTATAAATTTCCAAAATATGAGGAAAGAGCAAATCGTATGAAAGAAGCTCTTACCATCATAAGAAGGCTTCTATCTGGTGAAAAATTAACCTTTGAGGGTGAATACTACAATACAAATTCTGCAAAATTATACACTCCACCTTTGAAAGAAGTACCCATTTGGTTAGCAGCAGGTGGACCTAAATCTGCAACTCTTGCAGCTGAGTATGCAGATGGATTAATGATTAGTGTTAAAAATCCTGAAGATGCTTATGAAAAAGTAATAAATCCATCAAAACAAAAGTCAGAGGAATTAGGAAAAACTAACTTAAGAGTTCATACATACAGATGGACAATGTTTGCAGATAACGATGAAGATGCATGGGAATCATTGAAGTCATGGAGAGGTTTAAGAGCTCCAAATAGATTACAAGAACTAGATCCTATGGTATTGAGAGAAACTGCAGACTCTTTGGGACGTGAGGAGATAATGTCTAAGTTCTCAAGAGCTGGAAATGTAGAAGAACTTATAGATATCTATAAACCACTAGTCGACGATTTTGAGTCTGAAATTGTCACTATACAAATTTCTTCTACAGATCAACCTAAAACTATAGAACTTCTTGGCAAAGAGCTACTACCTAAATTAAAGAAATAACAATTGTTCAAATTATTCACAATTGGATTAGTTGGAGGTCTCCTGTCTGGTCTCTTAGGAGTTGGTGGAGGTGTTATCTTTGTACCACTCTTGACTTATATGACAACCAAGAATTTTAAAGTAAATACTGGCATATCTTCAATGGCAATAATTTTTGTTGCATCAGCTAGCGGATTTACTTATATCATGAATGGAATAACTCTAACTTTTAATATTTTATATCTCATAGTTGGTGGAATAGTGGGTGGTTATATTGGTAGTAAATTAACTGCAATGATTAAAACAAAATCATTAGAAAAAATATTCTCATTACTTCTTATAATTGTTTCAATTCGAATGTTTTTAAATGGAAATTTTGAAAGCTCTTTTAATGAAAATCCTTTCTTTTACATAATTATTGGAATAGTTACTGGAATTTTGTCAGGACTTTTAGGAATTGGGGGAGGAATTGTAAGAATTCCTCTATTAATAATTTTTGGTGGTTTAGACAATATTGTTGCACAAGGTTTTTCATTAATAGCAACTATCCCTACAGCAATGACAGCGGCAGTTACCAAACTTAAGGGAAATCCTGAACTGATTAAGCAGGGAACATATATTGGATTGTTTGGAATTATTGGTTCAATAATTGGTGGCAATGCTGCCTTTTTATTGTCACAGAATGTTTTAAATACAGTTTTTGCAATATTTCTTTTAATTGTTAGTTTTAATTTATATTTAAAAAAAGATTAAATTCTACCGTCTCTAAAAAAATCGTCGGCTTGTTCTAAAGTATTAATTTTTGAATACAAATAAGAAAACCCAGCAATTTCCTGAACCAGGAGAATTAAAAAGCCTCTTGAAGAGGTTTCAATAGAATCAAATGGCAATGGAAAAAATAAAATATGTTGGTTAAGCCACATAAAATCTAAAAATAAATGTAAGAATATTCCAATCGAAATAAGTAAAAAATTTTTTCTATATTCGGTTTTTCGTCTTGTAATAATCATTACTAATGTCATTGCAGAAATGGCAAATATTAATGTATGACCTGGCTGATTAAAAGCAACTCTAAGACCAAATAAGTTAAAAAGAAAATCTACAAAGTCGGGTAATAACGCTCCCCCAGCTAAGTACCGAAGATCAGCTTCATAATCTTTATATACATATCTAAAAATAAATATTGAAAATCCTACATGCCAAAACAACATATTATTTATCTAATGCCATGTTTGCTAATTGATCTGCTCTTTTATTTTGTTCTCTATAAATGTGTTTAATTAATATTGAATCAAATTTGTTAATTAAATTAAGTGCGTGAGAATTTAATTTTTTTAGATTATTTGATTTCACTTTGAAATTACCATTAATTTGCTCAACCACCAATTTTGAATCTAGAAAGATTTCTAAATTTAAATAATTTTTTTCAAGAGAGTACTCCAATGCAAATATTAATGATTTATATTCAGCTACATTATTGCTAGCTATACCAATTGCCTCGGAAATAGTATGTATCTCATCATCGTTTTCTTGGATACTTACGCCAATAGCTGCTTCACCTGGATTTGATCTAGAAGCACCATCACAAAACACTTTATACATTAAACTAAAACTCCATCACAGTAAGTACATTGTTGAAACTTTGTAGAAAGAATTTTATCAATCTCTGATGTAGTTAGTTCAACACCACAACATCCACACTGGTTTCCAATTTTATAAGCGGCAATAATTTCTACTCCTTTATTTTTTAAATTATCGTAGAAAACTTTTAATTCATCTGGGAAAGTTGAAATAAATTTAGATTTTTCATTCTCCAATATTGGAATTTGTTGATCAATAAGATCCCATTCTGACTTAACAAGCTTAGCTACGACACCTAATTGAGTTTTTAGTTCTTCTAAATTTTCTTTATCTTTCTCTAAGATATCAATTTCATCAAAATTTTCAGATTCAATATTGTCAATTTCTTCTCTCAGTTTGTTTGTTTGTATTTTTAGGGATTCTTTTTGATTTGAAAAATTCAGTGTATCAGTTGGATCTAAATTATCACTTGATAATTTCATTTCAATATCTTTTATTTTTAACTTTATCTCTTTCATACTTTTTTCGTTATTTTCTTTTATCGAAAAATATTTTTCCAATGAATTAATTTGTCCAGATATATTTGATGTTAGGTCCTTAAATTCAATTTCTAAATCTTTAAGTTTGTTTACATTTTCACTTGAGGATTTAGACTCAATAAGTTTAAAGAGTTTGTTATCAATTTCTTGAAGTTCAATCAAATTACTTAGTAAAAATGGTTCATTCATAAAAGTCTTTATATATGTAATTTATTTCTAATTCCATAAATTTATTAAACTTTTCTACAAATTTTCTCATTCCTGGAATTTCAGATGAGATATGTCCAATCTGAATTAATCCCATCTTTTCTTCATCTGCTTTTAATAAATATCTGTGTGAGATATCTCCAGTAATGAACACTTGAGTTATATCTAAAATTTCCTCCATAAATTGAGTTCCTGATCCCGGTAAAACTGCAATTTGACCTATTTCAGCCATATTTTCAAAATATTCATTTGTTCGTATTATTTTTGTATTGAGTTTATTTTCAATTAATTCTTTGAGTTCGAGTGGAGACATCATATCAATACTGCCATAACGACCCGCCCCATATTTTCCAACAGTTTTGGCAAAAACTGAAGGATTCTTTATATTAAATAGGTCGACTAAAGTGTCAGCATTACCATCTTTACAAACATCTTGTGCTGTATGGATTGTTATTACATTTATAGATGAATCAAGAAAACTTGTTGTAATTGAATCAGGTAAAAAATTCTCGCTATCATCTTCTTCTGTGATTTTTTTATAAGGTGGTGGGTGATATGTAATAACTGTGTCTACGTTGTTATGAGAGCAATATTCTAAAAGATAATCATCCAATTCGTGTCCAATGACAATATTGTTTACATTAGATTCATTTTTGCCAATTGTGATTCCAACAGAATCGTCTTCAAAAGCATATTTTAAAGGGACAATTTTGTTTACATTATCTAGTAATTCGAATAACTTCACATAATTAATAGTAATAACGATTTTTATAAAGTTTTTGCCGTTTTCCTATTATGGTAATTAGCCCAAAGAACCAAAAATGTTGGAAGTATCATTAATGAAGCTATTAAAGCAAAGCCGATTGAAACTAATATAACTGTTCCCATTTGTTGAAAAGGAACTAATGAGGATGTTGTAAGAATTCCAAAACCTGCCATTGTAGTGAATGCACTACCAAATAATGAACCTCCAGTAGTCTTTAATGTTGTACGAATTGCTTCTACCGGTTCTATTCCAGATGATATTGTTTCTCTGAATCTATTTGTAACGTGGATAACAAAAGGTACACCTATACCAATTGCCAGTCCTGATAATGTAGAGGTTACTGGGTTAAGAGGTATGTCTAATAAATACATTCCCATGTAAGTTCCAAGAACAATTGCTGCTACCGGAAGTACTGTTATCACTCCTAGGAAAGGTCTTCTCATATCAATCAAATAATATAAAACAAGAAATGCCATTGAAGCCAAGATTGCAAATACTAATGACTGGAATTGAGAAGAATTAATTAATTCATTAATGCTTTCTGTAACGATATTATCAGACGTCACACCAACAAATATACCTAATTCTGAAAGTGGTTCGAAAGCTGTGTATAAATCATCTCTTATTTGAGCAGCTCCAGATGTTCCTGCAGAGGTTGTAATTCTAACTTGCATCGCAGAGATTAAATCATTCTCATTTATGTATAAGCTTGTATTAAACGTGTCTTGGTCTGTTTCGAGTAAATAGGTATATAAACCTTCCACATCACCATTATCACTTACCTTTAAAGCGTCTAACCCCTGTGCACTCATAATTTGAACCCCATAAGCTCCTAACTGGCCAATTAATGCCATATCAGGCATTGGTGGAGGGGCTTGAGGATTTGCCGAAGGCGGTACCAACATAGCTCCTAAAGAACTTACAACTGATTCAGCGGCTGCATTTCCAGCAAAAACCAGTACATTTTCAACATCTGATAGATTACTTAATGAATCAATTAAAGCATTATGAATTTCGGGTGTGGCAACGTTGTCTGATTCAATTAACACACTTGTAGTTTCTCCAAATCCACCACCAAATTCATCTTGTAATGTATTAAATGTTTTAACAGTTGGGCTATCTGATGGTAGGAAATCAGTAAAATTGAATACTGTCGATATATTTGTAAAACTGTAGTATCCGTATCCACCAATTCCTAAAATTAAAGCAACTGCAAAAATCTTGATTCGTTTTGGTATTATTGAAGTCGCTTCTGACAATTTATTGAATAGTTTTTCCCCAGAAGATGCAAATGCATCCGTATCAATTGTATTTTTTCTTTCTGATCGCTTATCAAGTAATGTTCGGATGGCAGGAACAAGAGTCATTACCAAAATAAATGCATAAAAAATACCTAGTGCAGTTGTGATTCCAAAATCTTGAAGTTGTGTTAGTGGTGAAACTATATTTGTCAAAAATCCAACCATTGTACCCAATGTTGCAAGCGTTAAAGCAATTCCAACAGAACTTAATGTTTTAGAAGCAGATGAATTTACTGAGTTTTTTAGACCTAATTCTTCTCTATACCTTCCTGTAAAGTGAATTGCATAATCAACTCCTAAACCTAGTATGATAATTGTTGAAATTTGTGAAAGTTGATTTGGTGCTCCAATAATATCTAAATAGCCTGGACCAAGTACAACTCCAATCCCCTGCATCCATAATATAGCTAGCATTATTGCAGCCAAACTATTCAATATGTCTGCAAAGGTCCTTCTAGATGATTTAAAAAATCCAAATGTTTTTGTTGGTTTTATAAAGAAAATAAATGCAAGAACTAAAAAGATGATACCAAAGGCTGCTCCAAAAAGCTGGGCTACTTCTTCTAAAAAGTCATCTTGTTCATCACCAAATAGCA
Source organism: uncultured Candidatus Actinomarina sp. (assembly GCA_902519845.1). Lineage (GTDB taxonomy): Bacteria > Actinomycetota > Acidimicrobiia > Actinomarinales > Actinomarinaceae > Actinomarina. Next base: position 11,992 of record CABYLQ010000007.1, on the reverse strand, counting down.
ATGCTAATGAAAATCCAGCAATATCAATATTTTCAAAGTCATCGCTTAACTCAAGTAATTCTTTATTTAATTCATTTTCAAGTCTTGGTTGAACTTCAAAAGCCCCCTCAAATCCATATTCGCCTTGAATTATTGCTGAGTTAATAGTTATTATGCCAAGGCCTGCAGTAGCTGTCACTGCTTCTTCATCATAGGAACTTGAAAGTAATGCTGAAGCAAATTGTTGAAACTCTGGTGGCATTTGTGCTGATGTAGTTTTATATAATTGCTTGAATTGTTCATCAGTCAAACTACTTACGTCTAGCATTGGATTAAAGGCTTTAGCTACATCTATGGGGGCAAAAAAACCCTGAACTAATCCTTGGTTTGGATCATTAACTAAGTATTGAAACAATTCACTGTTTTTTATGACTTCAACTGCTGCTGTATAAGTTTCATAGCCTTCAACAGTAAGAACATCTTCTCCCTCAAAAACAAGTTGTAAAACGCTTTGAGTACCGGATCCCCCAAAATAATCAGACAGTTTACCTTGAGCTTCTATTTCTGGTGTATCAATTTCACCACCAAAACCAGTGTCTAATTCCTCTGCTTGAGTGGTCATATATCCAAAAAAACCAGTGATCCCAAGAATGACAATTATCGTAATAATAGGAAATTTAGTTGCCGCTGACGAAAAAAAATTCGTTAAAAGTTTCAAAAATTATCCTTATTTTGCATTATTGAATATTAAACATTTTATTGATTTACTTGTATTTTTATGATTAAAAGTTTGTTAATTATTTCTAATTTAATTACTTATAATTAGCTAGTGAAAAAGTTGGGCCTTTTTTTAATTGCTTTCTTTATCGTGGTACAACCACCTGCATTTGGTCATGACGGAGAAAATGAGCTAGAAAATAAAAAATTATTTAACGGAATTGAAAATTATGACGTTATAACTATTTCACAACCAGGAGTTTTATATTACAGCGTCACTAATCAAATCCTAGAATCTGTTAAAAACTTAAATAGTAACGTTACATTTTTGGGTCGAGCAAATGTTGGCCTTGAAAAGATTATTGATATAAACAATGTGGAAACTTTAAGTACAAATCCGGATTACTTGTACAGTCTTTCGATAAAATCTATTGAAAGTAAATACGCAGATTTATTTTATACCGATGAAATTACAAAATTAATAAAAGACAACAAAATAATAATCTCAAAGTTAACAGCAGAACAATACTCTATAAACGTAGGAGACAAACTAGTTTTAGTTGGAATGAATGAAATTATAACTGAAGTAGAGGTTGGTGAAATAATACCTGATTCTGAAATTGGTTGGTTTGAGGCTCTTGTCAGTAAAGATGTTGGATACGAATTAGGTATTAATCGAAATATACAAGCAATCATTTGGGATAGTAAAATAACTGAGAATCACTTTGTTGAACTCTATAGAAATATAAAATACAAACAACTTAGAGTTACATTTAGAGATTCTAAACCAAATAAAAATTGGGTTCTACCAACCGCATTAGTCAAAAATTATTTTGGAGATTTTCAAATAAAGGAAAAAGATGGAACTTGGATAATTGTTGAGCCAACTTGGCGAAACGAAAATATCGAAAGAAAGGAAATGCCGATAATCGGTAGAGCCACATGTAATAAAATTATGTGGAAACCACTTTTAGGTGCACTTAATCAAGTCATTGATGAAGGATTAGAAAATACTTTATACAAAGAAGAATTTCAGAAATCAGGAGGTTGCTACGCACCAAGGCGAATAAATAGATTCAATGCAGGAGGATCTATTTCGAGGCATGCATGGGGAATTGCTATAGATATAAATGTTAAATCAGGATATCACCCAAGAGTTGTTGAAATTTTTAACGAATGGGGATTTGCATGGGGTGGAACTTGGACTTCTCCAGATGAAATGCATTTTGAACTACGAGACCTTTCACCCAGTGTTCCTTAGGCCTGCAGCTAAACCATTTATAGAGAGAAGCAAAGAAGTCTTCTCGTAATCACTTAATTTATTATTTTGTAATTTTTGCATAAGAAATACTTGTATCAAAGATAAAGGATCGAGATAAGTATCTCTAATTGCAAGAGTGTTTTTTAAAATTTTATTTGAATCCAGTAATTCTTTTGATTGAGTAATTTTTAAAACTGATTTTTGAACCTTCACGGATTCTTCGACAATATTTTCATAAATATACAAATACTTATCATCTACTAATCGATCAATATAAAATTTAGTTATTTTCAAGTCTGTTTTTGCTAAAGTCATTTCAATATTGCTCAATAAATTTTGAAAAAATGAAGATGATTTATAGATACTCCTTATGTGCTTTATTCCGTGGGTCTTTATTAAGTTTTCTAGTGCTGTACCAGATCCATACCAGCCAGTTACAGTCTGCCTTGTTTGAGCCCATCCAAAAACCCACGGAATTGCTCTGTAATTTTCAACAGAACTTGTTTTTGACCTTTTAGAGGGCCTGGAACCAATATTTAAAATTGATAATAGATTTACCGGGGTTGCGCTTTCAAAATATTTTATTAAATTATCATCATCGATTAAGGTTTTGTACTTCTTTGAGGAAAGTCTTGATAATTCATTCATGAAATTAGTCTCTTCTTTGTATTTTTCATATTTGGTTGTCTTAGCTTTTAAGAACGCAAATAGCCCTAATTTCAAATTCTCAATCGCTAGGTTAGATGTTGAATACTTATCAGAAATTACTTCACCTTGTTCCGTATATCTTAAGCTGTTTGAAATTGTTCCCTTTGGTTGTGACAATATAGAATTATAGGTAGGTCCGCCACCTCTACTTATTGTTCCTCCTCTGCCATGAAAAAAGGAGATTTCAATATTATTTTCTTTGCCCGTTTTAAACAATGCAATCTGAGATTTATACACAGACCATTGCGAGGTTACGATTCCACCATCTTTATTAGAATCTGAATAACCAAGCATAATTTCCTGCTTAGAACCTGAATGATTAAGATGCTTTAGATAATCTTTATTGCTCAACAATCTGGAAATAATATCATGAGATTTTTCAAGGTCTTCTATCTCCTCAAATAAAGGCACTAACATCGGAATATCTTTGAAATCTTTTATATATTTTCTACTCAGAGAAAATAAATTTAAAATATCATTTTCGTTTTTTGTCATAGATAAAATAATAGAATTTATCACTGTATCTCCATAAAGAATTTTCCATTCTGGGATTCTTTTAAGAAGACTTAAAAATTCCTCATATTCCTTTGCATATTTGGTTTTATCCTTTATAACATTTGCATTTTCTCTAATATCCATCTCAACACCATGAAATTTAAATTGATCTACATATTCAATAAACTGACGTAAGTTAGGTGAAAATGAACTTTGATTAAAACATCTACTAACTTCTTGCTCAAATAAATTTAAATCGTTTTGAAATTCAACGAATGAGGTATAGCCTTTCTTGTTTTTTTGAAAATTATCGAGACGATGAAAGACTAACGATAGAAAGATTCTAAAAGGTTCATCAAAATTTATCTTCGTATAATGACGATACTCATTATTTAAAATTTTAGAATACTCCTCTATTTTTGAAATTAATTTTTTTGGACTGTCTGCGTATAAAGTGGAAATACTAAAACTTTCAGATAATTCGATAATTTTATCTTTATAAATCTGAATTATTTGGTTTGAATATGTCCTTAAAGCTTCCTCAGTGACTTTTAAAGTCACGTAAGGATTACCATCCCTATCACCACCAATCCAAGTTCCAAATCTAACAATATTTTTTTGTTTAATATCATTTTCATAAAATGTTTTATTTATTTCATCATGTACGTCTGTATACAAAATATTTAGATAATAAAGTAGTGTTTTTACTTCATCAATTGGATTCGGTTTAATAGACCTTATTTCTCGCGTGTACCATAGTTGCGTGATCAAATTATTTATTTCAACAAGATTAGTCGACTTATTTTCTGAGATTATTTTTCCAATTTCGTAAAGTTTTTTTAATGTTGATTGTCTTGCACTTTCCGTTGGGTGGGCTGTAAAAACTGGGGAGAACAAAAAATTGTTCTTATTGTTCTTAATATCTTTTTTATCAATAGTGTATTTAAATTTTTCTCTAAATACTTGTTCTGAAATATTTGAAAGATAAAAAAATAAGGTAAAAGATTTGGTAAGTATCAAGATTTCATTTTCATTTAATTTTTCTAATTTTTTATAAATTAAATCAAGATATTTATAATTTTTCGAAGTTCTATATTTTTTTGAATTAATCCTTATTTCTTCAACTAAATTGAAATTATTTGTTCCTGCTTGCTGTTTTATCACATTGCCTAACTCAATGCCTAATGTATTAATAGTTTTTGATAGATTGTCGAAATTAGGTTTTATATTAGATTCTTTCTGCATCATCAATAAAATCACTGCCTGTTGCATCAAATATTGGAACGTTGTATTGTGATAAATTTAATTTTACAAATTCAGAATGAGGTGTGTGCAGCAAGTGCATATCGTAATCATCAAAATTTTTTAAATTTACTTCTTTTTTTATTTCAGAATTATTGACTTTCAAATTATCAACAAATGGATCATAAAATGCTATCTCTACTCCTTTTGCAAGAAAGTTTTCAATTACATCTATGGCCGGAGATTCTCGTGTGTCACTTATATCTTTCTTGTATGCAACTCCTAATATTAAAATCTTTGAACCCTTCATTGGTTTTCCTAAAATATTCATTCTTTCAATAATTCTATTAACGACATATGAAGGCATTGAGTTGTTTATTTCTTGTGCAAGTTCTACAAATCTTACTGGCTTACCAATTTGTCTTGTTTTAAATGAAAGATATTTCGGATCAATAGGTATACAATGACCTCCTACACCGGGTCCAGGTCTAAATGACTCAAAACCAAATGGTTTCGTTTTTGCAGCATCGACAACTTCCCAAATATCAATATCTAACATGTTGCACAAAATTGCTAGCTCATTTATTAATGCAATATTGACCTGTCTATAAGTGTTCTCAAGTAGTTTTACCATTTCAGCTTCTTTCGTACCAGAGGTAACCACTACGACTTCAATTATTTGCTCGTAAAATGATTTAATTTTATTGAGTGATTTTTCATTTATACCACTTATTACTTTTGGAGTGTTTTTAAAATTCCATTCTTTGTTTCCTGGATCAATTCTTTCTGGAGAATATCCTACAAATATGTCTTCACCAACTACTAGATCTGTGGTTTTCTCAATCTCTGGAATGAGTACTTCTGTAGTTGTTCCCGGATAAGTCGTTGACTCTAATATTATCACTTGCCCTTTTACAATATTTTTTGCAATTTCTTTTGCTGCACTTATAACATAACTTAGATCTGGCTTGAAATCGGTCAAGGGTGTTGGAACGCTTATCACAATATGTTCACATTCCGCCAATGTTGATGAATCATCTGAAAATATAAGATTAGATTTTAATGATTTTTTAAGAGTCTCATTACTAATATCCTCAATTGGTGATTGACCATTATTAAGTTTCGAGACTTTTTCAGAGTTTATATCATATCCAAAGACTTTTAATCCGCCCTCTATCGAATATATAGCCAATGGAAGGCCAACGTACCCTAAGCCTAATATTCCTAAATCGTATTTAAATTCACTCATATTATTCAAATAATTCTTTATATATTCTGGAAGATGTTTCTCCATCCCAAAATTTTATTTTCTTACCAACTGAAAGTTTACTCTCAATAGCGTTATTTATTTCAGAAATTATTATTTCTGTATCAACTCCAATTACTTTATTTGTTCCTTCAGATACAGTAATTGGTCTTTCAGTTTCATTTCTAATAGTTAAACACTTTACATTTAAATGAGTTGTCTCTTCTTGAAGGCCTCCAGAATCAGTTAGAACTAGTACCGAGCCATTTACCAAACCAAGAAAGTCAATATAAGATAATGGATCAATAATCAATATGTTTTCATGTTTAACATTATTTTTCGAAATATATTTCTTCAACCTAGGATGAGCTGGCAAAATAATTGTGTATTCTCTGCTGAATTTTTTTAGTGCATTAAATATATTTTCTAGGTTCTCATCAGATAAATTAGATGGCCTATGAATCGTTACTACAAAGTACTGAGTATCGATATTTAATTTCTTTTTTATCGTGATTGTTGTATTAATAATCTGCTCAAGGTTTTTTTCAAGCGTATCTATCATTATATTTCCAACATTACCTATATATTTTGCTGGCAAATTTTCCAAATTCAGATTTTCTACTGCACCATCTGAAGGTGCAAATAAGTAATCGCTTATTGAATCGACCATAATTCTGTTTCTTTCTTCTGGCATATCCATATTTCGTGATCTTAAACCAGCTTCTACATGAAATAATTCCATTTTTTTATTTTTGGTAGACATAGCTGCAGCAAGAGTTGATGTTACATCTCCAAATACACCAACATATTTTGATTTATTGGTATCAAATAATGTATCTAGTTTATCTACGATATATGTCGTTTGTTTATTAATGTTTGTGGTTGGTGTATCAAGAAAGATGTCTGGTTTTCTAATATTTAAATCTTCAAAAATATTTGATGACATATTTTTGTCTTTATGCTGTCCTGTGTGAATAAATAACGTTTTCACATCATTTTTTTCAAAAAATTCAAGTAAAGGTGCAGCTTTAATGAAATTTGGTCTTGTCCCAACAACTAATACTGCGTCATAATTTTTTATCACTACTTTATGATTTTAGTCATAGTATTAATGCTTAATGAACAACTATTATTGAATTGGTGAAAAAAATAGTATTAAATGCCTGCGGTGTAAAGTCTCTTGGTGGATTAAAACTCTTCCTTGAATCTTTTGACTTTTTTTCAAAAACTGATTCAAAAATCCTCGTTTTATATTCAGAGATTGAATTTTATAAGGATTTAAACAATCAATTTTATGAAGATCAAAAGATTACGTTTTACAAAACAACAAATAAAAGGTATCTTCATCCATTTTTAAATTATTTTTTGCCTAAAACAATCCTTAAGGAAATCAATAACTCGGATGCAATTATTCATTTTGGCAATTTTGGGTTCAAAACACTAAAAAAATCATTTGTTCTAATTCAAAATATTCTTCCTCTCGTAAAAAAAGGTACTAGAGATACAATTCTTAAAGCACTGATGAACAGAAGCATGAAGTTCTCAAACTTTATACTTATCCAACTCGATCATCTGAAAGAAGACATAGATATAAAATTTCATTCAAAAATTATACAAATCGGTGAAACAAAAACTTCACAAGTCGAAATATCAAATAAAAGTGGGAACGTAGTTTTCTTTGGTAGTGATGTTGCAAATAAGAATTACAATTTTATGAAGAATGTATTGAGTAAATTGCCAGATAAGAAAAAGATTACAGTTATAAACCCACCAAAAGATACGGAGAGTTTTAACATTGCAAATACAGAGACTCACGATGAGACTTTAAAAGTATTATCAGATAGTGAGATTTATTTTCATGCAAGTGAGCATGAAACCGTGGGCTTACCACTTTATGAAGCACAGAACCTTGGTTTAAAAGTGGTTGCTCCCCTAAGCTCATATACCCAATACTTCAGTCCAGAGAGTATATTCTTGTATAATATGAATGATCCTGAAGATGCTCTAAAAAAAATTCATGAGGCCAAATCTTCAAGTATCGAAACAATAAATACATTAAATTATTCAGAGAACTGGAAAATAGTCTTAGAGAATATCTAAATGATCAATTATTGATTCAGCCGTATAATTATTAATAAATCTATCTTTATCAAATTTTTCAATTTTATTAAACATTTCTTCAATTAATGAAGAAAGTTTTTTTTCATCATCATTTTTATTGAAAGTCACTAAGTTGTGGAATTCACTACTTAAATTGATAACAGGGTCATCATCAATTTCTGTGAAGTGAATTATTGGCTTTCCTGTGGCTAAATATTCAATAACTTTACTTGGAATTTGATTTGAATTTTTATTTCCAATAGAAAGTAAACAATGTGCAGAATTTACCATAAGCTGCTGTGCATCTTCTCTTGAAACATGAGAATAAAAACTATGTTTATCTGCACTTATGTCACATGACTTTATTATTTTTTCAGAATCCTCATTTACATACCATGAAAATTCAAATTCAGTATTTTTTTTAACTAAATCTAAGAATGAATTTGGCGACCTCACACCCTTAGTAAATATTCCAAAATAAGATACTTTTATTGGTCGAGTTGAATAATTATAGGACAAGGTTTTTTTGAAAAGATCATTATCAAAATTACTAATAGGGCTTGCAACAATTAATTTACTGCTTGGTATATTAAAAAATTTCTTGTGATTGCTTAACGCATCTTGGTGTGTAAATAATATTTTATCTGCCTGCGAGTAGAATCTTTTTTCATATCGTTTATTAAGGCCTGAATAAAGAAATCTGTTATTTTCTGGTGCATCAATTTTTAATGTGAACGGATCACCAATATCCATAATCCATTGTTTTTTAATCTTTTTATTAATTAGGTAAGCTGCGATGTGTGAAGAAAAAGGCAAGCTTACAGATATAATCACATCATAATCCTTGGAAATATTATTTCTATTCCTATATATTTGATAAACCCAAAACATGGAATAATCAGGCCAAGCAAGATAATTAATGAAAAATCGATATATTTTTTTCAAACTTCCATAAAAAAATTTTTTAATGGATTCTTCAGACCTTACTTTTTGTGATTTTTCTCTAAGATTTGAAACTACATTTATATTATTTTTATTTCCAAAATAAAGCATCTTCACATTATCTTTATCAAAATCTGGATACATCCCAGTCAAAATAGTTACTTCATGTCCTTTACTGATAAGCTCTTCTACCAATAATTTCCAACGTGTTGTTCTAGGACTTACATGTGGTAAGTATTGATGAGTAACTATTAATATTTTTTTATACTTTTTCATTTTTAAATTCTAAAAGCATCAAACCTAGTGAGATTGCTAGCATCGTACTTAATTCCTCTGCTTGAAAGAAAAACATTAACAAGATTACTATTAAATTAGAAAAGATATAGAAAGTATATTCATTCCCTCTTTTATAAAGTTTTTTCAAAACGTTTGATATAAATATAAGAAACCATAATAAACCTACAAGGCCTGCAGAAAAATAAAGATTTATATATAAATTATTAAATGAAACAACCTGTCCTGGATTTCTATAAACAATTTCTCCATTTACACTTTTCTTTGTTAAATCATCAAAAGTTGGTGAGAAATTTAAATTAGCAATACCTAATCCTTGTCCGAATATTTGAAGATTTTCGTTAGATATGTATTCATTTAATATAGATATATTTTCGAAACCATCTAACCCTCCCCTTGAGATTAAAGTGAGTCTCTCGAATATACTTTTTGTTACACTTTCTGAATTCTTAGCTTCATCTAATTCATCGTCATATAATGAACAGTTACATTTATCAGGAGATTCTGGAGGGCACATTGAAGGATCTAAGGCTGGAAATTTGTAACCGATACTGTTTCCTATAAAACTAGAAAATAATAAAAAAATGATTGGAATAATAAATAAAAAATCAAAATTTTTATTTTTTATTGTCCATAAAAGAGTTGCAGCAACAATCCCTAGAATCAAGCTAATTACACCTGTTAAGCTTCTTGATAAAATAATTGCAAAAATTGGTAATAGTGACAATCCGTACCAGATTGATTGTTTTCGTGCTAAATAAAAATTTAAAGGGATGATTGGCGCCAACCATACTGCCAAGAAACTTGGCTCTCTGAAAGTCCCATAATTTCTTAGGATAGAACACGCTCTCTTTATTGGTTGTGACCAACCTCCAGAACCAGGTCTATTTCTTGAAAAGTCCTGAAAATCAAATATATATGAAAAATATGATATTAAAGACATTACAGAAACAAAAATCCCAATGAAAGAAATAAACTTTATAATCGTATCTCGTTCAAAAAAATTACTTAAAGTGTAGACAAACCAAATAACAGCAATGAATCCAAGTAGCTTAAGAAGTCTAAGTGAAATATATTGAGTGAACGTAGAAGTAGCAAATTCAGGTAGATCAGGGCTGTATGAGACAGCTCTAATTAAAGTAATAGAAACAAAATAAAGAAGTAAGATTCTCAATGAATCGAAATGATTAAATTCAATTTCAAAACCAAAAAAATAATAAATTATATAAATAAATATAAAAATTGAGATTCCTATCCAAGGCAAAGGTATTGAAAATAAACTAAAAGCATCAAGACTTTCGAAGAATATACCAATTAAAAAAAGAAAAAAAAGTGGAGTAATTTTTTTTGTTTTCAATTTATACGTTTGTATCCTTTCGAGAATTTAAATTTAACTCCTTCATTTAATTCTCCCCAATTTTCATATGGTTTTAAATTAGTGTCATTAGAAAAATCACTTACTAGTATATTTCCATTTTCAATTACAATTTTCCTATATATTTTATTTCCGTTAAAGATTGCACTACCTAAAAAATTATTTTTATCCAAAGATAACACTTTTCCATCTTCCATATAGTTAAGCTTAAAACAATCAAACTCTGATTCTTTTGGAAATTCTATATCAGCATTTGGTCCCCAATGAAATTTCATTGATCTAAATTCATTTCTTGTTTTAATATCATCAGTATACGTTCCAGTTCCTGGATCTCTTGCTATCCATTTACCAGCGGCAAAACATTCAATTGAAAGCTGGTCATAATGAGAATGTCCACCAACACTATTTTGTCCTATTTGACCACACCTAATACTAAAGTATTCTGACCCCTCGTCATTACGCCAAATATAAATACCAAAATCAGGAAATGAATAAAGATTGAAATCATTTTTAAATATTTTTATCAAAGGGTGGTCAACCCTTGAATAAGAAGTTAAATCGACAGCATCATTTTTTAGATTTGGTATTTCAGTGGTATTTTTATTTTCAAAACTGTAAAAATGATCAATGAGATTTACTAACCAATTCATTTTTAGTGGGTTGTCTTCATCATGGTAAAAATAAAAAAGTCTACCGGAATCATTGTCACCAATCTGAGACAATTCTCCATTAATCATAAGTAAATTTAATAAATTTCTATTTGAAGATACTTTTTTTTGAATCAATTCTAGTAATGGTGAATCAGGCTGAAGTTCATCTAACGAAAGTTTAAAAATAATTAATGCTTCTGTAACAAATGCAGAATAGTGGGATGAACCTTCAAAATTAGTTCCATCTTTGTAAAATTGTCTATTTAATTCTTTGTTAAGCTCGTTCAAATAATAAATAGTTTCATCTTCATGCCCGTCAAATTTATATGTTGCTAGCGTCAAAATTATTGAACATAATTCAATTAAATAATGATTTCCAACAACATTTCCATGGTTTTCAAGATTTTCGGTAATGAATTGGTAGTGTTGGCTTATATATGTATCAATTAAATCTTTATTATTTCCCAGAATTTTTGAATCTAAGTCATTATTCTCTAAAAAATTTCTATGAAAAATAAGATTTATATTTCTAATTGCCACATCCATAGGACTATTCCAATAAATTAAGGGAAAATTGTTAATGTCTACATTTTCGTTTAAATCATGATCTTTTTTCAATACAGACAATAAATCTAATTTTTGTAAAAACTGAAGCCTTGAGGCCTCATATGGGACTTTTACATCACCTTTGTCAAAATAAGCAGGAATAAATTTATTATGTGATTTGAAATCAGTTTCACTAAAAATATCTATAGAAGTTAGTAAATTATCGGTTTCCTTACCAAATATTTTTTTTGAATAATTAATTTCGTAATCTGTATTTAACAATAAATAAGAAACCAATAACTCATGATATTTTGGAATCGTGTATTCAAAAGATTTAAAATCTGCGGGGATAACTATTTTCTTTGCGAATAAGTTTCTTAATTTTAATCTTATTCTTTGTAAAAAAAGTTTAAGCATTAGATTTCCTAAAACTGTAT
>CABYLQ010000006.1 GCA_902519845.1 uncultured Candidatus Actinomarina sp. | reverse complement strand
TCCTCATCTTCTTTTCTAATTAATTCTTTTACGCCTAAATCTGAAGATTTTATAAGAAATAGTTCTGGGTCAGAAATTATGTATATTCTTTCATCAAGTTAAGATGAATTCATGTTGGAAGTATTAAAAAATCAAAAATTGTTTCAACTTCTTTTAGTAATTATTTTTATATCTTGTACAGTGCCAGATGACTCGTCAGTTCAAGATACAATCACCACAATAGAGTCTCAAGAAACTTCAACAACAACTACTGTTGCACCATCTACAACTACAGAACCTCAAGAGACAACTACAGAACCTCAAGAGACAATGGAAACAGAACTTGAAATACCCGAAACAATAAAAATTGAATCAGAGCATGTTAATTGCACCATTCCTGGATTTGTTCCAAAAGGTTATAAAAAAAATTATTTTGAGTTAAGTACTGAACTTGGTAATAACAAACCAAAAAAGAATGCTGAGAATCCTGACATATGCATCTTATTTTCTGAGAGTATTCCGAGTGATTTTAGAGTTTATCATTTAGATGTTATGGAGAAACTTATTGATTACGTAGGTGGATATCACAGATGGGTACATATTATTTATGAACCAGAAGATCAAGGTCTGGAAGCAGTTGAAGCACTCGATAAATTTGATTTTTTCTATGACAACAATAGTGAAAAAGTCGAGCCCACACTCCAATTTGTACATAGTAGAAGAAGCTGTTTAAGTGGTTTTGGTCGTAAAATGGACCGTGAATTAAATCACTACAGTTTTTGTATTCAACATACCCCCCAAAGTGAACCTTATTGGACGAATGATAGAAATTTTTATGGTGAAGCATTTTTGGTGGGACACTATAATGGAATGGCTCACGAATATTACCACCACGTTCAAAGAGCTCATACTTTTGAAAGATCTCCTGCAATGCCTAATGACTGTTGTGGTCTAACCGATCCTGTAGATGCACCTGCTTGGTATATTGAAGGACAAGCAATAGTTTTTCCAAGTTTATTTATGCGTGATAACTTTGATGAACTTCAAATTGTAAAAGACTATGGATTACAGGGTGCTTGCGTCGGTGATCCAGAGTATAAAATTGAAACTTTTAAGGGAAAATTTATAAAACTGGCAGGTTGCAATCTATCTCAAAAATATAGGTTTTACAGAGAAGAACTAAATGGAGATGGTGAATGCAGGGGTTTTACATATTTAGAAGAATATAGACATACAGCATTGTGCGCAAATAACGGATGGGAAATGATAAATTTCTACATTGCATACCTTACCTCTTTTGAGACCTTGTTTACCAGATTTCACGAAGATGTATATGATTTAGGATTTCCAGAAACTTTAAAAAAATATACAGGGATCAATCAGAAGAACTTTACGAAAGTTTCAATACTTTTATTTTAGATAATCCAACTCCACCAGAAGGATTTTTTCCAGAAGAACCTTTAAACGAATTAGTTGATTTTTGGTCAATTAATTCTGGATAATATAAATTAAATTAATATGGTCGAACTTTATAGAAAAAAATCTTCATCTTCTTTTCTAATTAATTCTTTTACGCCTAAATCTGAATATTTATAATTAACTCCTCTAATAATGGCCACCGGTATGTTGTCTGATTTTTTCATAACTAATTCTGCAGCTCCAGCTAGTTCATCAATAATTGCTATTTCAGTCGCAAATAATTCATTGTTGAAAGCATCCTTTTTACCTATATAGCTTTCTAAAGGTTCAATACCTGATGACCCTATAGCGACATTAGTTTGACCTTTTCTCCATGCTCTTCCAAAAGTATCAGATATGATGATGCTGATTTTTTTATTTATAAGATGGTCAATTTTTTTTCTTATATCTCTACACGTCTTATCCGGATCTTCAGGTAGAAGTAAAACTGATCCTTTTTCAATATTTGATTTATCAATACCAGCATTTGCACAAATAAAACCATGTTTTGTTCTTGCGATTACAGTTTCACCTCTTTTTCTTAAAATTTCAATGGATTCTTGCTGAATTAATTTATCAATACTTTCATAATCATTTTTAATCAATCTATCCTCAACTTTTGAAACTATCTTTTGAGTTATTACGATTACATCCTTATCTTCAAGAACAAAATTATTACTACTAAAACTTTTAATTATCTCATCTGCTAAATCATGCTTAGGTTCAAACTCAGGTAAATTTTTTATTGGAATAATTGTTATATTATTCATGATCAACAATATACCTTGCTAAATTAGTTGAATCTTCTGTGGACTTAAATAATATATTTTTTTCAATTGTATTTTCAGCTTTATCTGTATCACCTGATTGGACTATGTAGTAATTGCCGATATTGTCATAAAATTCTTTAATTCCAGTTATATCACTCTTATAACCAAGATCTTCAAAATTTTTCTTAGAAGGGCCTTTAATAGCTTTATTTTCAATAAATGGACTCACAACATATGTTGAACTATTATTTGTTAATTTTTCTTTCAAATTTTGAATTGCAAGAATTGGGCCGATAGACAATATAGGATTTGAGGGACCTACAACTATTTTGTCAGCTTGATCTAATGCATTTGATACTTCCATTGTTATATCTGCTTTTTCAGATTCTGAATATATAACGTCACTTATTTCCGGTTCAGATTTTAATTCAACAAAATATTCTTGGAAGTCTAATAATTTATCCTCTAAGGTTTTAATTTTGGTGCTTACTAAATTATCAGACATTGGCAAAATCTTACAATTTAAATCAAACTTATTTGTAATTAAGTTTGTTATCTGAGTTAAAGATTTTCCCTCTGAAAATAATTGATTTCTATAAAGATTTAAAGCAAGATCTTTATCACCTAGATTAAATTCTTGCGGTAAATATTTTTTATATTCCTCACTCACAGAAAAAGTGTCATTTATTTGTCCCCATCCAAACTGACCCTCAATTCCAGCTAATGCATAAATTACGGAATCTATATCGGGCGATAGCCTTACTCCATGTATGGTTTCATCATCACCTGTATTTACGATAATTGTTAAGTCAATATCGTTTAAATTGTAAAAACCTTTAGCGAGCTTTGCTCCACCAATTCCACCAGATAAATAAACAATTTTTTTCATACTCAGTTACTCTTACCAATATTCCATTAACATTTTAATAATGGTAGATAGAGAAATTCTAGAAGCAATCTCTGAATTAGGTGAATCAGATCTGAAAAGATTGAGAATTTTAATTGATAATAAACTTGGCAGCGAAATTAATGAACAAAAAATATCTTATAGACAAAAGTCCATAAAATGTGGGCGAGAGTCTTGTAATAGTTGCCCTCATGGTCCATATTGGTATGCTGAATGGTCAGAAAATGGAAAAAGAAATACAAAATATCTTGGAAAAATTTTAAATGAAATCAATTAGTAAAAGTATAAATAAAGATTTTTCACAACAAATATTTTATTTAATTGTCCTAATCTTGTTTTTGAGAATTGATTTAGTCTTCCAGAATAATACCCCAACTGGTGGTGATATGGGAGCACATATTGTTGCAATCGATACCTTTATTAAAGACTTTATACCAAACTTTCAGATCAGTGGATGGTCAAATGATTGGTTTGCTGGTTATCCTCTATATTATTTTTATTTTCCACTACCTGCAATTATTACTTTTTTCTTCGATTTAATTTTTCCATTTGGAGTCGCCTTTAAATTAATGGTTGTGATTTCTACAATCCTAGTTGTTTATTCATTAGAGAAATTATTAAGAAAAGACTCAAACAAATTTTCTTCAATTGGTGCGACTGCAGGTTTATTTTATGTTTTTACAGAATCATTTACAATTTATGGTGGAAATTTAGCATCAACTTTAGCGGGACAATTTTCTTTCGCATATTCGTTAGCATTTGCAAACTTAGCTATCTTTTATTTAATTAAATCAGATAACAAATTCAGCTTTTCGATTAGTTCAATCTTTCTCTCCCTTTGTGTTTTATCACACTTAATTCCTTTTATTATTTATATTCCGATTTATGGAGTTTATTGGTTATTCAAAAAAGAGACTATAAATCAGAAAATACTTTCCATCACAATATTTTTGGCACTTGTTTCAAGATGGTTAATTTCTTTATTTATAAATTTAGAATTTACAACAAATATGAGCTACACCCCGTTTACAAGATTAGAAGATTTAATTAAAGAAGATATCCTGCCTCTTATTTTTATCTTATTTGGATTAATAATTGCAAAGTTTAAAGATTTAATTAAATATAAATCTTTAAATTTATTTGAACTTTATCTTGTTGTCTCATCTGTTCTTCTTTATTTTTTTGTTCCAGAAGGTGCTCTTTGGAATGGTAGATTAGTCCCTTTTTTTAATCTTGGGCTCATTTTTATATTGTTTAAAGCAATTGAGATTTTTGTTGAGGATTTAAATCTTTATCAACAAGGAATTAATGTTTTAACATCTCTCTTTTTTCTTGGAACAATCTATTTCTTGTATATTTTTTATGATAGGTGGTCAAATAATCAATCTTATTTGGACTTGTATATTCCAATTATTTTATTGATAACTATATTCGCAATTTTAAATATAAGAAATGTTGTTATTCAAATTAATCTACTAATTGTATCTATTATTTTTTCTACAGTATCTTTCTTGCCACATTGGATTAATTGGAATTTCACAGGTTATGAGGGTAAAAATGACTGGACCCAAATTCAAAATCTTTATTCTAAATTAAATGATTTAGAGCCTGGGAGAATAATGTGGGAACCAAATTCCGATATGAATAAATATGGAACGCCGATGACCTTAATGACAATTCCATATTTTACTAATCACACAAGCATGGAAGGTTTATATTTTGATTCAAGTATTACAACTCCATTTCATTTTATTTCAGTATCTGGACTAGCAAAGAGACCTTCAAATCCCGTAGGTGGATTGTCTTACATCAATAATCAATTTGACCAAGGTGTCCAGTATCTTAATGATCTCGGGATAGATTATTTTATTTCATATACGGAAGAAATTCAGAGTAAAGCAATGAATTCTGAAAAGCTAATTTTTCTTTTCTCATCAGAACCATTTTCAGTGTTTAAAGTAAACTCTTCCAAAATTGAACTAATTTATCAAGATATAGAAATCTTCTCAAAGGCCAGCACACAAGATGGAATTTTAAGTTCGATTTTTCGAGATACAGATATTAATAATTTTTTTGAAAAAGCTTATGAAAATTTTGATGAGCTTGATAAAAATAGAATTATAGAGGTAAGTAATGAAATAAATTTAGAGTCATCAGAAAAGAGCAACTTACAAGTTACCGACTTAAATATCACGAATAATAAAATTTCTTTTTTTACAAATAATCCAGGAGAATTGCATTTAATAAAGGTTTCCTACTTTCCAAACTGGATAATTACAAATGGAAAAGGACCTTTTAGAACATCACCTTCATTTATGTCAATTATTCCAAATGATGAGTACGTAGAAATTAACTTTGAAAATACACCTGTTGAAAAAAACAGCTTCTATTTTTCATTATTTTCGTTACTCTTGTCATTAATAATTTTTATTAGATTGAGAAAAAATGATAAAAAAACTTAAAATCTTGAAGTTAGTAACTGGAAACTCAACTTATTCTCAATTATTTAGAACCTATGTAGTCGGTGCAATTAACTTGGTTTTTGGGTTGGGAATGACTTATATATTTCAATTCTATGTGTTTTTTGGAATTCAAGTACCTTTGAGGACCTACTTAACAAACATATTTGCATTTTCAATTGGTGTCATAATTTCATACTTTTTATCTAGAAAAATAATTTTTAAACTATCTATTTACGATGGTGGCTTTAAAGAATTTATAAAATTTGTTGTTACGAACTTAATTAACTTAATTGTCCCTTTATTTGTTTGGTTCCTAATTGACTTGATAAGGCCTTCAATTCAAAATAATGAGATTCAATTTTTGATTGCAACAATATTGATACACGGATTTATTCTTCCAATAAAATATGCAATTTATAAATTATTTGTTTTTAAAGATTCTTTAAATAATTGATATCTTAATTTAAATAAACTCTTTAAAGTCCTTGGGATTCTTTTAAAAATAATAGAAACACTTGGTCTTACCTCATTTACTTTTGCAGGAACTTCGTGAATCTTGAATCCTGACTTTTCTATCCTGATTAAAAGTTCAGTATCAAAAATATCTTGTGTTGAAATGACATTGTTAATTTCTTTTTGTACATTAACTCTTCTAATCGCTTTCATTCCATGAGTGTCACTAAGTGAAGTTTTGAATAAAATCTTCAATATCAAAACAAAAGTTGATGTTGCAATTTTTCTAACAATTGTTCTCTTGTCTTCTGATTCAGCCATTCTTTTAGAAGCTACTATAGCTACATATTCATCACTTAATTTTAATGATTGTTCAAGAAATTTTTGTGAAAAATAATCAATATCAAACGAAACAATAAGATCATTTTTAGCATTTTCAAATCCATTTTTAAGCGCAAGTCCATAGTTTGCAAAATCATTTCTTATCATGAAACAATTATCTTTATCATTTATAAAATTTTGTATTAAATTCACAGTGTCGTCAGATGATCCATTTTCCGAAAAAATAATTTCGAATGGCTTACCTACTTCTAAACAGATATTGTAAATCTTTTTTGCAGAGTCTAGAAAGATTACTTCTTCATTAAAAACTGGTATTACAACTGAAAAATTATTTATCATGTTGTTCGTTTTCATAAACATTACAATACATATGGAGTGGATGAAAATAAACTAGATTTAATTTTTAAGGCTTACGATGTAAGGGGAGTATTCAATGAATCAATTACTCCTGAAATAGCTTTTAAAATAGGTGCAGCTTTTGCTTCATATGTAGATTCAGATGAATTAATTGTCGGACATGATGGACGAATATCAAATGAAGAAATGTTTATTGCAGTAAGTTCAGGTATTCAAAATGTCAATAAAAAAGTTTTATATGTTGGAACTGTTCCTACTGATGTTGTATACACATTATCAGGGATAAAAAATTTGCCAGGTTTAATTATTACGGCATCACATAATCCAAAACAATATACAGGATTTAAGTTTTGTAATAATGGTGCAATTGCAATCGGTCAAGAAACAGGACTGAGAGAAATAAAAAAACTTGCTGAAAATTTTAATGAAGATTTTAAGATCTTAGATTTACCTCCAAAAAAGAATATGACTGATTTGTATTTAGAACATTTTAAAAAAATAGTAGACACATCAGAAATTAGTGAAACAGTTAAATTTTGTATTGATGGTGGGAATGGTGTACTTGGTTCAATTATTGAAGATCTTTCAAAAGCTTATAATTTAAATTATGAGGGTCTATTTATGGATGTAGATGGAAATTTTCCTAATCATCCAGCTGATCCATCAGATGAAAATAATCTTTCAGATCTTAAAGCTAAAGTTTTATCCAACAATCTTGATTTTGGAGTTGCATTTGATGGAGATGCAGACAGGTCAGTTTTTATTGACGATAAAGGAAATCTAATCAGTGGAAGTTTAATGACATGTTTAATCTCTGATTGGTTGCTTGAAAAACAAACAGAAATAAAAGTAGTACATAACGTAAATGTTCAACCTTCTATAATTGAATATTTAAAAAGTAAAGGTGTTCAGACAATAAGATCTAAAGTTGGCCACTCTTACATCAAGAAAATTATGAGAGATAATGATGCAGATTTTGGAGGAGAACATAGTGCTCACTTCTACTTAAGAGAAAATTTTTATGCTGACTCCGGGATATTGACATTACTAATATTTTTAAAGATCTTATCTGAAAAAAATATCAAAAGTGGAGAACTTATTGAGAAGTATGACTTTATGCCATCTTCTGGTGAGATAAATTACACTGTAAAAGATGTTGGAATGAGCCTTGATAAGATTGAAAATTCATTTGAAGGTAATTTTGATAAATTAGATGGCATATCATATTTTTCTGATAATTTTTGGTTCAATGTCAGAGGATCGAACACTGAACCAATGCTTCGATTGAATGCTGAAGCAGTTGATCAAAAAACTTTAGATAAACTTATATCTAAAATTTCAAATATAATAAGTTTATAAATGTTAAATGTTGCTTTCGATCTAAAAAATCAAATAATATCCAAGCTTGAATTTTCAAGGAATTTAGAAAACTTTCCTCATGAAAATCTTTTAATCATGGGCATGGGAGGTTCTGGTGTCGCAGGTGATGTTATGAAAGTTTTATCTGATGAAATATCTAATAAGAACATTATTGTCCGCAAAGACTATTCAATACCAAAACAAATTATCAATTTACGACCTCTCTGCTTATTCATTTCTTATTCTGGAAATACCGAAGAAACATTGTCAGGTATATCTGATGCTATTGAAAACAACTTGGATTGGATTGTTATTTCAAGTGGAGGAAAGCTAATTGATATTGCAAAAAAACGAGATAAAGTTTTTATCAAAATTCCTGGCGGATTGCAACCAAGAGCGGCTTTTGGATATCTAACATTAGCTGTTTCAAAAATATTAGATTCATTAGATGGTTCAAATTTTGTTTGTCAACTTAAAGAAGTTAGTCAGTATTTAGAGAGTTTATCTGAGATGAATGATGAATCAGACATAAATAAACTTTCTTTAGAAATCAGTGAAGCAATTAATAATAAAACTGTTGTTCTTTATTCTGGTACTGACATGTCCAAAGTTGTAACATCCCGTTGGAAAACTCAAATTAATGAAAATTCAAAATCTAAGGCTTTTGTAGGTAATTTGCCAGAAGTTCATCATAATGAAATTCTTTCTTGGGATGCAGATGAAGATGGAAGTAAAAATAATTTTATAGTAATTTTGCTGAGAGATAAAAATGAACATACTCAAATTAAAAAAAGATTTGAATTCACAAAAGATTTAATTGGCGAAAAAGTAAGTGTACTCGAAGTAAATTTAGATAATCAAGAAAATACACTAAAAACCCTAATGGAGTTAGTATTACTAGGTGATTTAGTTAGTTTAAATTTAGCAAAAAAGCTTTCTATTGATCCTGAAAACATTAAAACTATTGAAAAATTAAAAGATTTACTAGGAGGATAATGTCAACAATTAAAGATATTAAACTTGCAAGTGTCGGTCAACAAGAAGTTGACTGGGCAGCAAGGCAGATGAAAGTTCTTGATGAAATAAAATCAGACTTTATGAAAAACAAACCTTTAGATGGGTTAAACATAGGTGCTTGTATGCACGTAACAAAGGAAACCGCTAATTTAATGCTTACTTTAAAAGCTGCTGGGGCAAATGTTTCATTATGTGCTTCAAATCCATTATCTACAAAAGACTCAGTTGCAGCATATCTCTCTGAAAATGAGGTAGAAGTTCATGCTGTACATGGAGTATCTAATGATGATTTTTTCAAACACCTTAATTCTGTTTTAGATACGAAACCTGATATAACAATGGATGATGGAGCAGATTTAGTTTCATTATTACATACAGAGAGATCTGATATACCAGTAATGGGGTCAATGGAAGAAACAACAACAGGAGTAATAAGACTAAAATCAATGGAAAAAAATAACAAACTAAGATTTCCAGTCGTTGCAGTCAATGATTCTGACACAAAGCATTTATTTGATAACAGATTCGGTACTGGTCAAAGTGCAATGGATGGTGTTGTAAGAGCTACTGATTTATTGATTGCAGGCTTGGATGTCGTTGTTATTGGTTTTGGTGATTGTGGAAAAGGCGTTGCAGAAAGAGCTTACGGAATGGGTGCAAAAGTTACGATTGTAGAACCAAACTCAGTTCGCGCCTTAGAAGCTCTAATGCATGGATACGAAGTTAAAACAAGTATAAATGCTGCAAAAATTGCAGATGTAATCGTATCTGTAACTGGCAATATGCATGCTCTTGACCAACAACACTTTGACGTCATGAAAGATGGAGTTGCTTTAGCTAATGCAGGACATTTTGATGTCGAAATTAACTTAAATGCCCTTAAAGAAAATAGTTCACAAGTTGAAAGGGTTAGGGAACATGTAGAAAGCTATAAATATGACGGGAAAGAGATATTGGTCTTAGCAGAAGGAAGGCTTGTCAATTTAGCAGCTGCAACAGGTCATCCAGCATCCGTAATGGATATGTCATTTGCAAATCAAGCACTGGCTGCTGAATGGATTAAAGACAATTATAAAGAACTAGAACCAAAAGTTTACACTCTTCCGAGTGAAGTAGATTTAAAAATTGCTGCAACAAAACTGGAACTTATGGGTGGAGAGCTTGAAATACTCACCAAAGAGCAAATTGATTATCTCGACTCCTGGGAGCATGGCACTAGCTAAATTTGAGTATTTTTAAAAAAGTCTTATCAGTTGGAAGCGGAAAACTTGCTCAAGAATTAAATAAAAAAGTTGAGTCAATTAATTTACTGGAACCTGAAATTGAAAAACTTACAGATCAGGAAATAAAAGATAGCTTTCAAGAATTAAAAACAAAACTAAATTCAGAAAATAAATTTGAACTTGAGGTGGAAGCATTCTCCCTTGTCAGAGAAGCATCAAAAAGAACAATCGGGCAACGACATTATGATGTACAACTGTTTGGTGGGATGGTATTACTTAGAAATAAAATTGCCGAAATGAAAACTGGAGAGGGAAAAACTTTAGTTTCAACACTTCCAATTTCATATATGGCACTTTATCAGAAGGGTGTACATGTTGTAACAGTAAATGATTACCTATCAAAAAGAGACGCAGAATGGATGAGCCCAATTTATAACTTTTTAGGTTTGGAAGTCGGTCTTATTTTCTCAGGTCAAGAATACCAAGAAAAAGTTTTAGAGTATAAAAAAGACATCGTCTATGGAACAAATAATGAATTTGGATTTGATTATCTTAGAGACAACATGGCCCAAACTTCGGATCAATTAACTCAAGGTGACCTTTTCTATGCTGTAATTGATGAAGTTGATTCTATATTAGTTGATGAAGCAAGAACTCCGCTAATTATTTCTGGCAGAGTAGAAGAATCTACAAAATGGTATCTACAATTTTCAAAGCTTGTTAAACAAATGAAAAAAGATATACATTATGAAGTTGATGAGTCAAAAAAACAAATCCATCCAACTGAAGATGGTATTGAGTTTATAGAACAAAAATTAGGTGTTGATAACTTGTATGAAAATACAGCAACTAACTTTATTCATTATTTAACGGCTTCTTTAAGAGCAAAAGAAATATATAAAAAAGATGTAGATTATATTAATGCTGATGGTCAGGTAAAAATAGTAGATGAATTTACAGGACGTGTATTAGAAGGTAGAAGGTATTCTGATGGACTTCATCAAGCCATTGAAGCGAAAGAAAATCTGAGGATTCAGGATGAAAATCAAACTTTAGCATCGATTACTTATCAAAACTACTTTAGGATGTATGAAAATCTATCTGGAATGACTGGAACAGCAAAAACAGAAGAAGATGAACTAATTCAAATTTATAATCTTGAAGTAGTTGAGATTCCAACAAATCTACCTATTGCAAGAAATGACAATCAAGATACTGTCTATAAAACGAGACAAGCAAAATTAAATGCTGTTGTTGAAGATATCAAGGAGCGTCATGAATTGGGACAGCCCGTATTATTAGGTACGGTTTCTGTAGATTCATCCGAAGAAATTTCTAAAGAACTTACAAAAAATAGTATTAAGCATTCGGTGTTAAATGCAAAAAATCATTTAGAGGAAGCTTCAATTATTGCACAAGCTGGACGTTTAAAATCTGTGACTGTTGCTACAAACATGGCAGGAAGAGGTGTGGATATAAAGCTCGGTGGAAACAGCGAATTTATGGCTAATGCTCAAGCAGAAAAAGAAAATAAAGAAGACGATCATGAATACATTGAGCAATTAATAAAAGACTATGATTCTTCAATAAATGATGAGAAAGAAAAAGTTAAAGATTTAGGAGGATTGTATGTAATTGGGACAGAACGTCATGAATCAAGAAGAATTGATAATCAATTAAGAGGAAGATCTGGAAGACAGGGTGATCCTGGAGAATCCAGATTTTATATTAGCCTGGAAGACGAATTAATGAGACGCTTTCAGGGAGAACGTATTCAGTCAATAATGGATAAATTAAATTTACCAGATGAAGAAAAAATTGAGCAGAATATGGTCACAAAGAGCATTGAAAGAGCACAGGCACAAGTTGAATCATTGAACTTTGAAATTAGAAAAAATGTACTTAAATTTGATCAGGTACTTAATCAGCAACGAGATGTCATATATAGGTGGAGAAGACAGCTTTTAAGATCAGAAAATATTGAAGATTTAATGTTTGAATGGAGAGATGATGTTATTGATAAAGTACAAATCAGTTTAGAGAGTTATAAAACACAATACGAGAGTCTTGATGAGTTTAGAAATTACGTAGATGATCAATTAAGTCTTCTTTTATCTGACAATGTAAAAAAACAATTATTAAATGATCAAGATATAAATGATGATTTGGACGTCAGGACGTCACTTGAAAATATATATTTGAAAAATTTTGAATCTGACAAAGATAATTTCATGAATTTAGCCCGAATAGGCTCCCTTTCTTTTATAGATCAATCTTGGAAGAATCATTTATCGGAGATGGATTATTTAAGGTCAGGAATTGGTCTTAGAGCAATGGGACAAAGAGACCCTCTAGTTGAATATCAAAAAGAAGGATATGATTTATTTGAAGAATTAATAGATAGTGTAAAATTATCTGTTGTTAGACTTTTATTAAACTTTGAAAAAGTGTCGCAAGACAATGTAAAGGTTGAAAAAAAAGAATCTAAAAAAGTAAATTTTGACGGTAAAAGTAAGATTGGAAGAAATGATCCTTGCTATTGTGGCTCAGGATTAAAATATAAAAAATGTGGAATGGTAGATAAATGTTCAAAGAGCTCACAAACAAACTAGCCTTATTTTACAAAAGGCTTTCTTCTGCCAAGGAGTATCTTTGACTTTGATAATAAAAAAGAAGAACTTCTAAATCTTAATAAAATAATCTCTAAAGAAAATTTCTGGTCAGAAAATCCTAATGCACAAAATATTGTTAAGAGAGCATCAAACATTGAAAAAGTAATAAATTTATTAGATATTTTAGATAGTGAAATTAAAGACCTTGAAGAATTAACTGAACTTAGCAAAGAGAGTTCATCTGAGTTAAAAGAAATCAAACCTCAATTTGATGAAGTTGAACAAAAAATCATAGATTTAGAAGAGGAATCTTTGTATTCAAGTGAGTTCGATGATCATTCAGCTGTATTAACTGTTAACGCAGGTGCTGGTGGTGTTGATGCTCATGATTGGGCCGAAATGCTATTGAGGATGTATACGAGACATTTAGATAATAAAAAAATGAGTTATGAGATTGAAGAAATTTCATCTGGTGAAGAGGCAGGAATTAAGTCAGCCTCCATAAGAGTAGAAAATTTTAGAGCTTATGCAAATTTAGAAAGTGAAAGGGGAGTCCATCGTTTAGTTAGAATTAGTCCTTTTGACAGCAACAAAAGAAGACATACTAGTTTTGCTGGTGTAGATGTCATCCCTTTAATTGAGGACTCCGCAGATCTAGACCTTAATGATGATGACATAAGAATAGATGTTTACAGATCATCCGGTGCTGGAGGTCAACATGTCAATACAACTGACTCAGCTGTAAGAGTGACTCATATTCCATCTGGAATTGTTATTGCTTGTCAAGCAGAGAGATCACAATTACAAAATAAAGTTAGAGCGTTGAGTCTTTTAAAATCAAAACTTATAATTCTAGAAAGAGAAGAAAAAATGAAAAAACTTGATTCAATAAGAGGTGAACAAGTTGAAGCAGGATGGGGCAGACAAATTAGGTCTTATGTAATGCAACCTTACCAACAAGTCAAAGATTCAAGAACAAATATTGAAGTTGGAAATATTCAATCAGTTTTAGATGGAGATATCAACATATTTGTTAATGAGTACCTAAAATGGCGTAGACAGGGATTAAATGATTAGATTAGATAACGTTTCGTTAGTTTTTGAAGGTGGAAGTGTTGCGCTTTCAAATGTTTCAACTGAAATTTCTGAAGGGGAATTTGTTTATTTGATTGGTCATTCTGGAAGTGGAAAATCATCCTTACTAAAACTTTTATACAAAGACTACTCAGCCACAAAGGGAGAAATAACGGTTGTTGATATGGACGTAACAACTTTACCAAAATGGAAAATACCTTTATTAAGAAGAAAATTAGGAATTGTGACTCAAGAACCACAATTATTAGAAGATAGAACAACTTTTGAAAATGTAAGTTTTGCTCTTGAAGTACTCGGATTTGACGAAAAAGAAATTGATGAAAAAGCAAGTACCCTTATTGATCTTGTAGATTTACAGGAAAGTATGTACAAATTTCCTAGTCAACTTTCTGGAGGAGAGCAAACGAGAGCTTGTATCGCGAGGGCATTAGCTTCTAATCCATTAGTTCTTTTATGTGATGAACCAACTGGAAATTTAGATCCTGATTTAAGCATTCAAATACTTACACTGTTAGAAAAAATTAATAGGGCTGGAACAACCGTTTTAATGGCTACTCATGATTCTTCGATTGTAAATAGAAGAAAAAAAAGAGTTTTGCAATTAAAAGATGGAAAGTTAATGAGTGATGTAGATCAGGGAAGATATATTTAGATATTCATGAAAAAATTTAATTATGTATTAAAAAATACATTCATAAATATGAGAAGGAACCCACTTTTAGTGATTGCTACAATGCTTGCAGTATTAGTTTCATCTTTTCTTGTATTCACAACTCTTTCAGCAAGAGCTATTGTTGAAAACAATACTTCACGATGGCAAAATGGAGTACATGTTGTAATTTTTCTTGACGACAGAGTTACTTCAACTGCCCATAAGCAACTTCAAGACACTCTAGAAACCTATCCTGAAGTAAGAATGGTAGAGTATTTTTCAAAAACTGAAGCATCTGAAGAGTTTAAAACATTATTTAAAGATCAACCCGAATTATTACAAGAAGTAGACCTTGAAATTCTTCCTACATCATTAAGAATAAACTTAAATGATCCTGCGGATTATCAATTAATAATTGAGAGAATGGATGGTAATCCAGCTGTAAGAGAAATTAGAGCTTCCGGCGAGGCGATTGAAAGACTTTTAAGTTTAACCAATACATTAGTTTTATCAGCAACCATTTTTGCTGGATTAATTGCTTTTGCTGCATTTATTCTAATTATTAACACATTAAGGCTGACCGCTTATGCAAAGAAAAAAGAGATTAAAATTATGCGTACTATTGGGGCTTCCTCAACATATATAAGATTACCTTTTATATTTGAAGCAATATTTGAGTCTTTGATTGGAACAAGTATTGCTGTAGGTCTTGGTTGGGGGTTTATTCAATACTCCAAAACATCCTTCATATCAGAAAGTATTTTTGATATTGCTATTTCAGATTCTTATTTAATAAATCTGACTTTAATTTTATTGTTATCAACTGTTCTTTTTGGTTTCTTTGCAAGTTTTGTTGGGATTAGAAAAGTTTTAAATGATTAAAAAGATTTCTATATCATTTATATTATTTGTAATCATATTACAAACTATCGTAGTTGATCCGTCTTTTGCGATCACTGCAGAAGAAAGATTAGAAGAAGTAGAAAAACAACTCATAGCAATAGCTAATCAAATTAAACAATATGAGGGAGATAAGACAGATTTAGAAAAAAATATCTTAGCAAACGACTCAGCACTTAAAAAAGTTAATGATGAACTAGCTGAGGTCCAACGTAGGCTTGCATCCGCAGAGGCTGCTCTAGAAAGAGCATTAGAAGGATATGATGAAGCGTTAAATAATCTTGCTTCAGTACAACAAAATATTTTAGATGAACAAGTAACTTTAGGTGTAACTAAGAATGAGATAACAAAAGTTAAGGATGAATTATTTGAAACACAAAAAAACTTAAATTCTGCAAAAGATGAGCTGCAAATTAAAGCAATTGATATGTATATCAACGGAGTAATGAGTCCAGCAACAGCCTTATTCATAAGTCTCAACGATTTATCCGATTTTTTGGCAGCCTTAGGTTACGCATCGGCCATTGTGAGCACAGCATATGAAATCATTGAGTCTTTAAATTCTTTTGAAAGTTTATCCGAAACTCAAACTGAATTCTTATCAGATCGTGAAGAACAAAGAGAAGAAATCATAGCAACTTTACAGATGGAAGAAGAAAAAAAGAATCAGATATCTATTGATGCTGAGGAATTTGCTGAAGATGTAGAAGAAAGTAAGAACAGGGTTGAGAGTGAGAAACGACAAGTTGAAAATAAGAAAGCTGCTGTGTTATCTGAAAGAAGGAAAGCACAAAATCTTCTAACTGAAGCAAATAATCAACTTGCAAAATTAGATGCAGAACACGCTAACCTTGAAAAACTTGAAGATGCCATTCAAGCAGACATTGAAAGACTGAGCACTTTAGGTGGAGTAGCACCCAGTCAATTATCATGGCCAATTATTGGAAGCTATGTATCAAGTGGATATAAATGGAGAAGATTCAGAGGAGTAACTAGTTTTCATGGAGCCATTGATATACCAGGAAGAACGGGAACTCCAATCAAGGCTGCTGCAGGAGGAGTAGTAATCCTAGCAAGATATTATGGTTTAGCAGGAAGAACAGTTTTTATTGATCATGGTGGAGGAATGACAACCCTTTATTTTCATATGAACGAAATTAAGACATCTGTTGGGCAGACATTGGTGACAGGTGATTTTATTGGAACAGTTGGAAATACTGGAAGATCAACAGGACCTCATTTACATTTTGAAGTACGATTAAAAAATCCTAGCTCAGTAAGTTGCAGTCTTCCATACTTAGACCCAACTTCTAGAGGCAGAATGAACCCCTATTGTTTCCTAGATCGATGAAAGTTTTTGCAGTAAATAAAAAGGCAAGAAATTCATACGAATTTCTTGAATTTTTTGAAGCAGGTATTGTATTAACTGGAGCTGAAACTAAAAGCATAAGAAATGGAGGCCTTTCAATAATTGATGCATTTGCAACTGTCGAAAACGAAGAAGCAATTTTGAGAGAAATGAATATAGAGCCATACAAGTATGCTGAATTAATAGATTATGATCCAAAAGCTCCTAGAAAGTTGTTATTACACAAAAAAGAAATAAAAAGGCTGATTGGTTTAATCTCAACGAAAGGACTTACTCTTATTGCAACTAAAGTTTTTGAACAAAATGGATTTATTAAAGTCGAATTAGTCTTATCAAAAGGTAAGAAAAATATTGATAAACGAAGTAAATTGACCGACAAAAGGTTGAAAAGAGAAATAAGAAACTATAAATAATTTATATTTAAATTACTTTTATAAATTTAGAATTTATAGACTAAGTAAGAAATTAAAGGAAAAAATGGTAAAAGAAATAAATGCTGAAGAATATGCTGAAATTATTAACTCCCCAAATCCGGTAGTTATTGATTTTCACGCTACATGGTGTGGACCTTGTAAAGTACTTAGTCCAATATTAGAAGAATTAAATAATGAGATAGAAGGTGTTGATTTTGTAAAATTAGACGTTGACCAACATCCACAAATCGCTGGACAAAATCAAGTAATGGGAGTTCCTACAGTCGTCATTTTAAAAGATGGTGAGGTTAAAGAAAGATTTGTTGGAGTTCAACCAAAAGAAGTCATAAAAGAAAAAATCGACGCACTAGGTTAATAGTGTTAAAAATCGTATTAGTCCTACAAGTTCTAATACTTATTTTATTTGGAGCACTTGTTTTATATGTTCAAAATACAATTGGAGATTTATCAACTCAAATATCATCTGCGATGAATGTAATCGAAGATATGAAAAGAATTTTACCTGAGATAGAAGATGCCATAAAAAACTTTAATCAACTTGAACCATTATTTGAAAATTTGGGGAAATTAAGTGAATTACTATCAGTTTTAACAGATCCGTTTGGTTCAAATGGATAATCAATCAGAAATTATCATGTACAGCACACAATGGTGTGGAGATTGTGTAAGGTCAAAAAAAGTTTTGGATAAATTAGGTATAGCTTTTACAGAAGTTGATATTGATTATGACAAAGAAGGATTCGAAATCGCAAAAAAAATTCAAAATCAAAATCCACGAATCCCAACTATAGTTTTTGAGGACGGAAGCTTTTTGGTTGAACCATCTGATGTTGAACTTACAAATAAAATTAATTCTTTATAATCAGTATAATGTTGCAAAATAAACTAGATTCAAAAACCCTTATTAATTTTTGTAATGAAACTTTAGAATTATCCGGAAAAATTGCTCTTACTTATTTTAGGGATATAAGAGAGTTGACGATTAAAGGTGATGAAAGTCCAGTAACCCTAGCTGATAAACAAATTGAACAAGTTATTAGAAGAGAAATCGAAAAAAACTTTCCAGGCCATAACATCATCGGGGAAGAATTTGAAATAGTTGATAACTCATCGGAATACACATGGTATATTGATCCAATTGACGGAACCCGAAGTTTTGTAGCGGGAAAATCTGATTTTGGAACATTGATTGCATTAGTAAAAAATGAAAAAATAATTGGAGGAGTAATCGATTGCCCTGCCTTAAATGAAAGATGGATGTCATTTGACTCTGACACAACGATAGTCAATGGTAATAATACAAAATGTAGAGAAATCGATAAACTTGAAAATTCTGTAATGGCTACAACTTCAAGTCATGAATTTGGTATGGAAAAGTGGAGGGCATATCAATCTTTAGAAGAAAGTGTAAAAGTAACAACTACAGGTAGTGATTGTTACAACTATGGATTATTGGCTAGTGGTTATTTAGATATTGTTGCTGAAAAATTAAGTGCTCCTCATGATTACTTGCCTTTAATTAAGATAGTTCAGGGAGCAGGTGGAATTATGACAGATTGGGAAGGCAATGATTTAAACTTTAATGATAAAAATGTATATGTTTTAGCCTCATCATCAAAAAGATTGCATAAATTAGCACTAGAAAAGCTCAGAGCAGAGTGAAATGAAAATTTTAATATGTGATAGCTTAGAAAAAGAAGTCATAAATATTTTTAATGAAATAGGTGAAGTAACAAACATTTCTGATGAGGAAAATAAAGAAGATGAGATATCTAAAAATATTATAGATTCAGAAATAGTTGTAATTAGAAGCGCTACAACAATTAGTAAAGAATTGATAAACTCTGCGAAACAATTGAAAGTAATTGCTCGATGTGGAGTTGGCATAGACAATATTGACATAGAACAGGCTTCTAAAAATAATATTTACGTTACTAATTCTCCTAATGCAAATATTATTTCAGTTGCAGAACTTACAATTGGACTTATTATTTCTGCAGCTAGGAATATCCATATATCAAATAACTCACTTAAAGCAGGCGAATGGAACAGACAAAAATTTATCGGCACTGAGCTTTATGCAAAGCAGTTGGGTCTTATAGGGTTTGGTAAAGCAGCTAATGAGGTAGCAAAAAGACTTTCCACATTTGGCATGAAAATTGTCTTTTACGACCCTTATATTGAAGAATCTCAAATTGGGGCAACCAAAGTAGATTTAGACCATTTAATGCAAACTTCAGATGTAATTTCTATTCATGTGAATAAAACAAAAGAAACAGAAAATTTAATCGACTCTAAAGCATTAAATATGATTAAAGAAGGTGGAATCATAGTGAATACATCTAGGGGTGGTATTGTCGATGAGAAAAGTCTTTTTGCATTAGTAGATAATAAAAAAATAATTTTTGGAGGCCTTGATGTTTATGAAAAAGAACCTCCAATAGTTGATGAATTTTTCTCAAATTCAAATGTTGTAACTACTCCTCATCTTGGAGCTTCTACCAAAGAGGCTCAACTAAAAGCAGGTAAACAGACTGCAGAAAATGTAAAAGATATTTTGAATGGTGATCTAAGTAGTGTCATTAATCACTAAAAAAATAAAAAAACGTTTGTTATAAGATCTAAAAGTAGTGATAATTAAAATACAAATTAGTTGATACTGGCACCAATTAACTATCTTGATCAGATTCTGGAAGTAAAGAGTATGTATCTATCCCAAATTCTTTTTCAATGATCTCATATATTGGCCACCCATATGGAACACATCCCATTGTTGACTTACTCTGTTGCATCATTACTGGTGCAAGTGCATCTTCTTTTGGACATCCAACATGACCCCAACCTAAAATATGTCCAACTTCATGATTAATAAGATACAATCTGTACGTTTCCATATCTGATCCAAAATCAATAGCTCCATTGACCCATCTAAAGTAATTAATAACAATTTGTTGTTCATTTCTACATGAATATATTCCATTAGTTTCTAATGGAAAGCACAACTCATCCGTTTTCTCTGGTGAAGCAAATATAAATTCAAATTCGCTATCAGTATTATTTACAAGTTGAAATTCTTTATCCGTAACTTTAATCCAACCTCTTGAATCATTTAAAATTGAAGGAATTAGTTTGCCTAAACATTCAACATTTAAACCTAATGTAGAATCAAGTTTAAGACTAAAGTTAATCTTTTCTTCATTAAAAATAAATAACTCGTTTGGCAAAACCCATTCTTCTTCATTATCATCTATTAGATTTTCTTTACATCCTCCCTTTAAATAGTCATACGATATTTTTTTACTATTTTTTATCTCTTGGGATGTTGCATAGATAACAGTTTGGTTTGGTGGAACAGTTGTAGTTGTAGACGTAGTTGAAGTTGTAACAGTAGAAGTTGTCGTAATCGTAGTTGTAGTATTTTCTGGTTTCAAAGTTGTGGATGTTGATGAGACGGTTGTGGCAGTTTGAATTTCATTCTCAATTGCATCTTGTTCAGTTACCGTGTCTCTAAAGAAAATAAAATATGAAAAAGCTGATATCGATATCAAAATTGTTAATAAGACACCTAATCTCAGATTACTGTTCATAATTTAATGTTATATCTCTTAAAACTATCAAACAATGTTTATTTAGTTTTATACCCTTTTTTATCAATGAAATCTTCAGGTTCCAGGCCTAAACCATCTGCAACCCTGTTTATATAATTGAAATATCCAATTATTTGAACAATTTGAGATATATCTTTGTCAGTAAAATTTAAATTTCGTAAAGTTTGAATATCATTTTCATTAACTTTACTGGGTGTTTCTGTAAGTTTTTTTGCAAAGTTACACATTGCCATTTGAGTTTTAGATAATGAACTTGTACTCCAATCTTCTGCGATTTCATCAACTAACTTTTGATTTGTTGTCTCCGACCGGAGATCAAATAAGTGTGCTCTTATTCAATATTCACATTCATTCGACATAGATGTTACAACAGCAAGTAGCTCACTCTCGAATCGAGAAATATTTGAATCTCCAAACATAGTAGAACCATACAAATTCATTGAATCTTTAAGGATTTGAGGAGTCTGTGATTGTATGGTTAGAATATTCCAAATTCTTCCAGCTCTGCGCAATCCTTTTTCATATTCTTTTTTTAATAAGCCAGATGCCTCATCAAAATTAAATAATTTTATAAATGCCATAAATAGAAGTCTTACTTAAAATTATTAATAATGCAATTACCAAATGAATTAAAGTTAGCGATTGATAACAATGCATTTTGTGCAATTGCCACAAATATTGAGGAAAACCTTATTCAAAATCATCTCATGTGG
Source organism: uncultured Candidatus Actinomarina sp. (assembly GCA_902519845.1). Classification (GTDB taxonomy): domain Bacteria; phylum Actinomycetota; class Acidimicrobiia; order Actinomarinales; family Actinomarinaceae; genus Actinomarina. The sequence goes on along the minus strand of CABYLQ010000006.1, from coordinate 44,268 downwards.
GTTGATTACAAAGATAATAAAATTCTTATTAATACTGAACAAGGAAGAAAAAAAACTGAAAATATCCGTAATAATCCAAATCTTACAATTGTTATATTTCATCCAAGTGAAATGTATTCAAGTTGGGAAGTAAGAGGTGTTGTAGAAAATATTATTGATAGTGATAGTGCAAATGATCATATTGATTATTTATCAAATCGCTATACAAGCAAGCCTTATAGGAGAGATAAAGATGTGAGCTGGAATGAGGCAAAGATTAAATCTAGAGAAATTTGGGAAGTAAATCCTGATAAAGTAATTTCAATGGTTAGACCTCAAGCCAAATCTGACCCTGAATGAAATTTTAAAAAAGGACTATCCTCAAATAATTTATTTTGGTCATCAGTTAAATTCTTTTTTATAATCTCTTCAGCATCGAAAGTTAAATTTCCACCTCTGGATTCTAAATGTCCAGTTTTTCTAAATATTGTTTCAGGTATCTTCTTCAAAAATCTTTTAAAACTTTCTTCAGAGATCCTCAGTTTTTTTGCGAGTGTTAACTCAACCTTTATTGATTCTGGAATCACGTTACATGCAAATATATAGAGTGAGGCAAACATTGACCAGTCAATATCAGAAATTCTTCTTGATTTTTCAAATATTGTGAAATCATAATCAAGAAAAGAGTCAAAAGGTGAGTAATTAAATGTTGCCTTATCGCTTAATTGTTTAAACAAAAATCTATCTAATAATTTAATGTCAAGGTTATTTAATGATTGTTCAAGACCTGTTTTTGATAAAGATATTTCATCTTGTAGATGATTGATGGAAATACTGTTTATAACAATTTTTCCAAAATAATTTACAATATTTATATCCAAATTTGTATTTTTAGGAATGTTGATAAGGCCGTCATTGTCTTCCTGATTAATTGAAACAATTAATTCTTCATTTAAATTAAACGTTTGGTTGTTAATTTTCATTTAATATTTTGTCTTGGCTAATAACTATTGTAAAGCCATAATAGTGATATGGGGGTGAACTGGCTTCGACTTTGAAGCGAGCCTCTCAGTAGCGAGCTGAGGGTCCTAGGGCCTCATTAAAAACGTAGGAAAAAAAAGATAACTGCCAAACCTAAATTGGCCGTAGCAGCTTAATTGTTGCTCGTCGACTGCCGGGGTTCCCACCTCGGGTAGTATCGGCGTCGAAATGTGGGATGCTGAGTTAGGTTACCGACTAACTTTTAAGATTTAAGGTAAAAACTATTGAGAATTTGTTTCTGGTGACTCTCTCAATAGTATTGCACCAGATGCGCTCGGAGAAGCTGTTTGGTAGCTTAAAAGGACCGGGGTTCGACTCCCCGCACCTCCACTATAATAAAATGCAATGAGTAAAAAAAATACATATGATTTTGCAATCATTGGAGCAGGCATTGTTGGGTTGTCTACTGCTCTTCACTTACAAAGACAAAATAAAAATGTTTTAGTTCTTGAAAAAGAAAATAAACCGGGCCTTCATCAATCTGGAAGAAATTCAGGAGTCATTCATTCAGGAATTTATTACAGGCCAAATTCTTCCAAATCTGAACTTTCAATAAGAGGTAGGAATCTTCTAATTGAATATTTAAATGAAAAAGGTATTAATTATCGTCAAGAAGGAAAAGTAGTTGTTGATAATGATTTAGAAAAACTAGAAAATTTACAAAGTCGAAGTAAAGAACTTGAGATGCATGGAGTAGATATTGTTCAAGATGATGATTTGTTGTCTATTGAACCAAATTCTGTAATAAAAAAAGGATTATTTGTACCTCAGGCTGGTGTCGTAGATTATGGAGAAGTTGTAAGAACGTATGCCGGTGAATTTATTGAATTAGGTGGAGAAATTCAATACATTGAAGAAATTATAGAAATAGAAAATGCACATAATGCGAAAAAAATCAAAAGTAAAAATAATTCTTTTAGCTGTGAATTTTTAATAAATTGTGCAGGTCTTTTTTCAGATGAAATAGCAAGAATGGATGGTATGTCTCCAAATGTTAGGATCATTCCATTTAGAGGTGAGTATTACAAAATTAGAAATACAAAAAATTCAATTTTAAACAACATGATTTACCCACTAGCTGATCCAGATCTACCATTTTTAGGAATTCACTTAACAAAAACAGCAAATGGAGATATTGAGGCCGGTCCAAATGCCGTTTTAGCTTTTTCAAAAGAGGGTTATAAATGGACAGATATTAATTTTGTTGACTTAACCAAAGTCTTAACCTATCCGGGGATGATTAAGCTCGGAAAAAAATATTTAAAAACAGGTTTGTCAGAAATGTATAGATCTTTAAATAAAAAAGTATTTGTTAAAGAGATTCAGAAATTAATTAATGGTGTTAGCTCAGAAGATATTATCCAAATTCCATCAGGAGTACGTGCACAGGCTGTTGATGAAGAAGGAAATTTATTAGATGATTTTCTTTTCGAAGAGGGAAGTAGTTCCTTACATGTATTGAACTCTCCAAGTCCAGCTGCAACTGCCTCTCTAGCAATTGGTGAATCAATCGCATCTAAAATATTGAATTAAATTTTTCTAGTTTTTCCTGTTTGAACATCCCAGAGCTTTGTGTAAACATTATTATTTCCTAAAAGTTGATCATGTGTTCCATTTTCAACTATCTCACCATTTTCTAACACATAGATTAAATCCGCATTTCTTATGGTTGAAAGTCTGTGAGCAATTGCAATAACAGTTCTCCCTTCTTTTAGAGTTTCGAGTGATTCTTGTATTGCCGCTTCAGTTTCATTATCTACTGCTGATGTTGCTTCATCCAGAATAAGTATTTCTGGGTTTTTAAGGATTGCTCTGGCAATTGAAATTCTTTGCCTTTGTCCACCTGAAAGCTTTTGACCTCTTTCCCCAACTATTGTGTCTTCTTTATTTGGAAGATCATTGATAAATCTATCTGACTCTGAAAGCCTTGCTGCATTCCAAACTTCCTCACTATTTGCTTCAATATTACCGTATGCAATATTTTCAAAAACACTTCCCTCAAAAAGAAATACATCTTGGCTTACAAGTCCAATTTTGTTTCTTATGCTTTCTAACGACAATGATTCTATTTCATGTTCGTCAAATAAAATTTTTCCAGCATTCTTTTCATAAAATCTCAAAATTAATTTTATTAAAGTTGATTTACCCGAACCTGTACTGCCAACTATCGCAGTTGTTTTTCCCTTTTCAATTTCGATATTTATATTTTTTAATACTGGAAAATCTTTTACATATTCAAAATTTAAATTCTCAAAGGTGATTTTATTTTTAAGTTCTAATAATTCTATTTTACCATCATTAATGGTTGGATTTGTATCTCGTAGATTCATTATTCTTCTGAATGATGCCATGGCTTTTTGAAACGAGTCAAAAATCATACCTAATTCTGTAAGAGGCCAAAGCAATCTTTGGGTTATGAAAAGCATAACTGAATACATACCAACTTTTATCTGACCATCAAGTGCGAGAAAACCACCAATTAATAATGTTGCAGTAAATCCAAATAATATAGCCACTCTAATTATTGGTATAAATGCAGCTGATAACTTTATAGCATCATAATTTGCAGTTTTAACTTCATCTGAAGCTGAATCTATTCTTTTATATTCTTTTTTCTCTCGATTGAAACTTTTAACTGTCAGGATTCCAGTAATGGAATTAGATAAATGTGCATTCAGTGATTCAACATTATTTCTTATTTTTGAATATCTCTCCCCAATTCTTTGAACAAACTTATAGGAACCAAAAACAATTACTGGAATTGGAATGAAAGCAAATATTGCAACAAGAGGTGAGATGTAAAGAAACGTTGCACCAATGACAATTACTGTTGTTGCTGTTTGGATCAATCTGTTTGCAGCTTCATTTAAAAAATTCTCCATTTGATTAACATCATCGTTAAGTATTGCCATCAACCTCCCGGATGATTTATTTTCAAAAAAAGATAAATCCAAATCTAATGTTTTATTAAACGTCTCTGTTCGCATTGAATGTTGAAGATCTTGAGCTATATTTCTCCATGTAACTGCTGCAACATAGTCAAAGATTGATTCAAAGCCCCAAATTATAAACGTGATAAAAGCAAGAATAATTAACTGCTGTCTTCTGTCTTCAAAGCCAAAATTTCCGATAAAAGATTCTGATCCCTCAACAACAATATCAATAGCGATACCAATTAAAACAGGAGGAGCGAGATCAAATAATTTATTTAGAACTGAGTAAATTATTCCTCTTTTAACTTTTGCTTCATTCTCTTGGGCATATTTATAGAGATCTTTTAAATTATTCTGTTTCATTATCAATCAATGTTACTTTGTTTGAAGGTTATTTATTCCGTCTCTTATTTCTTTCAAAAGCGTTACCTCTTTTGATTCTGTTGCAACGACCTCATCATTCTCTTCATCATCAACCATATCCTCAAAATGATTGTATGCCTTTATAACTAAAAACATTACAAACGCAATGATAAGGTAATTAATTATTTCACCTAAAAAAGCTCCAAAGCTCCCAGATTGTAATCCTGAGTTTGGATCAACATCGCCGAAAAGACCAAGATTATCAAGATTTGGCAAATTAATTATTAATCCAATCAGTGGCTCAATTAATTTTTTTGTAAATACATCCACTAATGACTTAAAAGATGCACCCATAACAAATGCAACTCCAAGCTCAACAACATTACCTCTATTGATAAAGTTTCTAAATTCTTTTATCATGATTCCTCCTATTTGTATCTCAATAATTAAGATTACAATTATTCTTAAATCCTATGAGAAAATACTTAAATTATTTATTAATCATTTTTTTAATCACAAGTTGTACCACAGGTTCAAGCTCTCAACCTGAAATTGTTGATGCAACTCTCTCTTCTGTAACAAGTGTTGCTGAAACAACCACAACTACATCAACAATAAAAGTTGATGAAGAATTTATTGTAGATGAATTTGGAGTTGAACTGCTCACAGCTAGTCCAGAAATGAAAGAACAATTCGATGAGTTGATTGTCTTTGTTGAAAAAAGGACAGGCTTGAAGTTTACTCAATATCCTGAATTCAATTTATACACCTTAGAGGGTTACAGAGATTACAATGCAGCATCTTACCTTGATGACTTTGAAAAAGATTATGAAGAAGGTGAATGGGAGAGAGCTGTTTTATCAGAGAACATGTGGGGATTAACAAAGGCTTCACCTGAAAAAATGAAAGAACTTATTGTAGAGTTTCAAAGATGTGCTTCTGCCGGCTCTTATAATCTTTTAGATAAAATATTAAGAGTTCCTGTTAAGCGAAATCAAACCAAATTAAATCTTTGGGAGCAATCTGTAATTGTCCATGAGTTAGTGCATTCTCTTCAGGGTCAAATAATTGATCTTTCAGACTGGTACAGCACCATGAAAGAAAATGATGACTTTATGGATTATCCAGGCAGACGAGCACTAATGGAGGCCCAAGCTGACTTAATTCAAGCTTATTGGATGTCCAATCTAGATTCCTATGACAGACAAACAATGAATTCACAACGACCAAATTTTAGATGCGCTGTTTCATTACCTGATTATTTCTATATACCAAATGATCTTTATTATGATTTTGGTGGTCGATTGGGAAAACAAATTCATAGCAATGGAAAAATGGAGGCATTGAACGAAGCGTTGTATAAATTACCAACTGCTGAGCAAATTTATGCACCTGAAAAATATTTTTCTGAGGAACCATACATCAAGGTCGAGATTGAGACACTTGAATTAGAAAAATTCTCTTTTCTTGAAGAAGGCCAGCTTGATTCCCTTGATATTGTTTATTTATTACAAACAACCATTGGTCGCGTTGATGCTGTTAATGCAGCTATTGGACTTGGAGGTGGATCTTGGGTTGATTATGCAAATGATGAAAATCAATTATTCATGACAGTAAAAATTCAAGGAGACAATTCAAACGAGTTAAATGAAATTGCAGAAGCATTTATGAATTGGGCTAATTTTCAAACAAGATTTACAAAATTATCAAATGATAAAGGAAATTGGATAGGAAATTTATATGAAGGAGAGACAAACTTATGGATTTATAATGATGGCAATTATTTAAGACTTGCTCTCTCAAATGATTTAGATTTCATTACTAATTTTTTGGGCAACTGTTCAACAGAGATATGTAATACAAATTTTTAAAATGGCTACTTTTTATATATGCCCAACACCTATTGGAAATTTAGAAGATATTTCACAAAGATTGGTGAATACTTTATCGAAAGTAGATGTAGTTTATGCAGAAGACACCAGAGTAGCAAAAAAATTATTATCTCATTTGAACCTGAAAAAAGAAATTAAATCATACTTTATGGGAAATGAAATTAAAAAAGTATCTGAAATTTCAAAGTTGTTAAATGAAAATAAATCAGTTGCCTTGATTTCAGATGCAGGAACACCTCTTATCTCTGATCCAGGAAATATGCTGATTCAACAACTAATTGAAGATAACCATGAGATAGTTTCTATTCCGGGTCCCTCAAGTGTTTTGGTTGCATTAACCTTGTCTGGATTTGAAATAGATAGATTTACTTTTCTAGGCTTTATACCCAAGTCAGGAAAAGAAAGATCTAATTTTTATAACCTTATTACTGAAGCTTCTCATCCTATAGTGTGTTTTACATCACCAAATAGACTCATGAATGATTTAAAAGAATTTGTTACCAAAGACTTACAGAATGAAATAGTAGTTTGTCGTGAGTTAACAAAAAAATTTGAATCTATCTACCGAGGAACAGCTGAAGAGCTTCTAAATGATATACCTGAAAACAAATACAGAGGAGAAGTTACTCTTGTTGTAGATAAATCAGATAAACTTAACACCCTTGATATTGATATAGAAAATTTTGCAAAAAAACTAATTGAGTTTCAAGTTCCTAAAAGAGAAATTGCAAAAATTATTTCTTCACTAAATAAAGAGAAAGTTAATAAAATTTATGATTCAATCAAAAACCTTTGATTGTGTCAACACAGCTTTTACATAAAAACTTGTCTTTGATCTGTACTTCAACCTTTTCTTCGGGACAAATATTGCAAGTACTATTATTTTTTGTGATTATTAATGATTGATTTTCAACACGCATGTTTATTTCATCATTATGTTCAACATTAAGAGCATTTCTAATTGATTTTGGTATTACTACTCTTCCTAAATTATCAATCTTAGACTTATTACCTTTGACCATATTTCTAATACTCCTATTCTTATAGTAGTGAATAAAAATCAATCTTATAAGAAAATGAAATGGGTTGATACTCATTGTCATTTGCAACTAATTGATGAAAGATTAGATAGTGAAAATTTACATAATATTGAATTTTTAATAATTCCTGGAGTAGATTTTGAATCATCATTAAAAGCTAAAGAGATAAGTTCTGAGATAGATCTCGAAAGTTATTGGTCTGCGGGCCTACATCCACATGATGCAAAACTATTAAATTCTCAAAAAGAGTCGTTAGAGAACCTTTTCCAAGAGGCTGACTTAATTGGAGAGACAGGTCTTGATTTTTATAGAAATTTATCAACAAAACAAGAGCAAATAGAAAATTTCTTATTTCATCTTGAGTATTCAAAACTACTTGATAAGCCAATCATTATTCATTGTCGAGACAGTTTTCAGGACACTTATGATCAACTTGTTGAATTTAACAATCCTTCTTCTATAATTTTACACTCTTGGACTGGTGGAAGGAAGTGGACAAAACGGTTCGTTGAATTAGGGGTATATTTTTCAATATCTGGGATCGTTACGTATGACACAGCAAAAGATTTACAGCTTTCTGTTAAGGAAATTCCAATTGATAAATTACTCTTAGAAACAGACACACCTTATTTAGCTCCTGTTCCACTAAGAGGACAAGACAACAGACCAAATTTTATTGAACATACAGCTATGAAGATATCAAATATATTAGATATTGATCAAAAAAAATTATCCGAAATTACAATTGAAAATTCTAGAAGATTATTAGGTTGGCAATCTTGAGTGAAATTTTCTGGATAAATAAATTAAATATAAAGCCAAAAAGAAGCTTGGGACAGAATTTTTTAATTGATTCAAATATTTCTAGAAAAATTACGAAACTTGTACAAGGGCAACTTGCTGATCCCATATTAGAAATAGGACCTGGAACAGGATCATTAACGAACGAATTATTAAAAGATAATTACAGGATTAAAGCAATAGAAGTTGATAACGAATTAACAAATATACTTGGAGAACGTTTTGAAGAAGTTCCCAATATAGAGATTATTAATGAGGATGCAATGGACTACGACTATAGCCAATTAAACGGTCCATGGTGGATAATGGTCGGCAATCTTCCATACAATATTGGAACTAGATTGTTAGTGAAATTAATAACTGAAGTTCCCAAAATACATCGATATGTAGTGATGCTTCAGGATGAAGTTGCAGAAAGAATTGTGGCAAAGCCAGATACAAAACAATATGGATCATTGTCAGTTCTTGCATCTTTATTTACCAATTCAAAAGTTCAGTTCAATGTAAGCAAAAATTGTTTCGAACCTAAACCAAAAATTTTATCTACGGTTGTCACTATTCAAAGAGAGACTTTAATTGATGAAGATATGAGAATGAAAGCTTTTGAAATTTCCAAAGTTGCTTTTCAACAAAAAAGAAAAAAAATAAAAACTGCTTTAAAAGACTATATAAACGAAGAATCTTCAAAAAAACTTTCATTGGATTTAAACTTAAGACCACAAGAATTGACACCTGAAAACTATTTGGCAATTGCAGAAATTAATTCATGAAAATTAACACCTACGCAAAAATTAATTTAAATTTAAAAATTTCAAAAGAAGTTGAGGATGGGCTTCATAACATAAGTTCACTAATGGTCCCCATAAATTTGTATGATTCAATAGAAATTAAAGAAACCAATGCTGATGTTGATGAAATCCAATTTGATAAAGAAGGAATTTCCGAAGAAAACACTATATCAAAATCTTTAAATCTATTAAGAAGTAGATCTAATTTACCTGGATTCTTTCACATTATAATTAAAAAAAATATTCCAATCGAAGCTGGCTTAGGTGGTGGAAGTTCAAATGCTGCAGGAATTATTTCAATTCTTACTAAAAAATACAACTTACAAATGCCTACATATAGAGAGATTGCAGTAAACGTTGGAAGTGACGTTCCTTTTTTCATAACAGGTAAACCAGCCAATATTTTGGGTATTGGAGATATAGTGAATCCAGAAAATCTTCAAAAAGATATAAATATGATACTTGTTGTTCCTAATGAAAAAATTTCTACTAGACATGCATTTTCTATGTTTGATAAATTAAGTCAGGAAAATTTGGAGATACATGAATATGAAGATTTAAAAATCTTTAATGATTTTTGGATACCTGCTCAAACATTAGAACCAAATTTACTAAAAATTAAAAATAATCTAGAGTCAATTACAAATCTTGAATTCTATTTGTCAGGAAGTGGAAGTTCAATGTTTAGTTTAGGAGACACCGAAGAGCTGACTAAAAAAATTGACCTAATAGATTTGAACCAATTTAAACTTGTAAAGCTAGTAAAAAAAATTGATTTTAGTTTCGAAACAATTTCGGATTAGAATTAGATACAGACGATGGGGGATGGTGTAATTGGCAACACATTTGGTTTTGGTCCAAACGTTGAGGGTTCGAGTCCTTCTCCCCCAGCCAAAAAATAAATGAGTATTTCAGGTGTAATTTTAGCTGCAGGTCAGGGGACTAGAATGAAATCCCCTCTACCTAAAGTTCTTCAAAGCGTACTTGGAAAACCCATGATTAACTATGCTCAAGAGGCTATAGCTGACTTTGAAAAAAAATACGTCATTGTTGGTCACCAATCTGATAAAGTAATCCAAACTTTATTTGAATCTTACATTCCTATTATTCAAGAAAAGCAACTTGGTACTGGTCACGCAATAGCAACATTGGTTGAAAGTAAAGAGTATGAAGATGATAAAAATGATTATCTTGTTGTAATTCCTGGAGATGTCCCACTTATAAAAAAGAAAGACTTAGATTTATTGATCAATGATGTTGTCTCATCAAAAGCTGTAATTGGTTTAATTACAGCTGAAGTAAATGATCCATTCGGATATGGAAGGATTGTGAAGAATAAAGATGAGTTTGAAAAAATAATCGAAGAGTCAGATGCGAATGAACAAGAAAAACAAATAAAAGAAATCAATTCTGGAATTTATTGTATTGATAAAAAGTTTTTGAAAGAATACGTTGGAAAAATAGAAAGTGAAAATATTCAAAATGAATTCTACTTAACAGATTTAATAAATATAGCTTTTCAAAACAAACTCGAGAGGGTTATAGTACAAGTAAGTGAAGATTCAATACAAGGCGTAAATTCCATGAGTCAACTAAACAATGTTGAAAATACTCTACGTAAAGAATTAATTCAAACTCATATGGACAATGGCGTATATTTCCAAGATCCAAATTCAACTTATTTAGATAAAACAGTAAAGATTGAAGCAGGCGCAAAAATTCTCGCAAACTGTCATTTAACAGGTAATACAAATATAAAAAAAGATTGTGTAATAGGACCCAATTCAATTATCAACGATTCTGAAATTGGAGAAGGCTCCACCATTCAGTTTTCAGTAGTTGATGAAGCAGAAATAAAAAGTAATGGAAAGATTGGGCCATATGCTCATTTAAGAAAAGGTTCAATTTTGGATGAAGATGTAAAAGTAGGTGCTTTTGCAGAAACAAAAAATTCTACCATTGGTAAGGGAAGCAAAGTTCCTCACCTTGCATATGTTGGAGATGCAGAGTTAGAAGAGGATGTTAATTTTTCAGCCGGTGCAATTACTGTAAATTACGACGGTAAAGAAAAACACAAAACTGAAATAAAGAAAAATGCTTTTGTTGGATCTGATGTGATGCTTGTTGCTCCAGTAACAATTGGTGAAGGCGCAATGGTTGGAGCAGGTTCCGTTATCACAAAAGATGTTCCACCTGGGGCCCTTGGTATTGAAAGAAATGATCAAAAGAATATTGATGGCTACATGGAAAGAAAAAATAAAAAAGGTAAAAAATGATTGAACAAGCTGGAAAAAAGAAAATGCTTCTCTTCTCTGGTTCATCAAACCAGGAATTAGCTGAAAAAGTAGCCAAGGAGCTTGGAACTGACTTAGCTGAAGTAGACAAAACCCAGTTTGCTAATGGAGAAATCTACATTCGTCTCCAGGAAAGTGTTAGAGGTGCAGACTGTTTTGTAATGCAAAGTCATTCAGGCCAAGTGAATTTTACAATTATGGAACAACTTCTACTTGTAGATGCTTTAAAAAGAGCATCCGCAAAAAGAATTACTGCAGTACTTCCTTTCTATCCTTACTCAAGACAAGATAAAAAAGCATTACCAAGAGAACCTATCTCAGCCCGCTTGGTTGCTGATTTATTTATATCAGCAGGTGCAGATAGAATCGTATCCATAGATTTACATACACAACAAATTCAAGGATTTATAAGCCAACCTTTTGATCACCTTACTGCAATGCCACTATTCGTAAATTATTTCAAAGATAAATATAAAGAACCAATAACAATCATTTCACCCGATGCAGGTGGTGTTCGAAGAGCAACTACTTTTGCAAAAAACATGGAGGCATATGTTGGTTTTGTTCATAAAAAAAGAGATCCAAAAATTCACAATGAAGTTAAGGCATTTACTGTAATTGGAGAAGTCGAAGATAGACATGCGATTTTATTTGATGACATAATTGATACAGGAGGAACTATTGCAGCTGCTTCAAGAGCCTTGATTGAAAGAGGGGCAAAGTCAGTAAGTGTTGCTGCTACTCATGGTATATTTTCTGACGAAAGTGTAGAGAAATTAAAAGATACACCAATTGATGAAATTATTGTCACTGACACTCTTAAACAAAATGGAAATATTGAAAAAATTGGTAATGTTAAAATCCTCTCCGTTTCTTCTATTATTGCAACTGCACTAACATCTATTTTTGCGGATGATTCTGTCTCTGCAATTTTTATGGGTGAAAACGTTTTATAAGGAGAAGAAGTGGCAAAGCATAAAGTTAAGATATCACTTTTAGGTTCAATGAAAGAGTTTCAAACCGAAGTTGATGATAAGAAAAAATTTACAAAAGAAATTGAAGAATTAATGCAAAATGGCGGCATGTACTGGATTAAAGATGATGAAGGCGAAATTGGTATTAATGCAAAGCAAATACATTCAATAGAGTTTGTCGAAGATAGTGATAAGAGGGAAGCAGGGTTAGTTTAGGAAGCAACTAGAGTACCAGTTTTTTTGTACTCTCTTCTAATTGATTTTCTTTCATCTTCTGTTGTTCCACCCCAAACACCAGAATCTTGGTTTGTACGAATAGCATATTCTAAACAATCTAACTTTACATCGCATTCATTACATATAGCCTTAGCTTCAGCAGCTTGTTTTAGAGCCTTCATAGAAGAACCTACTGGGAAGAAGAGGTCAGGATCAGCAAATGCACATGCACCCTCCTGCATCCAGAGTTCTTGTTCTAATTCAAAATTTACTATTTGCACATTATTCCTTACTTTGTGAAATGTTTCACAATCTAGTGAATTAATTGTACTAAAATTGAGAACATAAGGAAGTATTTTTGAAAAAAATTTTTGGTCATAGAGGTTTACCTAATTCATACCCTGAAAACACCTTTTTGAGTCTCAACAAAGCCCTTGAAATATGTGATTTTGTCGAAACAGATGTAAGAATAACAAAAGACAAGGAGCTAATTCTGTTTCATGATCCAACACTAAATAATCAAAAAATTGAAGAATTGTCATTACAAGAGATATCAGATATTAAAAGTACTGACCTTAATGAGACTCATTTAACATCAAGAGAACAAATATTGGGAAATGTTAATTTTGAATTGAAAGTAAATAAGGAACAAGAAACTCTAAACGGAATCTTTGTAGAAAAAATTATTGAGATAACAAATCCTGAAGATATTGTCTCTTCATTTGATTGGGGAACAATTTTGAGTAACAGAGAAAAATTTAATTCAAGATACGGTATTTTGATTGATGAAGAAAATCAATTATTCGAAAGCAAAGCTATTTCGAATTTAGATGATACTTTAATGTTTATGATCCAAAAAGATATTTTTCATTCAAGAAAGTTTGACCTACCAAAAGATAAATGCGTTGTGTGGACAGTTAATGATAAAGATGAAATAGATAATATTTTAAATACGGGCGTTTATGGTGTGGTCACTGATATTGGTGATAAACTTTAATTAGATAGGATAGAAAATTATGGCACTAGCAGATGACTTAAGCTCAGCATTAAAAGATGCAATGAAGGCAAAAGATAAACCCAAACTTGATGCTATTAGACAAATCCAAACAGAGATTGCAAAAAAGAAAGCTGAAAAAGGCGAAGAAGTAAATGATGATCTTGTACTTGGGGTGATATCTTCATATGTTAAAAAAATGATAAAGGCTGTTGAAGAATATCAATCCTTGGGTGATAGGGGTCAAGAGATGGCGGACAAAATACAATTTGAGATTGATTTTCTAAGTACTTATTTACCCGAACAACTTGGTGAAGAGGAAGTTGAAAAAATTGTTGATGAGGTCCTTTCTGAATTAGGTGACATTGATATTTCTCAAATGGGAAAAGTAATTGGAGCAGTTATGGCAAAGGGCGATGGGATAGATGGCTCTATTGTTAGTAAAATCGTGAAAGATAAACTCTCCTAATATTTCTTGTTGTTTCAAATTAAATAACATTTATCCTTACTAAATATGGAAAATAAAACATTTAATGTAGCTGTGATGGGTGCTGGCAATATTGGTTCAGCAGTTATCTCACGCCTCATGAACTTAGATAAAGGAATAGTTGGATTAAATGTAAAAAGAGTTTTAGTAAAAGATAAAAGTAAAAAAAGAGAAATATCAGATGATATTCTCACTGACAATTTTGATGACATTTTAAATGATGAATCAATTGATCTTGTTATAGAAGTTCTTGGAGGTATTGATCCTGGTAAAGACTACATAAAGGCGCTCTTGCAAAATGGTAAAGCAGTAATAACAGCAAATAAAGATATCATTGCTGATTCTGGATCTGATCTTATTAATACTGCAAAAGAAAATAACGCTTGTTTATATTTTGAGGCAGCAGTTGCTGCAGGTATACCTGTACTGAAACCAATTATTGAAAGTCTTCGAGGAGAGGAATTAACAAAAGTATCAGGGATTATTAATGGAACAAGTAATTATATGCTTACATCAATGGAAGAGGGAAGCACCTATGACGATGCTTTATCTACTGCTCAAGAACTAGGGTATGCAGAACCAGATCCAACAAATGATGTTGAAGGTTTAGATGCTAAATATAAAGCAGTTATTTTATCTTTACTTTGTTTTGGAACATCTCCAACCTCTGATGATCTATTTACTGATGGTATCTCAGGTATAACAAAAGAAGATTTTGAGTGGGCTGCACGACTTGGTAAAACAATCAAGTTAGTTGCTCAAATAGATAACAAAAACGGATTCAACGCAAGAGTTCACCCTGTATTAATTGATACAAAACATCCTCTCGCAGCGATAAGAGGTGCCTTAAATGCAGTCGTTGTTGAAGGGGATAATATAAATCAGCTTGTATTTTCTGGACCAGGAGCTGGAGCAGAACCAACAGCAAGTGCAATTATTGGAGACGTGTTAAGTGCTTGTCATCAACTAAGCAGTGATCAAACCAACTGGTACCCGTTAAGAGAATTTAAAGGTGAGATGAAAAATTTTGAAGATGTTGAATCAAGTATGTTTATTCGCTTGTCTGTAAACGATGAACCTGGAGTCTTGGCAAACATATCTGGAACTTTTGGAGAGAACAATGTCAGCATTGAAAGCGTTATCCAAGAAGGCAGGGGAGATAAAGCTGAGCTTGTTCTTGTCACTCATGAAGCTCCAGAAAAAGATATTAAGAATTCTATTGATCAAATATCTGCATTGGACTCTGTCACTACGGTGACCTCAACACTACGCGTTTACGTCTAAGTGGTACAGTATCAATCAACCAGAGGACATAAAGAGACGCTCTCTTTTCAAGATGTCATACTTTCAGGATTAGCTCCTGATAAAGGATTGTATTTACCTGATTCTTTATACATTGAAAATCTGAATCACTTAACAGAAGAGGATTTAAGTTATGAAGATTTTGTAAAAACGATCTTTATTGCCCTTGATAAAGAAACTGCAAAATATGTTGATGATTTATCTTTATACTCTGGTTTTGAAAACTCTCCAGAACCAGTACTGAAAGACTTAAATGATTCAACTGTCGTTATGGAGCTATTTCATGGTCCTACGAAATCCTTTAAAGACTATGCATTACAACCCCTTGGTGCAATTGCTGATAAAAGACTTAACGAGTTGGGAGAGCGAGGCTTAGTACTTGTTGCAACAAGTGGAGATACTGGAAGTGCAGCAATTCAAGCCGTTAAAGATTCAGATAATATCGATATCGTTGTCTTGCATCCAGCAGGCAAAATAAGCGAGTATCAAAGAAAACAGATGACAAGTGTAATCAAAGACAATGTTTTCAATATTGCAGTAGAGGGTTCATACGATGATTGCCAACGAATAGCAAAAGAGATCTTATCTGAAAATCCATTTGATCGAAGAATAATATCGTTGAACTCTATCAACTGGCTTCGTGTCATGGGTCAAGTATCTTATTACGTCTGGTTAACCAAACAATTTACTGCACCAATAAATGTAGCTATTCCATCTGGTAATTTTGGTAATGCTTACTCGGCTTGGTTTGGTCGATCACATGGACTAAAAATAAATCAAATTATGTGTACGACAAACGTTAATGATGTTCTAAAGAGATTTATTGATTCTGGAATACTAGAACCACAAACAACACTACCAAGTGTTGCTCCAAGTATGGATATTCAAATTCCCTCAAGTCTGGAGAGGTTAATATTTGATCTTGATAATAATTCAAGCAACTTTTATGAGAGCCTAAAAGAAAACAACAAAGCATCATTAAGTGAGAAGAGCATAGAAAAGCTACAACATGTATTTAGCTCACAAACGTTTGATGATGAGGATATAAAAGATGAGATTAAGTTATTAAACGAAAAGTTTAAAATTGTTTTTGATCCTCATACTGTTACATCTTTAAGAATGGCTTTAGATACAAATACAAATTTACCAACTGTTGCCGTTGCTACTGCCTCTCCTGAGAAATTTAGTAATGTTATTTCTCCAATCATTAATGATTTTTCTGAGGTAAATATTGAAAACGATGAAGATTTTATGGTCATAGATGCTAATAAAGACAATATCGTTGAATCAATAAAAGCGAAATTTGCCTAAAAATCACTTTAATTAGAATCTTTTCTAAGTTAAAATTACCTTTGTTGTAGAAGAGGGGAATATAAAAATATTAAATACTCTCAACTTTGTTGTGCTTTTGTTTAAAAAGCTATTTTCGTACGTCTTTAATAAAAAAACTTTCAACTTAGTTATGTCATTTTTGATGGTTGTCTCTCTTGCATATGTGACAATTGAGGTAGTCGATCAAGAACCTGCTTTTGCTTCTTCACAACTTACATGTTTCAACTCAGATGGAAACCCATACGGTTATCAAACAAAATACGTATCAGCAAGTGATAAAGTTGAGGTTTATAAGTGGGATAGTAGTACGGGAGTTAGAACTGCCGCATTAGAATATCAAAATCTTCCTGGATCAGCAGACGAGTGGAACAATGCCATGATGGATGCAAATGGTAACTTATGGATGATCAGAAAAGATAGTAATAGAACTCTTTATTACATGGATGCTACAGATTCTAATAGTAATGGTATTGCTGATAACGATCCTGATCAGGTTATGCAGTGGAGTAGCGGAAGTAACAATGCAGGAACATATTTTGAATATGATGGAACAGGTTATCTTCTCTCTGGAAATGGTTTTTTGAAAGGATCATCTGGTCTTTTAATCCGAATCGATGGAACAAATTATGATAGCTCAGGTAATTACACAGATCTCTCTTCAAATTTAACTGTAAACCAATCTATTTCAGGTTCCCTAACAAAAGCAAAAGACTTTACCTGGTTAAGAGATGGTTCAAACTTTCCAACATTAAGTGGACAAGAAGCAACCTTTGTTGCTTACGACAATACAAACGATCAAGTCATGTTGGGTTATTTAACTGTTAGTGGAAGCAATTTTACGATTGATATTAGAGATCATGCATTGTCTTCTCCTTCTGGTTGGTCAAATAGTGATGTTGGTGCTGTATTTGGATTTGGTGGTAAACATGCTTACATGGTTCATAACAATACTGGAGATGTTCGAAAAGCTGAATATAGCGGAGGTAGTTGGAGTTGGAGCGCAAGTTTAGGAACAGTTGAAGCAGGAGCAAACAAAAATGATGGTGCAGCTTGTCATCAGGGAGCACCTTCCGTTGATTTTGCTCCAACAGTTTCTGCAGCAGAAGATGCTTGTAGTGGAAGTGATAGAGAGGTAGACGTAACCTTAAATAATTCAGGTTCAAATGTTACAGTCGATTTCATAGTCTCATACAGCATAAACAGTGGTACTCCCCAGACTTTTTCAACAGTGCAAGTTAGTGGTGGTGCTACAAATAATACGAGTTTAACTGTTCCTGCTCAGTCAAATGGAACAACCGTTGATATAACATGGTATGCACAATATACGGCAGAAGATTTACGTGAGCCAGTAACAAGTACAACAGCACTTTCAACTATCACTATTGATGCCTCTGGTTGTAGCAGTGGTCCCAATGCGATAACACTTACAGATTCTCAATCACTTGGTGCTTGTTCAGCGGGCTCTAAAACTTCAACACTTTCACTACAAAACAGTTCGGGATCTACAGCATATGTCACTGTTGAGTACTCAACCAATAGTGGGTCTACTTGGACAGTACATACAGATGCAGAAGAAGCTGATAACTTAACCATTACAAATGGTCAAACGAATACTTCTTTGACAGTAAGTGTATCGGATGGATTATCTATTCAGTGGAGATATAAAAGCTCTGATACCTCAGGAGATTGGTCAGGTTTAAGTTATGTCACAGCTAGTGATATGAATAGCGCAACTGTATCGTGTCCAGTCCCTCCGACAAGTTCGAGTATATCCCAATCTTTGGGTACATGTTCTGGAGGTAGCAAGACATCAACACTTTCGATTGTTAACGGTGACGGATCAACACGATATTTTAAAGTTGAGTACAAAATTGATAGTGGCTCTTATACAACAGTAAACGCTAATTTTAGTTTGGGAGCTTCCTCTTCTGATTCCACTACATTTACTCAAGCAGTATCTAATGGTAGTACGATAACTTGGAGAGTTACTGGATCAGATACAAGCGCTGATTTCACAGGTCTCACCGCATCAACAGTTACAAGTTCTACAGTTGATTGTCCACAGCCTCCTTCAAGTTCGAGTATATCCCAATCTTTGGGTACATGTTCTGGTGATAACGGTAGCAAGACATCAACTCTTACTATTACAAATGGTGATAGTGCAACACGGTATTTTAAAGTTGAGTACAAAATTGATAGTGGCTCTTATACAACAGTAAACGCTAACTTTAGTTTGGGAGCTTCCTCTTCTGATTCCACTACATTTACTCAAGCAGTATCTAATGGTAGTACGATAACTTGGAGAGTTACTGGATCAGATACAAGCGCTGATTTCACAGGTCTCACCGCATCAACAGTTACAAGTTCTACAGTTGATTGTAACGACCCAAGCTTCACAGTAACTCAATCATTTACGGGATCATGTTCAAGTGGTTCCAAAACTAATACATTAAGTATTTTAAATAATGAGAGTTATACGGCATACGCATACGTAGAGTACAAAATTACTGATAGTAGTAACAATGACAGTGCATGGACTGTACACCCAAGTGGATCAAATGTGACAATAGCAAATGGGGCTACAAATACAGATTTGACTGTTTTAGTTGAACATGGTTCAAAAATTACATGGAGAGTCAACGGTTCTCAAGTAAGTGGTTCTTTTTCGGGAACCGGTACTGCAATAAGTGCAAGTTCTGCAGTTGATTGTCCAGTAACTGACATAACTGCCTCTGACTCAATGGGGGCTTGTACCAATGGATCTAAAGTATCGACTTTTACTATTCAAAATGGAAGTGGTGCAAATACAACAGCTTATGTTCATGTACAATATAAAATCGATAGCGGCTCGTGGACAACTCAAAGCTCTCACTCTGATGGAGGTAATATTGATTTAGTATCAGGGGCAAGTGCGGTAAATATAACAAAGACCGTAGCTCATGGTGAAACCATTCAATGGAGATATGAGGTCTCTACAACAGATGATACTTATACAGGAACGCCAACAGCAACCTTAACTGCCCAAAGTGCAGTAGATTGTCCTTTTACAGACGTTTCTGTCTCAAATACACTGGCAAGTTGTAGTAGCGGGACAGGTCTATCAACATTTACTATGACTAATAGTTCTTCTGCAACTACCTCAGCATATATTAAAGTTCAGTACAAAATTACTGACAATGATGGAAATGATGGTGGTTGGGTTGACTATGATAGTGATTCAAACGGTGCCCAAGATGAAATTACGGTTGGAGTAAATTCATCTGGTAGCGCTACCTATGATGTTCCGGTAGGTTCAAAAATTACGTGGAGATATGAAGTTGCAACATCAAGTGGCGGACAAACTGGATCATATACAAATGATCCAGCTGGTATATCTTCAGCGGTGTCTTGTTCAATTTCTACTACTGTCACACAAGCTTTAGATAGTTCTTGTAGCGGTGCATCTAAAAACTCAGTTCTTACACTAAGTAATAATGCAGGGTCCGAGACCATTGCGTATTTTAAAGTTC
Source organism: uncultured Candidatus Actinomarina sp. (assembly GCA_902519845.1). Lineage (GTDB taxonomy): Bacteria > Actinomycetota > Acidimicrobiia > Actinomarinales > Actinomarinaceae > Actinomarina. The sequence goes on along the minus strand of CABYLQ010000006.1, from coordinate 24,323 downwards.
AATACAAAATTGATTCAGGATCTTATCAGGATTTGACCGGCTATGGAAACAAAGCCGTTATTGTAAGTGGTTCTGATGCTACGGCCACAGTTGCAGTTCCCAACGGATCGAATATTACATGGAGATATGAGGCCTCATCGATAAGTGGTTCCTTTACGGATACGTATACAGAAGTTGGACCAAGTGCTACAGTATCTTGTACCACACCTTCTGTCTCTGCTGCTGTAGGAACTTGTTCAAGTGGTTCAGCAAATATTACTATTACGCTTGATAACACAGGTCAGGGTGCTTCTAATTACTTTAAAGTTCAATACTCTACCAATGGAGGTGTTACATGGATTGATGGAGCAGGCACTGCTACATATGCTACAGTAACTAGCAATAATTCAAGTGATGTTAATTTAGCATCATCTGCATTTGCTCATGGAGATACTGTAAAAATCAGATATGAAACTTCATCAACAACCTCATTTACAGGTTCATGGGAGACAGATATTGCTGATATTTCAATTGATTGTCCGGTGCTTTCTGGCTCAGCTACTGCTTCTGCAAACACCTGCTCTAGTGGTAGTGCCTCTATATCAATTACGCTTAACAATACTGCATCAAATGTATCAGGTGATTTTACAGTGAGATACTCTACAGATGATTCAGATAGTTTTACCACTTTAAATACAACAACTGTTGGAGCTGGAGCTTCAGATTCAACTACACTCACAATCCCAGCACAAGCACATACAACAACGGTTGTAATAAAATATTCTGTTGCAAACACTGCTAATTCATTGAGTCAATCAGAGGCGTCTGTTGCGGCTATTAGTGATATCACTATTGATTGTGAAGTAAAAGCAGTTACAGCAACACATGCATTAAATGGATGCAAAAACAATGGAACTGGACAACAATCAACACTAGGAAAATCTAAAATCAACGTTGATAACAGAAGAAGTAATGTCGCTGTTACGGTTCTCCTCCAAAGAAGATCAACAAATGCTGTAACAGGAAATGTTGGTGACTGGGGTTATTTCTTTACAGGAGAAACAGGTGGTTCGAGTGGAACTACTATCTCAGCAGGTGTTGCTGATACAGAATTTAACTTTAATAATCCTGGGACTGCAAGAGGAACAGGTTTAGAACACAGATTTTCAATTGACGGTGGTACAACCTGGACAGTGATTACAACAAATTCTGATGGAAGTGGCGATAGCAAAATAACCCCAACATGTGCCTATGTGACAACCTCAATTGGTTCTTGTACAGATTCACTTACTCAAGTGCCATCAATAACCATCGCAAATGGCTCTGACAATGATCGAACAATGTATTTTAGAATTCAATATTCTACAGATAATGAAAATTGGACTACATTATTATCAGATGAATCTGTCACTGTAGGTAATTCATCTACTCATTCTGCACCTGCTATTTCCAATGGAACAACTATTTATTGGAGATACAGTATTATGAATAACTCTGATTCTCATGATGCCTCTTCATGGGTAATAAACGGTCAAGACATACCTGGAGTAGATCCAACCCTTTCATACACAGCTAGTTGTACTGCAACCACAACAACCACAACAACCACAACAACCACAACAACCACAACTACTACTACAACTACTACAACTACAACAACTACAACACTTCCAGAAACTACTACTACAACAGAAAAGAAACCTATTGTAGATTTTAGGATTGCAAATTTCATGGAATGTAATGATGATGGAACTGCAAGAATTGGTTTAATTGTAGATAACTCAAGATCAACTGTTGGCATAACAATAAGGATGAGAATTAGAATAAACAAAGCGAAAGTTGTTGATCAAACTTTTAGTATTGCTGCTGGAGAAACTCGAGACTTAACTACACTTTTATCAGTCCCAAATGGATCTACATATAAACTTCGATTTATTATTAAAGATGAACTAAGTGGTAGAAAAACAAAAGGTGGTACCAAGAAAGTTCTAGATTGTATTGATGATCCATCTCCAACGACTACAACAACACTGCCAGGACCTCCAACAATTAACCCTTCTGTTTCAAATACACGAAATGCTTGTTCTGGGGGTGCAAAACTCACACACTTCCATATGGCTAACTCAGACTCTTCAAATGCTAATGCTTATTTCTTAGCTGAGTACTCCCTAGATGGTGGGGAAAGTTGGTCAACACTCGTTTCCAATCAATCTGTTGCACCAGGTAGCTCAGAAATGGCCTCTGTTAATGTTCCAAGCGGACAAAACGTTAGATGGAGATACAAAACCTCGACAACTCCTAATTCTTTTTCAGGCGGTTGGAAACGTTGGGGTCCAGACTTTACAGTTGATTGTCCAACGACTACAACAACACTGCCAGGACCTCCAACAATTAACCCTTCTGTTTCAAATACACGAGATGAATGTTCAGGAGGTGCAAAACTCATACATTTCAATATGGCTAACTCGGACTCTTCAAATGCGAATGCTTATTTCTTAGCTGAGTACTCCTTAGACGGTGGAGAAAACTGGTCAACACTCGTTTCTAATCAATCTGTTGCACCAGGTAGCTCAGAAAGGGGATCTGTAAATGTTCCAAGCGGACAAAACGTTAGATGGAGATACAAAACCTCTACAACTCCTAATTCTTTTTCAGGCGGTTGGAAACGTTGGGGTCCAAGCTTTACAGTTGATTGCCCAACACCTACTACAACAACAGGTCCAACACCTACTACAACAATTGGCCCAGTATCGACCACTACAACAACTATTCCAACAAACCCTACTGATCCAGAGGTATGTCTTTTAAGGCTTGTAAGTATTTTTAATTTACAGAATCTTCTTGACTGTATAGATAATAACAAGCCTGACCCAACAGATCCAGACCCAACAGATCCAGACCCAACAGATCCAGACCCAACAGATCCAGACCCTACAGATCCATTAGTGGATGACTTCTGTGAGGATATGATATTAGAAGAGGATGATATATGTGAAGCACCTCTTACTGATGAAAGTGGAAATGACTTTTTAGAGTGGGATGATGATGATGACATATATTTCACTGATGGTAGTTACAACGTTACCTACATCTATCGAGAGGATAGTATAGCCTTGGCAGCTACAGGAATAAATTTAGACTATATTGTCTTAAGTGGTTCAGTATTTTTAGTTGGTGGTGTAATACTTTTTACATCTTCTCGAAAAAGAAAACTAATGGAAAGTGAAATTTCTCTAGAAGATATCTATAAGCACTCATTCAAAGTAAAAACAAAAATTGAGAAACTAATACAAGAAAAAGTAGAAATTAGTATTGATATAAATAAATTTGCTCCATATGCAAAGAGTTTTACAACTTATCAATCAGAGATACAAGCACTTGATAGTGAGCTTAAATATACTCTAGTCGCAATTGAAAACATAAAATCTATTTGCGAGGAAGAAAATACAGAACTTACAAAAGAAATTCTTGAAGAGCGTTTGGGTCTAATTTCAAATAACTTTCAAATTATATATTCTGGTAATGAGCTTGATGCAAAAATCGCGGAGAAAAAGGTATTTTCTCCAAAAAAAGACACCAAAAAAATTAAGAGAAAATTTTTTGATAGAAAAAAATTAAAACGACCTGCTCTTGGATTTGCTGTTTTATCAATAATTACAGGTATGGGTTTTGGTATTTATGCAACACAACAAATGTTTTTATCAAATGTTCAACAAGACAATGCTCAAGCTTATCTTGAACAAATCTATCTAGGTGAGGAAATAAAGGACGTAGATCCTCCTGCAATTTTTTCAAATCCTCTTCGCTTATTCCAAAGTGATATTCCTGTTTTTGAAACTTTGCAAGATTTTACCATCATTGACCAAAGTGCAAAGATTGATGAATTTCAACCTGAAATATTCGGTCTTCTTGAAATTCCAGATATAAATGTAAATCAATATGTTGTTTCAGGTACTGATGAACTTAATTTGCAATTAGGTCCAGGACACTATCTTGGGACAAAACTACCGGGTTCAGGTGGAAATGTTGGAATTGCAGGCCATAGGACAACATATGGTGCCCCTTTCAGTAGATTAGATTTGGTCGAAATTGGAGATGAGATTTATCTAACATATGGGTCAAATAAATACCATTACATTGTGGATGATATAGAAGTGGTTGATGCTAACACAGGAGATTATGTTCTTTTTAATCGAGGTGATGACAGGCTGACATTAACAACTTGTCACCCTAGGTACTCTGCCAGGCAAAGACTCGTTGTTTCAGGGATTCTTACTAGGATAGAAAGTGGTAATTAAATGAGCATTGAACCATTAAAAAAACAGGATGGAAGATCATTACGTGCACAAAAAACATATGATAAGGCGCATAAAAAACTTATAAAGAGTGCAGTCGAGCTATTTAATAATCCACTCGTTTCTCATGAAAAAGTCACTGTCTCACAAATTGCAAAGCATGCTGGAGTGTCTGTAGCAACTGCTTACAATCATTTTCCTGAGAATAAATTAGATGTTTATGGATCACTATTTCAATTAGGATTTAAAGATGTTGCTGATGAGTTGAATGCATTTTTAGAAACCTCCCCAGAGCCTGGTGCCGCAATAACCATGTTTTTGGACACAATCGCAAATAAAGTTGTTGAACTTGGTAATGCAATTAGATTTGCTTGGTTTGAAGTTAGAGATATTCAAGCATCGGGTAAATGGATACAGCGCGAACCCTATGATGTTCTCAAATCTCTCTGCAAAAATTATGATGCTGATTGTGCTGACGAACTTGCTGATGATATTTTTCAATTATTCAATGGATGCACATTTCTATGGCTACGTTATGATCCAAATTACACAGTCTGGTCCAAATATACAGATGAATGGTATATTGAAAATATAAATAAGATTTTTAGTAAGGCTATTAAAATTCACAAGTAGTTCATGAAAAAAAGTTCAATACTTTTAATATTTTTTTTATTTTTTAATGGTTCATTTTTTCAACCAACTTTAGATACCAAAAATATAGAGCTCAATGTAAAACGATTAGAAAATGAAAAAATATTAGTTGAATGGTCAATAAATTTCGAGGAATATGATGACATTGTCCTCCAAATTTCACACGACAATAATATTGAAACAATTCAAATAGAAAGTCCAGACGGGGAACTAGAACTGTGTTGCTATCCAGATTATGTAAGAGTCACAGTACGGGTTTTTGTTACCGAGTTCGAAGATGTTTCGGGACCTGACTGTCCTGCAGATCAATGTAAAAAAATAATTGAGATGGAATATATAAATCAAAAATTATTAAAAATAATTCCACCTCCAACAACTACAATTACAACTACCACTTCAACAACTACGACTACTATTCCTCCACCAATCATTGAGGAAACTGATTTTCTGAATATTGAAATAACAAATGAATTGATTACATCTATTCCTTTATTTGAGGATGTAGATTTAACAGATCAAGAAAAAAACAGTATCGCTGTAATTGTTTCAACAGGAATAATCTTTTTGTTTTATGTCGTACTGCTCTTGCAAGAATGGTTTAACAAAATTATTTCAACGAATAATATACGATGGTTTGCCAGAGATAGAAACATTCGTGGTTCAAAGAAGTTGATTACTTTAATTAAAATTCTATTTGTCCTTTTTTCAACTGCATTTTTAATAGGCTTTGTTGAGGAAGGTGCTGATTTATCACTAGATCTCGAAAATGTAGCAATATTTATTGCAGCGCTTATTGGATTAATTTCAGTTACATTATTTTACGAAGGAACAGAGGGATTAATAGAAAGTAAGATATTTAAGCAAAAAGTAAGACTCAAATGGGCACCACAAGCAATATTTTTTGCTGGAATATCTACTCTTGCTTTTATTTATTTTCAAATGCCAATAGGTTTTATATTTGGATTTTTTGCATCTGCATACATTTCTGGAAAGAGAAGTATCGCAAAATTATCACCAAAATTTTACTCAACAATTGCATTAAGCCTTGCAGGGTTCGGCTTCTTTTATCTAACTTCAATATCTTTTATCAAAGATTCAACAGTATTGACTGCTGTGGCGGCACTTAGTTACTTGATGTGTCTAGAAGGAGTTTTGTTTAAGTCATTGCCCGGTGGCGGGAATGAATTGTTTGAATCTCTTAATGACTCTAAAGGTGTCTTTAAAATCTTTCCTCTTATAAGTTTCATATTTGGTTTGTGGCTATTTATAAGAATTCTTATTGTTCCACCAGATAGTGAGTTTGCAAATATGCAACAGGATTTATTAAGCATGGGTTCATTTTCTGTAACTTTTGCTATTGGTCTCATTGGCTACATTCTAACAATTTTGATTTTAGGTTTGATCATAAAATTTAGGGCTAGAAGATGAACAATAGGTACATAAATTCATTCATATTTTTATTATTAATAATTTCTTTAGTTGTAATTAATTTCAATCAGGAAGAAGAGCCGAGTGTTATTGAACAAGATGAGGAAATTCTAGCTATTGATACGACCATAACAACCTCATCAACAACAACCTCGTCAACAACAACCTCGTCAACAACAACCTCGTCAACAACAACCTCATCAACAACAACACTTTATACAGGGCCTTTTGGAGAATATGCAGGGTTTGAAGGATCGAATCAGACATCATTGGAAGAGCTTGCAAAAGAACTACCAGCACTGATGTTACGAATCATTGATACCAATAACATTATAATTATTAACGGTTGTCATCAATACGGAGCATCTCTTGTTGGTAGATGTCCTTATGGAGTATGGGATCCAAGTGGGACAAACTTAGATGGAACTAAAGATGCAGATTGGCCTCTTTCTATCTGGATTTCGAATCGAGCTTTTTCTGCTGATGTTGCTTATGATGTTTTACTACATGAATCGTTGCATGCTTTTACATATTCCACTAGAAATTGTCCTAAGAATTCAAATACCAATTATCGACAAGATGCTCGTGATTTCTTTGGGGGAGAAGAATATTTAGTCGATGCTCTCGTGCTGTATTACGGAGGTAGATATAATCATTATCGAACATCAGGAGAATTGAATTCAGAGGAACAAACTTATTTAACTGATTACATCAATTCCTGTTCAGCGTAAAAAAAATTTAAATGTTGTTAATTTAAATTAGCTATGTATATAATGAGAATGTCTTTCAGACAAACACAATTCACAAGTCATTCCACATTATGAATGTTTTGAAATAGGAGAGAAATGTCCGCAAGGTCACAATTACAATCAAAACCAGTCGCAGATTTGCGTCAGATTGCTGATGGATTAGGTCTCGAGCATGCAGGCCTTCAAAAGGCTAAATTAATTGATCTTTTACTTGATCAAGGTGATGCAATTGGGGATATATCCAATGGTGCTGAAGAAGAAGTTGCAAGTGTAGTTTCAGAAAGTGACATGCCATCAGTTGTAAATTCTGGTGATAGCCAAATTAAAGAGGGTGAGACTAGAGAAGGTATATTAGATATCTTGCCAGAAGGATATGGTTTTTTAAGGTGTAATGGCTACAAACCAAGTGAGAATGATGTTTATGTACCTGCAGGAGCTATCAAGAAATTTAGGATGCGAAAAGGTGATTTAGTTGAGGGACCTATAAGATCACCAAGAGCAAAAGAGAAATACCCTGCTCTTGTAGAGCCTAAAACTGTAAACGGTGCAGATCCAGAATTATTAGCAAGAAGAGTAGATTTCAATAAGCTGACACCGTTATTTCCAGATGAGAGACTCAAGCTTGAAGTTGAAGGTGAACCAGGCCGTCTTGTTGGAAGAATTGTTGACCTTATTGCACCAATAGGAAAAGGACAAAGAGGGTTAATCGTTTCACCACCAAAAGCTGGTAAAACAACAATACTTAAAGAGATTGCAAATTCAATTACTGCAAACAATCCAGAAGTTTATTTAATGGTCGTTCTTGTAGACGAAAGACCTGAAGAAGTTACAGACATGCAAAGATCTGTTGATGGTGAAGTAGTCTTCTCAACTTTTGATAGACCTCCTGATGAACACACACAAGTTTCAAGACTTGCAATAGAAAGAGCAAAGAGATTAGTTGAAGAAGGAAAAGATGTCGTCATATTGCTTGATTCCATTACAAGACTTGCACGAGCACACAACTTAGCGACGCCAGCTAGTGGACGAATTTTATCAGGTGGTGTTGATTCAACTGCACTGACTCCTCCAAAACAATTTTTTGGAGCAGCTAGAAACATTGAAGATGGTGGAAGCTTAACAATTCTAGGCACCGCACTTGTTGAAACAGGATCAAAAATGGATGAAGTTATTTTTGAGGAGTTCAAAGGAACTGGAAATATGGAACTTAGGTTAGATCGACAACTAGCTGATAAAAGAGTATTCCCTGCTATTGACGTAACTCCATCTGGAACACGTGAAGAGCAAAGACTTGTATCCCCAACAGAACTTCAGTCTCTATGGACATTAAGAAGAGTCCTTGTGGGCCTTGAAGGTGGAGCAGCTACAGAGTTATTAATTGATAAGTTAAACACTACCAAAAATAATGATGCATTCTTAAAGGATGTCGCAAAGACTAACAAATAAACTAAAGTAGGAATTGTGAAAAAAGATATACATCCAGAATATAAAGAGGTCGTCTTCAGTGATGAGGATGCAGATTTTGCATTTCTAACAAGATCAACAATCAAATCATCAGAGACTATTACTTGGGAAGACGGAAATGAATATCCGCTTGTGAAACTAGACATATCAAGTGCTAGCCATCCTTTTTTTACAGGTAAACAAAAACTCGTTGACTCTACAGGTAGAGTCGAGAGATTTAAACAACGATACGGTTCAACCAGCACAAGACAAGCACCAAAGCAAGAAGCTTCTTCTCAAGAAGAAGAATAACTTCTTTAATCCAAATTTCTAATGTCTGAAAACGATATTTCTTATGGTGGACAAGCTGTAATCAGTGGTGTCCTTATTCAAAGCCCTAAAGGCTGGTCTGTTGCTGTCAGAAATCAAAATAATGAGATTGTAAAATACTTTAAAGAAAGAACACCTTTAATAAGAAGAAAAGGGATATTTACCCTTCCCTTAATCAGAGGAATAGGTGCCCTCGTCGACTCTTTATATGTTGGCTATCAAGCATTGACTATTTCTGATGAAATTTATTATGCAGATGAACCTGAACCCTCAACTCTCAATAAAATACTGAATTATTTATTTATTGTTTCTTTTTTATCAATCCTTATTGCTGGTCCACGTTTATTAATCGATTTAATAGATACTGGTCAAACGTCAAAAGGTATTTATGAAGGCTTATTAAGAGGAGTCATAGTTGTACTTTATATATATGCAATAGGTAGAACAAAAGATGCACAAGAATTATTTGAATTTCATGGTGCTGAACATATGACAATTGCTGCATTTGAAGATAAAAGGAATCTTGATTTAGACAATATTAAAAACTACCCAAAAGAACATATCCGTTGTGGAACAGCATTTATATTTCTGATTGTATTTGTAAGTTTACTAACTCTTCCTTTCATCCCGACATTGAACATTCTATTAACCTTACTAACAAGAATTTTGCATGTATTTGTTGTAGCAATGATCTCATACGAAATTTTAAAATTAAATTTCAAATTTACTGGATCGTTATTTTCCCGATTCTTCAGTACACCTGGGATATGGATGCAGAAGATGACAACAAAAATTCCTTCAGAAGAACAAATTGAGGTTGCGCGTGTAGCAATGGCAAATTGTATAAAATTTAGTGAAAATACAAACGAGTTAGATCAATATTTAGATAATACAAAAGAGGTTAGCAATGGATGAAACATTAATAGGAAAGCTTACAGCTATCGTTGAATCTCAAAAAAAGTTAGAAGAGGAATTGTCCAAAGTGGACATTTCAAATGATCCAAAGAAATATGCTGAGATGGCAAAAAAACACAGTGATATGTCATCAATAGTTGAATTATTCAATCAATGGGAAACACTGAACTCAGATATATCTGATGCCGAAGAACTTTTGGCTGAAGAAAATGATGAGGAAATGAAAAACGAATATGCAGAGATTATTAAAAACTCTTCGTTAGAAATTGAGACCATTGTTACAAAAATTAAGGTAGGTTTGTTGCCTAAAGATCCCTCAGATGAAAAAGATGTACTTGTAGAGATAAGACCAGGTGCCGGTGGGGAAGAGGCCTCAATCTGGGTTGGTGATTTATATAAAATGTATACCCGTTATGCAGAGAGAAATTCATGGAAAGTTGAAAAAATTGAGGTAACTGATTCTGATATGGGTGGCTATAGCAAGATAATTTTTGCTATTAAATCAAAAGGCGTATATTCGAAACTTAAGTACGAAGCCGGGGCACACCGGGTTCAACGTATTCCAAAAACTGAATCACAAGGTAGAGTCCATACTTCGATAGCTACTGTTGCTGTTCTGCCTGAAGCTGAAGAAGTTGACTTAGATATTGACCAAAACGATTTGAAAGTAGATGTTTATAGATCAAGTGGTCCTGGTGGTCAAAGCGTCAATACCACCGATTCAGCAGTACGAATAACCTATATACCAACTGGCTTAGTTGTTTCATGCCAAGATGAAAAATCTCAATTACAAAACAAAGAAAAAGCCATGAGAATCTTAAGAGCTAGATTACTTAAAGCCAGACAAGACGAAGCTGAAGCTGAACGGGCAAAAAACAGGAAAGAGCAAGTTGGTTCAGGTGAGCGTTCTGACAAAATTAGAACTTACAACTATAAAGACAATAGAGTCTCTGATCATCGAATTAACCTAACATTAAAAAAATTAGACCAGGTACTTGATGGAGATTTAGATGGTTTTATTGAGGCATTAATTGCAGACAATGAAACAACAAGACTTGCTAACTTAGAGGATTAATTTGGATATTAAATCTATCCCGAATCATGAACTTGAAAGATTAAAGCAAAAAGCTCAGGAATTATCAGGAAGCAAGACAGATTTTCATACTGAATATTCATCTTTATTAGCTCGAAGGCTAAACAATGAACCACTTCAATATATTGAAGAGTTCATGCCTTTTTATACTGTTCAATTAAGAGTTGATGAAAGAGCCCTTATACCAAGACCTGAAACAGAGTATCTTATCGAAGTCATTAAAAATAAGGTAAAGGATCCAAAAAGCATATTAGATGTTGGAACTGGTTCAGGATGTATCAGTATTATGTTGAAGTCGCTTTACCAAAATGCAAATGTGACAGGCATAGACATTTCTCCAAATGCTATTGAACTTGCAAAAGAGAATGCGATATTAAATAATTTAGACGTAAATTTTATTGAATCTGATTTGCTTGAAAATGTCCCAGAAAATAATTTCGATCTAATTGTTGCAAATCTTCCTTATATTCCAACAAATGATATTAAGACACTTGATATTGAGGTTTTAAATTTTGAACCTTTGAATGCTCTGGATGGCGGAGATGATGACGGTACTGATATTATTAAAAATCTTATCTCACAAATTGATGAAAAAGATGTAAAAAATGTAGAAATATTCTTAGAGATTGATTCTCGATTTTCGGAGAAGATAATTAAATTATTGAATAACTACGAAGAAGTAGAATTATTAAAGGACTTAGCCGATAAAGATAGGTACATATATGCAAGGCGATAGCATCCAGTTAGCTACAAAAGCACTTAATGAAAATTCGGTTGTTGGAATTCCAACGGAAACAGTTTATGGTATCGGAGTTAATCCCTATTCAGAAGAAGCAGTTAAAAAATTGTTTGAAATTAAAGAAAGAGATGACTCAAAACCTATCTCTCTTCTGATTCCATCTTACAATTACCTAAATCAATTAAATTTAGTTACCCAGGTCCCAGAAATAGTTGATTTATATTGGCCGGGACCCTTGACTGCAGTTGTAGAGACAAACGAAGAATTTGCTGATGGAGTTGGAACTAAACAACCACATACAATTGGTTTAAGAGTCCCTGAGAATGAGACTGCTCTTCAGCTTTTAAATGAAATTGGTCCACTTGCCGTGACTAGTGCCAATGTTTCAGGTGAGAAAGAGGCAACTGACAATGATGAGGCTTTTACCATGTTTGGAGATGACATTGCTTACTACTTAGAAGGAAAAGCTGTTCATGGTGATGGATCAACAGTTGTAGATTTTAGAGTTACTGGTGGAGAAATTTTACGTCAAGGGCCACTTAAATGGCCACCGACTTACTGTTAGAGTGTAGATATGGAAAATACTGGCGCATTAAACACAGAATTATTTGAGACTGATGACGAGATTGCATCTTTAATTAATGATGATTTAGAACGTCAAAACTCTCATATTCACCTTATAGCTTCAGAAAATTTTGCTTCAAAAGCCGTTATGCAAGCATCAGGATCAATCCTTACCAATAAGTACTCAGAAGGATTTCCAGGAAAAAGATATTATGAAGGCTGTGAGACTGTTGATGAAATCGAGCAACTAGCAATAGATAGAGCTTGTAAATTATTTGAGGCAGATCATGCAAACGTTCAGCCCCATTCTGGGTCCTCAGCAAATATGGCAGTGTATCTGAACTTACTAGAAGCTGGAGATACCGTTATGGGCATGGCACTAGATCAAGGAGGTCACTTAACCCATGGATCACCAGTGAATTTCTCTGGGAGAATATACAACTTTGTTGGATATGGATTAGATCAGGATACTGAGTTAATCGATATGGACAAAGTAAAACAATTAGCTGAGGAAACTAAGCCAAAATTATTAATTGCTGGATATTCTTCTTATTCACAAAATTTGGATTACGCAGCATTCCGAGAAATAGCTGATTCAGTTGGTGCTTATTTTATGGTTGATGCAGCTCACTTCATAGGACTTGTTGCAGGCAAAGCTGTTGAAAATCCAATGAAATACGCTGACGTAGTTACAGCAACAACTCATAAAGCACTTAGAGGACCTAGGGGTGGAATTATTCTTTCTACCGAAGAATTTGCAAAAGGTGTAGACAAAAATATTTTTCCAGGAGCTCAGGGTGGAGCTTTAAATAATCAAATTGCAGCTAAAGCTGTTTGTTTCAAAGAAGCATTGTCCACAGAGTTTCAAGACTACACAAAACAAATTCTAAAAAATGCTTCAGCGCTATCTGATTCCTTTATAAATGAAGGGCTAAGGGTTGTCAGTGGAGGTACAGCCAATCATATTGTATTAGTAGATACTGGAAGTGTTGATGAAGAATTGACTGGAAAAGATGCAGGAACGTTATTAAATGATATGGGAATTACTTTAAATAGAAATGCAATTCCATTTGATAAAAGATCACCTTTTGTAACTTCTGGTATCAGAATGGGCACTCCAGCAACAACTACTTGTGGGATGAAAGAAGAAGAATTAACAAAAGTAGGAAATCTAATTTCTGAAATTCTTAAAAATAGATCTGATGAAAATAAACTCAATGAATTAAAGAGTGAAGTGAGTAATCTAGCATCACAATTTCAACCATATGTCTAAAGACAAAAGAAAAATCAATCTTCAAGATTACGGTCCGGTAAGTTCATTCTCTACATCCATTATTTCGGGTTTGTTAGTAGGTCTTCTTGTTCAAAACTTTATTGGCTTTGAACCATATACTGTGATCTTTTTTATCTTTATAGGTTTTTATGATGGTTTTAGAAGGATGTGGAAAATTTCAAAAAAACTGGAACAAGAATAATGAATGTTGAATTAGTGCTTGCAACGAGAATGTTAAAGAGATCTTCAGTCATATATATACTCTGTCCTTTATTTTTTCTTTTAAGATCTCAAAATGCATTTACCACTTCATTGGTATCTGGAATTATTGTTGCAGTTGGTTTTTACATGGGTGCTGTGATAATGTCCTACTCTGCAAAAATCTCTTTAAGTTTTTATTATTTCGCAGCGATTTTTGGTTATATTTTCAGATTAATTTTTATATTTGGGCTTCTCTTATTATTCAGAAGCTTATATTCTATTGATGAATTGGCAATGTCTTTGACAGTGCCAATCGTCTTTTTAAGTATGTTATTCTTAGAAATGGCTATGGTAATTAAGAGAAAAGACAGAGACTTAGATTGGGCAAATGATAACAGCAGCTGAGACTTGTGATTTTGTAAATAACGTTGTTTGTAAACCTGAAAACGTTAACTCATTATTCGAATTTGGTAATTTTGGTTCATCTGATATATCACGTACTGAAATCCTGATACTTTTGGCAGCAATTATTCCAGTAGTTTTAATGTTTTTTGGACTTAGAAAGAAATCAGTTGTTCCAGGTAGACTCCAATCAGTCATTGAAAGTATATTTACTTTTGTAAAAGATGAAATCGCTTTGGGTGTTATTGGTAGGGGTGGAGAAAAATTTACACCATATTTAATATCTGTTTTTATGTTCATTCTGGTTGGAAATCTCTTCGAGGTAACTCCATTAATAAACTTTCCTGTAACTTCAAGAATGGCACTTCCTTTATTTTTAAGTCTTGTAACCTACGTAATCTTCCTATTTGTTGGGATTAGAACAGAGGGAATTAAATATTTCACCAATCTTTTATGGCCTCCAGGTGTTCCGGTAGCATTAAAACCTTTAGTTGGCGCAATCGAATTAGTTTCCGTTCTTTTAGTAAGACCATTCAGTTTAGCTGTACGATTGTTTGCAAACCTTGTAGCTGGTCACGTCATGCTCAGTCTTCTTCTTGCATCAGCATATTTCTTTGTAGTTCAGCCTGGAGTTGGAGAGTACATTATTTCAAAAGCTCCAGTTGGCTTAGCATGGTTTACTCTCGGTTTAGCAATATATGGTTTTGAATTAATAGTTTCCATTCTGCAGGCATACATATTTACTTTGTTGTCTGCAGTTTATATACAAACGTCTCTGCATCCAGAGCATTAATTAAAGGAGGATAATGGAAAGTGCATACGCATTAATTGGATACGGACTGGCAGCGATAGGACCGGGAATAGGTATTGGTCTAATTGCTGGTAACGCAGTACAAGCAATGGCAAGACAGCCTGAAGCAGCTGGAATGGTAAGAACAACTATGTTCTTAGGAATAGCTTTCACTGAGGCCCTTGCTCTTATTGGTTTCGTTCTGTTCTTTTTGGTTGGTTAAAAATGATGTTTTATTTAGATACATTTTTAGCAGAAGCAGAAGAATCAACTTCAGGAGTTGATTTACTTCTCCCTGCAACTTCAGAATTAGTAGCTGGAGTAGTGGCATTCGGGGTTGTATTTTTCTTTGTTTGGAAATGGGCTCTTCCTGCTCTAAACGAAACTCTTGATAAGAGATCTTCTGAAATTGAAGGTCAGATAAAAGAAGCTGAGAATACAAAAACAGAAGCTGAGAAATCTAAGCAGGAATATGATGCTTTAGTTTCTAATGCTGATGCAGAAGTTCAAAAAATTATTGATGAAGGAAAGCAAGCAGCAGAAAAAATTAAAGAAGATGCTTTATCAGAAGCTCGTGCAGAAGCAGAAGCTATTATTGAAAAAGCTAAATCAGATTCAGATGCTGAAAAAGAAAGAGTTTCCTCTGAATTAAAAAGTGAAGTTGCAGACTTATCATTAGAAATTTCTCAAAAAGTTGCTTCGTCAATGTCTGAAGCTGATCAAAAAAAACTTATAGATAAATTTATTAAGGAGTTGAATTAGATAAATGTCTGTTGACTCTTTTTCAAAAGGAATTGTTGAAATAATTTCATCATCTAAAGATGCTGAAAGGGTAGAAAATGAAATCCTCCAAGTTTTCAATGCACTTTCAAAAAGCTCTGAAGCATTAGATGTTTTTAGAAATTTTGGTATTCCTGTTGAAAAGAAGATAGAAGCAGTAAATGCTTTACTAGGTAATAGAGTATTACCACTAACTCTTGATTTAATAACGTTAACAATATCTCAAGGATTTGGTGATAACCTCTCTGACATTGAAAGCTCTGTAGCAAACTATATTGCTGAAAAAAGAGGAGCGTCAGTAGCAAAAGTTGTTACCGCAGTTGAATTAGATGCTAAAACTCAAAAGAGTTTAAAAACAGCTTTAAAGAAAAAACTTGGAACCGATGTTGATTTGAAAGTTGATATAGACCCAAATGTATTGGGTGGTTTAAGTGTAAGTGTTGGAGAGAGAACATTTGACGGATTAATTTCCTCGAAAATCTCTGAGATTAAAACAGTTTTAGAAAGTAGGTAAATTGAGCGAATTTAATATTGATGCAAAACAAATTTCAGATTCACTGAAAGATACATTAGGTAATTGGCAAGATTCTGTAAAAGATGATCTTGTTGGTAGCGTATCTGCAGTCGCCGATGGTGTAGCAAGGGTAAGGGGTTTAGAAAATGTTATGGCCTCTGAACTTCTTGAATTCCCAGGTGGTTTAGTAGGTGTTGCATTAAACCTTGAAGAAGATTCAATTGGTGTTGTTTTAATGGGTGATTCAAATCACATTGAAGAAGGAATGCCAGTAAAGCAAACAGGAGAAGTACTTTCTATTGGTGTCGGAGATGGATTTTTAGGTAGGGTTATTGATCCTTTAGGAAATCCAATCGATGGTAAAGGACCTATCGAATTTAGTGAAAGAAGACGTTTAGAGTTGCAAGCACCTTCCGTTGTTGAAAGACAGCCTGTAGGTGAGCCACTTCAAACAGGAATTAAAGCAATTGACTCAATGATTCCAATTGGAAGAGGCCAAAGAGAATTAATTATTGGTGATAGACAAATAGGTAAAACAGCTGTTGCTGTTGATACCATAATCAATCAAAAAGATACTGATGTGAAATGTATTTACGTAGCTATTGGTCAAAAATCATCTACTGTTGCTGAAGTTGTTCAAAGATTTGAAGACGAGGGAGTGTTAGATAAAACAGTTATTGTAAATGCACCTGCATCTGCCGCTGCAGCTCTTCAAATGTATGCTCCTTATGCTGGTTCAGCTATTGGACAGCATTGGATGTATAACGGTCAACATGGTCTTATTGTATTTGATGATTTATCCAAGCAGGCAATTGCATATAGACAGATTTCACTTTTACTAAGACGACCTCCAGGAAGAGAGGCTTATCCAGGTGACGTTTTCTATCTTCACTCAAGGCTTTTAGAGCGTTGTGCAAAAGTAAGTGAAGAGTTAGGTGGAGGATCTCTTACAGGGCTACCAATTATCGAAACAAAAGCTGGTGATGTATCTGCTTTTATTCCAACTAATGTGATTTCAATTACTGATGGTCAAATATATCTAGAGTCAGAACTCTTTTACTCTGGTGTAAGACCAGCTGTAAACCCTGGTACATCAGTATCAAGAGTGGGTGGTTCTGCTCAAACCAAAGCTATGAAGAAAGTCTCTGGTCCGTTAAGAATCAACCTTGCACAATTTAGAGAATTAGAAGCATTCGCGGAGTTTGGATCAGATTTGGATGCAGCTTCACAGGCTCAACTCGATAGAGGTCGAAGAGTTGTTGAATTATTGAAACAACCACAATACAAACCAGTCCCTGTTGAAGAACAGGTTGTATCACTGTATGCAGTAACAGAAGGTTTTCTAGATGTTGTAGAACCTGCGGACATTCCACAAGCTGAGAAAGATCTCGTAGATTTTATAAAAACAAGACATTCTGAAGTTATTAATTCAATAAAAACTACTGGTGAACTACCTGAAGATGAATTAAAAGCTGCTGTTGAGGCTTTTGTAAATACATTAGAGAAGAAAGAAGAGTAATAAGTGGCAAGTGCTGAATTACGAATAATAAATAGAAGAATAAAGAGTGTTAAGTCAACTAAAAAAATCACTCGTGCAATGGAACTAATTGCTTCTTCCAGAATCGTTAAAGCACAACAACGCCTTACGTCATCAAATAATTACACCAATCTTCTCTCTCAAATTGTTGAAGAACTTACTGGCAGTGGCAATATGCCAACCTCACCAATTGTAGAGGGTACGAAAAAAATAACTCTCGTAGTTATTACATCAGATCGTGGTTTAGCTGGGGCATACAACACAAATATTTTAAAGTTAGCTGAAATTAGAAAAGCAGAATATGAACAAGCAAAAAATAGTGTTGAAATCGTTACTGTTGGTAAGAAAGCAAATGGATACTTTAAATACAGAAATATTGAACCTAAACAAAATTATGAGGGAATTACCGACGAACCTAACTTTGAAAATGCATTAGAAATAATGACTCCTCTGGTTCAAGAATTTTATGAAGGAAAAACAAATCAAATTGAAATTGTCTATACCGAGTATCAATCTGCAATGACACAGACAGCGCTTTATAAGACAGTACTTCCTTTCGAAGTTGAACAGATTGCTAAAGAAATTGAATCAGTTGGTGGTTACACTTTCGAACCCTCAGCTAGTCAGGTCTTAAGTAATATTATTCCTAAATACACAAACGCAACTATTTTTTCAGCGCTCTTGAATGCTTCAACATCTGAACATGCATCTAGAATGCGTGCCATGAAAGCAGCTACAGAAAATGCAGAAGAATTAATCAAGATTTTATCTAGACAGAGTAATCAAGCTCGACAGGCTGAGATTACAACAGAGATTTCAGAAATTGTTGGTGGAGCGGAAGCTTTAGCCGGGTAAGGAGAAAATAAATGAGTGAGAATATAGGTAGAGTAGTAAAGATTGCAGGACCTGTTGTTGACGTGGCTTTTCCTCAGGACGAACTTCCAGAGATAACATTTGCCCTTGAAGTAGATGTTGAAATAGATGATGTTACCAGCACCATTGTGCTTGAAGTAGCTCAGCATTTAGGTGAGGGAAGAGTAAGAGCTATTTCAATGCAAGGTACTGATGGTCTAAGAAGAGGAGCAGAGGTAACCGATACTGGTGCACC
Organism: uncultured Candidatus Actinomarina sp.; assembly: GCA_902519845.1. Classification (GTDB taxonomy): domain Bacteria; phylum Actinomycetota; class Acidimicrobiia; order Actinomarinales; family Actinomarinaceae; genus Actinomarina. The sequence goes on along the minus strand of CABYLQ010000006.1, from coordinate 5,532 downwards.
GATATCAGTCCCAGTAGGACAAGAAACACTTGGTCATATCTTTAATGTTTGGGGCGAAACCCTGGATGTAGAAACAAGCTCAATTGGTGTTAAACAAAAATGGCCTATTCATAGAAAACCACCTCCTTATGAAGATGTCTCAGCTCAAAATGAAATGTTTGAAACAGGTATCAAAGTTATCGATTTATTAATGCCTTATGTACAAGGTGGAAAGATTGGTTTATTTGGTGGAGCTGGTGTTGGTAAAACTGTTCTTATTCAGGAAATGATTAACAGAGTTGCTACACAACACGGTGGTGTATCAGTGTTTGCTGGTGTTGGAGAGCGAACAAGAGAAGGTAATGACTTATTTAGAGAAATGCAAGAATCTGGAGTTATTGATAAAACAGCTCTAGTTTTTGGTCAAATGGATGAACCGCCTGGAGTACGATTACGAGTTGCTTTGTCAGCGTTGACAATGGCCGAATATTTCAGAGATGAAGAAAAACAAGATGTTCTTTTATTTATTGATAATATCTTTCGTTTTTCACAGGCCGGTTCAGAGGTATCAACATTACTTGGAAGAATGCCTTCAGCTGTTGGATACCAACCAACCCTTGCTGATGAAATGGGATTTCTTCAAGAGAGAATTACATCTTTGAAAGGTCGTTCTATTACATCTCTACAAGCAGTCTACGTTCCAGCAGACGATATTACTGACCCTGCACCTCACACTGCTTTTGCTCACTTAGATGCAAGAACTGTGCTTTCAAGAACAATCGCTGACCTTGGAATTTATCCAGCTGTAGATCCTTTAGATTCATCTTCTAGAATCCTGGATCCAGGAATTGTTGGAGATGATCATTACGAAATAGCTAGAGAAGTTCAAAGAGTTCTTCAAAGATACAATGATTTACAAGATATTATTGCAATTCTTGGTATTGATGAATTGTCTGAAGAAGACAAGCAAATTGTTGGTAGAGCCAGAAGAATTCAAAGATTCCTCTCTCAGCCAATGTTTGTTGCTGAGCAATTTACTGGAATAGAGGGTAAGTTTGTCTCAATTAAAGATTCTCTAGAAGCCTTTAAAACTATATTAAGTGGAGAGCTTGATGCTGTCCCAGAACAAGCTTTTTATATGACTGGTGGACTAGACGAAGTTATGGCCAAAGCAAAAGATTTGGAAGAAAACCTATAAATGTTTGTTGAAGTAGTGTCTCCTGAAGAAAGTTGTTTTACAGGTGATGCCACAATGGTTATTTCTAGAACTCCAAATGGTGAGATTGGTATTTTAGATGGCCATGAGCCAACAGTTGCAACTCTTGTCCCTGGTGGTTTAACAATCGAACATGATAGCCAGAGAACATCATTTGCCATTTCGGGTGGAATTTTACAGATAACCGGAGAGAAAGTTATTGTACTTGGCGAACTTGTAGAAAAAATTGATGGCGATCATGACAAAGCCATTGAAATTGGTCAAGAATTAGCTAAGAAGACATTTACCTCAGACGAATAATGGCAACAATTCTTGCTTTTCACGCACATCCTGATGATGAAAGCGTATCAACAGGTGTTACCTTAGCTAAATATGCAGACGAAGGTCATCGAGTTGTTGTTGTTACAGCAACTGATGGTTCAGCTGGAGAAATTCATAACTATGAAAACCCAGAAGAGTTATTTCCAAAATTGGCTGAAATGCGAAAAGAGGAACTTGAAAAAAGTTTAGATGCTTTAGGGATAAAAGAATATGAATGGCTTGGATATAAAGACTCTGGAATGATGGGCACAGAGGAGAACAATGATCCTGATTGTTTTTGGAGACAAGACTATTTTGGACCTGTGGGCAAGCTTGTGACAGAAATAAGAAAATATAAACCTGATGTTTTAATAACATATGATCCATTTGGGGGATATGGGCATCCTGATCATATTCAGACACATAGAGTTGGAACAGCTGCGTTTTTTGCAGCTGGTGATGTCGACAAGTTTCCATTAAAAGATGGAGAAGAGGTATGGATTCCAGAAAGACTTTATTTTAATGCGTGGTCAAAATCGAGAATCCAAGCAAGACGAACTCAAATGTATGAGGCTGGCATATTAACTGAAGACGAGTTTAATGCATTTAATCCTATCGGAAGTGATAATGAGGATATTGATGTTGAAATAGATGGAACAAAGTATATTGAACATAAAATTAATTCCATGAAAGCTCATCGAAGTCAGTTTAAAGATGATTGGTGGGGTTTTAATATACCGGTTGAATTTCAAAAAGATTTTTTAGGTTATGAAAATTATATTTTAGCCTTTAATCGAGGTGAATGGTCCTCTCCATCTGAACTAATTTAGTTAATGTCAGTTAAAGTTTTACTTGTAGAAGATGAAAAAAGTATCGCAGATGGAATTATTTATAATATTATTTATATATAATTCATACGGAATATGAATTTAAAAGTCGTAAAAAACTTAAGTTTCGCATTATTTTTCTTATACTTCTTTCTTGTATCTATCAAACTACTTGAAAAAGGTATTAAGACTCTTGGTGCAGAATATACTGATCAACTTTTTGAATCTGTTTCAAATCCATTTGCTGGGTTACTTGTTGGAATATTATGTACCGTTTTAGTTCAATCCTCATCTGTCACAACATCAACAATTGTTGGTTTAGTTGGTAGTGGTGTCCTTAGTCTAGAGTATGCAATACCTATGGTCATGGGTGCAAATATAGGAACAACTGTAACAAATACTCTTGTTTCTTTTGGCCATGTTAGAAGGGAGGGAGAATTTAAAAGAGCGTTTGCAGCGTCTACAATGCATGATTTTTTTAATGTTTTTGTTGTAATAATTTTGTTTCCACTAGATCACATAACTGGGTTCATTACAAAAATGGCCGAAAACGGTACAGAGTTTGTAATTGCATCTGGTTTCACAGCTACCAAGCCAAATAGTCCTATTAAGGCAGCAATTAAATGGGGTTCTAACAATATTTTGGATGGATTATCGTCAATCCCATTCATTAACAATCTGAGTGAAAACTCTTATAGAGTTTATGCAGTCTTGTTGATAGTTATAGCTATTGGGTTAATCTTTCTTTGCTTGAAAAATGTAGTTTCAAATATGAGATCATTGATGATGAATCAAATTGAAATGGGCTTAGATAGAGCACTTGCAAAAGGTGGTGGACTATTTGCAATTTTGATTGGTATTCTTATTACTTTCTCAGTTCAAAGTTCAAGTATTACAACATCTATACTTGTCCCAATTGTTGGTTCAGGCATTTTATCCATACAAAATGCATTTCCCATTACGCTTGGCGCAAATATTGGAACTACAATAACTGCAGTTCTAGCAAGCTTTGTTGTAGATAATACTGCTGGATTAACAATTGCATTGCATCATGTATTTTTTAACACAATAGGAGTCATGATTGTCTACCCGGTCAAATTTATCAGGAACTTACCAGTTAACTTAGCTGTGACTTTCAGCAATGTGGTGGCTAAAAGAAGATATATTGCAATTTTGTATGTATTGGTAACATTTTTGTTACTTCCATTACTGGGAGTAGTAATATCTAATTAAAGGAGAAATATGAGTAGTGAATCATTAGATAGTATTGATGCAAAATTAAGTGAGATGCTTACAAATAGTATGAGAATTTATGATCTTGCAATGAACTGTCTTCTTGGAGATACAAACCTAGATTCAGTTAGAGATGACCTATATTCAACAGATAAAAAAATCAATGCATTACATCGTGATGTTAGAAGAGAAATGATTATTCATTCCGCGGTCAACTCAAGAAGTCTAGACATCCCCCTTCTTCTCTCCTATATGACCATGTCAAAAGATATTGAGAGGATTGGCGATTATTGTAAAAATTTATTTGAAATCGCAGAAACTGGAAATACATTTACGCAAGGTGATGAGCTTGATAATTATATTGAATTGAGAAATGATATAGGAAAACTTATTGTATATTTACAGTCCTGTTTGAATCTTGATGATGAGTCAAAAGTACAGGATTTAATAACACTTGGATCATCCCTGTCAACAAGTCTTGATGATAAGATTACTGCACTCCTTGAAAATAAGGAAAAAGTTCAATATCCAGTCGCAACAACGTTACTTTATCGTTATCTTAAAAGGATTGTTTCACATATTGTGAATGCGAGCACTGCCTTAATTATGCCAACCGATCAAATAGATTATCTAGACGAATAATTTAATTTACGTTCCAGGTTCCAAGAGATCTTATAAGCTTATCAAGTTCTCCTTCACCTTTTTGTTCAATAGATGAGTCAATTTGTTCTCTGACTTCATCATTGTAAGTATCTCTTTCAACTTGTCTAAAGATACCTACTGGTGTTGGCCCATAAGGCCCATGAGACAATCTTGATAATGAAAAAGCAATTGAAGGGTTATCTTTTGTAATGTCATGAACATAAATCTCACTATCATCTATTTCTGATCTTTTGACAATGACTGCTTCTCCATCACGAATCGTTACAGCATTCTCATCTTCTGCCCCAAAGATAACTTTCTCACCATGTTTAAGATTTATACGATTTGCTATTTTTCCTTCCTTGGATGTTAACTGCTCAAAAGCTTTGTCATTAAACACATTACAGTTTTGATAAATCTCAACATAAGCTGAACCTTCATGTTCAGATGCTGCTCGCAGTACCTCTGCTGTAAGATCTCTATCCATATCAATAGACCTAGCAACAAATGATGCTTCAGCTCCTAAGGCTAAACTCATTGGGTTTAATGGAAGCTCTACAGAACCAAAAGGAGAAGATTTTGTTTTCTTTCCTTCTTCACTGGTAGGGGAATACTGTCCTTTGGTAAGTCCATATATTTGATTATTGAACATTAAAATCTTCATGTTTACATTTCTTCTCAATGCATGAATTAAGTGGTTTCCTCCAATAGATAGGGCGTCACCATCTCCTGATACTACCCAAACTGAAAGATCAGGATTAGATGCACTAACTCCAGTTGCTACTGCAGGAGCACGACCATGGATAGAATGTAAACCGTATGTGTTCATGTAGTAAGGAAATCTTGCTGCACAACCAATGCCAGATACAAACACAATATTTTCTTTTCTGATACCTAATTCAGTCATAAAGTTTTGCACTGATGCAAGAATTGTATAATCACCACACCCAGGGCACCATTTAACCTCTTGGTCACTAGCAAAGTCAGTTCTTTTATACGAAAGTGGAATTTTACTCATCAGTCTTTACTTCCTCTTTTTCTGAAGTTTCTACCTCATCTGTTTGGCTTTCATTGTCAGCAAGAAGTTCTTTCTTTTCTGCAACATTTTCATCAACTTTTTCAATAATTCTCTCAGTCACTCTTTCAGTGACTCTCTCAGTAACTCTTTCAACAACAGAGTCTTGAGCTTCTCCTAAAACTTCCTCTTTTTCTTCTGTTAATGTTTCATCTGCAACAGGTTCTTCAACGACTTCTGCTACAGGCTCTTCAATAGCAGGTTTGTTACCACTCATCTCTTCAAGAACTTGTTCAACTGGTATTCCTAAAGCTTTGGCT
>CABYLQ010000005.1 GCA_902519845.1 uncultured Candidatus Actinomarina sp. | reverse complement strand
ATCGGAGTTGTACAATCTAAAGATTCTTTTTACGGTCAGCATGATCCGAATTCAATGCCTGTTTCCTATGAACTAAATCAGAAATGGGACGCTTGGGTAAAAGGTGGAGTTTTGTGTTCTGAGATGGAAGTATCAACTTTATTTGTTGTCGGTAGTTATCGAAGAGTGAGAACAGGTGCTTTACTTGTAATCTATGGCGATCAAAAAAGACAAGAAGCTTTGTCCAAAGATGATTATTTAGAGTCAGTAAACAAAGCTACAAACATCATTCTTGAATCAAGTTTGAAGATATAATAATTTCATGGACACTGGTAATTTAATTGCATTTATTAAAAAATTTAGTTTTGGAAGATTAATAGCATCTGGAATTCTACTTAGAATAGCAATAGCAATTATTGACGGTGTTTTTGGGCTAGAAATAAATGAAACGCCAAATTTTAATATCTTTATCTTTGCCATCGCATTTGCTTATACAATTTTTTGGATGTTTAATGAGAGTTATTCTGAAGAGGACGAATAAGAAGACTGAGTCCCCTTTTTAGTAACAGAGTTCGTTGCTTTTTCAAGAGCTAGCTTTATTGAATCTTGCTTAGACAATTTGCTTGCTAAACCATAAGAGAATGATCCAACAAATGCATCTCCAGCACCAGTTGTGTCAATAGCGACGACTTTGTTAGTTTGATGTATCTGCACTTTTCCATCACTCACTTCAGCACAACCCTTTTCGCCTAAAGTTACAATTATTTCTGGTTTGATTTCCTTTGAGTGCTTTATTAGAGAGCTTTCACTAAATGGCTCTCCTAGCATCTCTTCAAACTCAACTTCATTAGGTATAAACCAACAGGTATTATTTATTAGCTTTTCAGAGATAGCTCCGGCAGGAGCAGGGTTTAGGACAGTTTGCACTCGATTTTTGTTTGCGTATTCAAATACTTTCTCATTAACTTCTAATGGTATTTCAAATTGGCCTACTAATGCATCTAAAGAACCAATGGTACGTAGTGAGTCTATAGCTACATCGCCATCAATTAAATTGTTAGCACCGGGTATAACAATGATTCTATTTTGACCTGTTTTATCAACCCAAATAGGCGCAACACCACTGGATCCATCTACGGTTTGAATAAAGTCCGTATTGACATTGCTATTATTTAAATTATCTATTGTCATTTTGTTATAAACATCAGTACCAAGACAAGCAATCATATAGACATCTGCACCAAGCAAACCTGCCATTACTGCTTGGTTTGCTCCCTTACCCCCAAACCCCATTTGATAAGAATTACCAAATACTGTTTCACCATCTGAGGGGATAGTGTCAACGTAAGAAATCTGATCTATATTTGCACTGCCTACGATACAAATTTTTGGATTCATAAAATTAAAGTATAAAAAATATTTCTAGCAAATGCTATTAAGATTTTTTCATGAATATTAATTGGGACTCAAAAGTACTCCACTCTATTAGACCAGTAATAGAGAACTTAGAGAATGTATCCATTGATCATGTTCAATTAACCACTGAAGCAAAAAAGCTCTCAACTGTTAACTACGAAATTAAAGTTGCTAACAACCAAGACAAAAAACCAGAAGACATAATTAGAAAAACAATGTTAATTAATACGTTGAACTTTGCCTTCACAGACTTTGAGTCACAGATTAAATATACACTTAATGTTGGTGATAATACTTTTTCTGATACAGATGCCATGGTTTATCAAATTGATCGGGCTGTAGAAGTAGGAATAGATTTTTATGATGGACATTACTTGAGGGACATTACTGAAACAACTTTTAAATCAATTTTTAGAGCAAACATAGAGATGCCAATGTCAAAAGAAAAAACTGATGTTTTAAATCAAGTTGGTCAAATATTAGTTGAGGAATATAAAGGTGATTGGTTAAATTTTGTCAAAAGTGGACCAAAAAAACTTTATCAAAAAGGGGAAGGTTTAATTGAGAGACTAGTTTCCCAATTTGAAAGATTTAAAGATACTTCTATATATTTAGGAGAAGAAGTACATTTTTTAAAATTAGCACAATTAGCATTTTGGGGAATTCATAGAGAGCTAGGTAAAAATGATGATTTTTATATTGAAGACATGGAAAACATGACCGCATTTGCTGATTATATAGTTCCAGTTGCTCTTGAAAAGATGAAAATTATTACCTATTCTGAAAAACTTAAAAATAAAATTGAACAAGGTGTGCTTATAGAATCTGACTCAATTGAGGAAATTGAAATTAGAGCAGCAACACTGTTTGTTACAGCACAGCTTACCGAAGCGATTAATAAACTAAGATTAGATGATGAAAAAATAATTATTCCTCAGCTTGATTTTAAGCTATGGACTGATTTTCATGCCAATAAATCACCACACCATTTAACAAAAACTATTATGTATTAGCTGTCACCCCAGGTGTCTTCCAAGTAACTTTTTCTACCACTTGCTTCAGCATAAATTTGGTAGCGAGCACTTTGTTTTTTATAAAAATCTTGATGATATTCTTCTGCAATGTAAAAAGTAGGAGCTTCAGTAATTGCAGTGACTATTGGTTTGTCAAATTTTCCAGAATTTTCAAGGTCAGTTTTTGATTTAAGTGCTTCTTCCATCTGCTGGGATCCAACCGTAAAAATTTCTGTTCTATACTGTGATCCAACATCAGCAAACTGATAATTTAAAGCAGTCGGATCAATATTTCTCCAAAAAACTTCTAGTAATTCTGAATACGTAATTATATTTGGATCAAATTCTATTTCTACAACTTCTACATGGCCTGTATTTCCCATACTTACTTCTTCATAAGTTGGATTCTCTGTTTCTCCTCCCATATAGCCTGACGTTGCCTCTACTACACCATCAAGAACTTCAAAAGGCGGTTCCATGCACCAGAAACACCCTCCACCAAAATAAGCTTTTTCAGTATTTTCAGACATGTTTGATGTTCCTACGTTTATACATGAGAACAATAGTACTAGAAAAATCAATTTTAAATTTTTCATAACACCTAAGTATAGAAATTTAGTGACTTACAACGAATACGTTGAATTATAAAAAATGGGCAGGAATCTACCCATTTTTTAATCTTATTTAACTTCCGGTTGATTTAAAAGCAACACTAATTCCATATACAAAAATTGGAAATAATATTACTCCGCCAAGTATGAATACAGGCACAAATGCATTGATCGGCACCAAGCCAAATAAAGCACCAATTTGAACAAGTATTACTAAGTATGCTGCCCCTTGACCAGATAACCTTCCCCATGAAGGTACAAGATTATTTTCATCTGCACTAATAAGACATAATGCCCAAATACCAAAAAGTATAAATGTAACAAGTTGTCCAACATTAGCTACAGAGTTTACTTGATCAGTTGACAAAACGCTCTCGAAAACACTATTGGCATTCCCCGTAGAAGAAAGTGATCCAGTTAATTGGATTACAGCTGCTACAAATAGAATTGCACTAACAATTCTAAAATAAGGATTGTTATCTCCGAATAATTTTTGTGTTAAAGATATAGTAAACAAAATTCCAAAACTTTGAATAAATGAAACTATATCTACGATTGCCCCATATTGTTGACTATAGCCAACTTGATCTGGTCCAATTAGTAAAGCTTGAACAGCAAATATAACTACTGTTCCTAAAGCTGCAATTCTTGCCATTAAACTTCCAAGTTGAGCTTCTTTTGTTGTTAACAAAACTCCTCCTATATTATTACTATTTTATTTTACAAAAAAAAGAGCCCACAAGGGGGCTCTTTTAAATCAAAGATGGTTTAATTTGGGCTTTCACCTTCATTAAAATCTACGAACACTTTACCTGCATATACAGGACCCATGTAGGCCAATGTATCTCCATCAAACAAATCGCTCTCTGATTCGCTATCAAGAGCAGCTTGTAACTTCTCTACGGCTTTTTCCATAGCTTCCTGACTGTCCCATATATTCCAACTGATCGCACTATTTCCATCAAACAATGCTCCAGTTATCTGAAGTCCTTCAGAATCTTCATAAATAGGTTCAACTTTTTCTTTCAGGAAATTTAATACAGAATCTGTTTCTTTTGCTACGCCCACTACCAATCTCATATAACCAGGTTTTTTTTCTTCCTTGCTAATGCTTTGGTATACCTTTCCAAAAACAGCTTCACCTTCATAAATAACTGGAGGTGCTGACATAAATGATGCAGCCTCAGCCAAAGTTGCTTGAACTTTTTCCGCAATTGCATCACTTGCTTCTTTATTTTCATAAGCTGACATATTTATTCCAGATGTCTCACCTGTTATGGCTGCTGTCATTGAGAGCAAGCCAGGCGTACCGTCAAATTCAGGCATTACTTTATCTTTTACAAAAGATACTGCTTCGTCTTTTTTCCCATCCTGTAGTGCTGGGATTGTTATTCTAAAATACATATCTATCCTTCCGTTGTACTTGATCCAACAATCTTCCCTAATCCAATAATAAAAGCTGGGAATAAAATTACACCACCCAATATAAATAATGGTCCAAATGCGTTTGCGGGTATTAGTCCAAACATAGATCCAATTTGAGCTACGATAACGAGATATCCAAACCCTTGTCCTGAAATTTTTACCCATCCTTCTATTAAATTTTGGCTATCCAAGGAAATTAATCTGAGTGCCCAAATTCCAAACACTAAAAATAAAGCATTTGTAGGTAACCCACTTATCTCACTGATAATATCTGCATCTAGCAGTGTTTCAAAAACACTGTTTTCTTGAAATAAAGCAGTTAATGTATAAGCAAGATTGATAGCTGTAAGAGTCCAAACAATTCTGTTCAAAATATAAAGCTCTCCACTTTTTCTTACTTTAAATACCACCCCAATACTTCCTAAGAAAAATAGAGTAAACCATGCATTAAAAAAATTAAGCAATGATGAAACTGGTCCCCACGTTGGATCAAAACCAGTGGACTCAGGCCCTAAAACCAAAACTAATATCATGAAATTAGCTACCACTGTACCTGCAATAATATACGATGCATTTTGACTATTTTTCGCGTCTTTTGCTGTTAACATATTTCTCCTTTCTTTAGTTAACTAAACATATTCTAAAAATATTACTCAAAAGATGTTGGGTGGATTGTTAAATATATGTTAAAAAATAGACTTGTTTACTTATTTTTTTTATTTAAAATAAAGTTAATCCTTCGACCAAAAGGCGGAGAGAAAAATGAAAATAACAGTACCTAAAATAATTGGATTAAAAGATAAACGTCTCATATCGATGATGACCGCATATGATTATCCTTCATCAAAAGCAATATCTGATGCAGATATAGACATCATTCTTGTAGGAGATTCACTTGCTCAGGTGGTTTTAGGTTATGACGATACACTCTCAGTTACTGTTGATGAAATGCTTCACCATGTCAAAGCGGTTACAAGAGCAAATCCAAACTCCCTCGTTGTAGCAGATATGCCTTATATGAGCTATCACGTCTCTAAAGAGGAAACAATAAAAAATGCTGCAAGATTTATTCAAGAAGGTAAAGCCGACGCTGTAAAAATTGAAGGTGGAAAAAAAAGAGAAAAAATGATAAAAGCATTAATCAATGCTGAAATTCCTGTAATGGGTCACTTAGGTTTAACACCACAATCAAAAAATATTATGGGTGGATATAAAGTTCAAGGAAAAACCCTAGAGCTTGCAAAAGAATTATTAGAAGATGCAATTTTATTAGATTCCTTAGGGTGTTTTTCTTTTGTTCTTGAAGGTGTACCAAAAGTAGTCGCTCAAACAATAACAGAGAAAGTTTCAATTCCTACTATTGGAATAGGTGCAGGAGTTCATGTAGATGGACAAGTCCTTGTTTACCACGATCTACTTGGCATGAAATCCAAAGAGTATATTGATGCAAAGTTTGTAAAAAGATATGACAATCAATATGAAAAAGTTGTAGAAGTAATGAAAAAATTTAAAAAAGATATTGAAAATAAAGATTTTCCAACAGATGATCACTCTTATGATTCAGGCGACTCTTTACCTGAAACCCTAAAAGAGTGGAAAAAAGAAGTTAAAAAAATTCTGTCATAACCTATATCTAGTATTAAATTAATAAGTACCTGCTTCAAAAGAAGCCACGTACAAGTGTCCATAGGAGAAATATGAACAAATATGATTTAGTCTCAATCATGAGACCTACCGCTGAAGATTCAGTTGTAGAAGAACTACATAAAACAATCACTGATTTAATTACTTCAAATGGTGGAAATGTTTCTGAGCAAGGTGTCTGGCAAAGAAGAAAACTTGCTTATCAAATCGATACCTTTAAAGAAGGAATTTATACGATTACTTCATTTGAAGGTGCTGGAAACATACCTGGAGAGTTAGATAGAGTGCTAAAAATATCTGATGATGTCATTAGACACAAAGTACTAAAGATGGAAAGCTAGAGGTAGATAAATGGTAGACAATACAGTAACAATAATTGGAAATTTAACAGCTGATCCAGAAGTAAGAGTTACAGATTCTGGTGCAACATTAGCTGAGATTAGAATGGCTCAAAATAAAAGAAAAAGAAATAGTGATGGTTCATGGGATGAAGGTGAACCAATGTTTTTTCAAGGAACAGTTTGGAATGATATGGCTGAAAATGCTGCATCGACACTCCAAAAAGGAATGAGAGTAATTGTAGTTGGGCGGTTAAATTATCGATCATGGGAAACTCAAGACGGACAGAATCGATCTGTAGTGGATATAGCTATTGATGAAATTGCTCCAAGCCTAAGATGGGCCAAAGCTAATGTTGAACGCACATCTGGCGGAGGAAATGTTTCTGAAACTCCAAAAGTTAGAGATAACTTTGAAGAAAATGAAGCACCGTTTTAAGGATTAATTATGGGTAAATCAAACAATAGATCAAGCAAGCCAAAACTTTCAAAATACGAAGCTCCAAAGCAGAGAAGAGTATCAAAAGAACAAATTCAGAATGCTACTTACAAAGACGTTAAGCTTTTAGAAAAATTTTTATCAGATCGTGGAAAAATCAGATCTAGTTTAATTACTGGTGTTACAAAGCAAGAACAAGCTAAAATAGCAAGACTTGTAAAAATTGGTAGAGAGCTAGCTTTATTACCTTATGTAACAACAAGTTCTTATAAGCAATCATACAATCGAAGATGAAAGTTATTTTAAACCAAGATATAAAAAAACTTGGGAAAAAAGGTGATGTTGTAGAAGTTGCTAAAGGTTATGCTAGAAATTATCTATTACCAAAAAATTTAGGCATAAAAGCAACCGAAAAAAATATCTTAATTGCTGAACAAATTCAGCAAAAAAGACAAGCATCTATTGAAGAAAATATAAAGCTTGCGAACTCAATTAAAACTGGCTTAGCTGATGCAAAAATCGTAATTGCAGCAAATTCTACTGATGAAGGAACGCTTTATGCTTCAATATCGAATGAGTTAATTATTGAAGCAATTGAAAAATTTTCAGGTTATAAGATTAATGAAAGTCAAATTTCAGATAATGCAATTAAAGAGATAGGTTTGCACGATATCACAATAAATCTAAGTGGAGATGTATCTTTTGAAGTTACATTGGAAATAGTTCCAGAGACATAAAAATGGCCGGACCTGAAGCATTATCAAGTAGAGATTCAGAAATTTTACAAAAGTCTCCACCAAATAGTATTGAGGCTGAAGAAGCTTTATTAGGGAGTGCTCTTTTATCTAGAGATGCTTCTAATAGACTCATGGAAGCTGTAAAACCATCTGATTTTTATAGCCCTACCAATCAAACAATATTTGAAGCAATGAAAGACTTATTTGATTCTGGAAGGCCAATTGATAGTGTTACAGTTTCCGAGACAGTATTTAAAGATAAGAAAAATACAACAAGCTTGAAAACTTCATCAATTGCCAGACTTATTGAGAATGTTCCAAGTTCTGCAAACTTTGAAAGATATATTGAGATTGTCCTTGAACATTCAAACAGAAGAAAACTCTTAAAAGCTAGTGGAAGAATAGAACTCTTAGCTTACGCCCTAGATAAAGACATATCGAGCGTTATGGATGAGGCCGAACAGTCTATATTTACAGCATCTGATGATGCTATAGGCGATGGACTAATTGGCGTTTCAGATGTACTCAACGATGCAATTGAGAAAATTGAGGAAATAGAGAACATAGGAACTGGGCTTTCTGGACTTGCAACAGATTTTGCCGATCTTGATTCAATACTTGCTGGATTACAAGAAGGTAACTTAGTAGTAATAGCTGCCAGACCAAGCATGGGTAAATCTTCTTTAGCTTTAAATATTGCAACAAATGTATCTAAAGAAAATAAAATCACTGCGTTCTTCTCTCTTGAAATGACAAAAGAAGAGTTAGTACAAAGAGTTTTGTTTTCAGAGGCAAAAGTTACTTCAGGTGATGCAAGGAAAGGTCAACTTGGTCCAGAGAAATGGTCAAGAGTAGTTGAAGCAGCATCCAAAGTAAACAATATGCCATTATATTTTGATGACGCATCTGTAATTACAGTCACAGATATTAGAGCAAAATCAAGAAGACTAAAAGCCTCAAAGGGATTAGATTTAATTGTTGTCGATTATCTACAACTAATGCAGGGACTATCTGGAGACAATAGACAACAAGAAATCGCAGAAATAAGTAGAAACTTAAAAAATCTTGCTAGAGAGTTAAAAGTTCCAATAATCGCTTTGTCACAGTTAAATCGTGCTGCTGAGGCAAGAGAAGATAAAAGACCAAGATTAGGCGATCTTCGTGAATCTGGTGCAATAGAACAAGACGCTGACATTGTAATGATGCTTTACAGAGATGACTATTACAACCCTGCTACAGAAACACCTGGAGTAGCCGAGGTTAATATTGTAAAACATAGGTCAGGGTCAACAGGTAAAGTAGATTTATATTTCAGTAAAGAATATACACAGTTCTCAAACTATTCAAGACAACAAGATTAGTGAAAAAAAGTCTTAGGGCTTATGCTGCAATCACAGTATTAGCTATCTCTTGGGGCACGATCCCAATAATTATCAAAACATCTGAAATTAGCCCTTTAAGTTTGGTTGGTATAAGAACGTTTATTGGATCAATTTTCTTGTCTCTCTTTTTCATAAATAAAAAAGTAGATTACAGAGCATTAGTCAAGCCAGGGATAATTCTGGGTCCGTTACTTGCTTTACACTGGGCAACAATGTTTGAGTCAATAGAAAGAAATAGTGTTGCAGTTGGTATCGGATTAGTTTTTTCATATCCTATTTTTGTTCTTTTGATTGAAGGCTTACGAGGAAAACGATTAACAATAATTCAAACTTTTATAATTATTATCGGATTTATAGGATTGATTGTTTTATTAGAAATTGGCTCCATAGATTCAGTAAGTGGAGCTGTATTGGGAATAATAAGTGCCGTAAGCTTGTCTTTATTAATTACGATAGGTGAACATTATACAAATCAATTTGGGGGTTTAAATATTGCCTTTGCACAATTGTTATCCGCAGGATTGGTTATGTTTTACTTTACAGTTCCAGGATTTACATGGATGATAGAGAATATTTTTGTAAGTCTATTTTTAGGAATTTTCTTAACTGCAATAGGACTAACTACTTATTGGTATGTCGTAAAAATAATAAAACCACTCTCTGTAAGTACGATTACTTATTTAGAGCCAACATCGGGAGTTATTTTAGGAATTATCATATTGGACGAAATAATTTCTTTAAATCAACTAATAGGCTTTACGTTGATTCTTTTTGTTGGAATTTCGCAAATAATTTATGACTCAAAAATTAAATCTATTTAGTTTTAAATGAATGGCTATTTAAAAATTTGATAAGATCCCATTTTGAATCATTAATTTTTAGAAAATTTATATAAGTTTCAGTTTTCAAATATAAAGGGTAAGTGACTTTTTTATAATTACTTCTATTCTTGTGATCAGTAATACGATTGTTCTCTATTTCTTTAAGAGCATTATTAGCTTCCTTGAAATGTGGAATACAATCAAATTTTTCTAACTCATTAAAATCTGGACTACTGTCTTTTGTATTTTCAGAATTAATAAGTTTCAAATATAAGGATTCTCTTAAATCTAAATCAGCTGCACCATCTTTTTCAATATCTATTGTTATTATTTCCATTAATACAAAGATACATTCTTTAACAACTAAGAAGTATTGCATTATAAAAATATTTCACTAACTTTACTCTATGGACAGTTTCAAGGGAACAGGGGTATCTCCAGGAATAGGTTTGGGTAAGTTTCATTTTGTTAATAATGAAATCGACCTATCTATACCCAGTAAAATAAGTTTTAAAGCGAGCCAGCAGCAGTTAGATTTAAAATATTCGAACCTAATTGAAAAATTAAAAAAAGATGGTCGTAATAGTGAAGCCGAAGTTTTAGATGCATATCGATTGCTCATAAACGATCCAGAGATATCAGATATGATCAGTGAAGATCACGATCTTAAAGAAATTTTTGATATATTTAAAAACACTTCTGATGAAATAATGAAATTCGAAGATGAATACTTTAAACAAAGAGCTGAAGACATCATCTCAATAGGTAAAGAGATAATTTTCTCTATGCAGAATATTGTTGTAGAGCAAAAACTTGATGAAGATGTGATTATATTTGCTTATGATTTAACTCCAAACGATACATCCTCTTTAGATTTAACAAAAGTCAAAGGTTTTGTTGTTACAAATTCTGGTCCAACTTCCCACGCAGTTATAGTTGCTAAAAACTTGGGTATACCCTGTGTAATAAATTTCGACATATCAATCTTGGATTTAAGCGCTGAGGAGCAAATTGTGATTGATGGAGATTCAGGTGAAATATTTACAAATCCTGATGACAAGATCCTAAATAGAGTTAGGGAAAATATGGATAGATCCGATAAGTTAAAAGAATTTTACAATCAGGAATCTATCGATGATCTTAATTTAACATTAAGAGCAAACATTGGTAGCAATGATGAAATACAAGCTTTTAATGATCAATTAATTAAATCCGTAGGATTGTTTAGATCTGAATTTATTTATATTGATAAGACAACGAAGCCTTCATTAGAAGATCAGATAAAGATAAATAATGAATTGGATTCAAAGTTTAGTGAAACAATTGTTTTTAGAACACTAGATATTGGTGGAGATAAGCAAGTCCCTTATTTAAAATTGCCAAAAGAAGAAAATCCTTTTTTAGGCGTAAGAGGGATAAGATATTCATTTGAAGAAGAAGCACTTTTTAGAGAGCAAATAGTTTCTATCCTCACCTCAAAATTAAATAATAAAGTAAAAATAATGTTTCCTATGGTGTCAATTTTAGACGACTTTATAAAAGCTAAAAATATTGTCATTGAAGAATCTGAGAAATTAAATATTAAAACACCTCCTCTTGGAATAATGGTCGAGACACCCTCTGCAGCATTAAATGCTGAATTATATGTTGGTCATGTGAATTTCTTTTCAATTGGTACGAATGATTTAATTCAATATACCTATGCTGCAGATAGAGGTCTTGCTTCATTAAACAAATACCAAGACCCACTTGATACTGGAGTATTAAAATTGATAAATAATGTAATTCAAGTTGGTGTTGAAAATAACATTGAAGTTTCAGTGTGTGGAGATATGGCATCGGACAAAGAGGCCGCTGTTGTCTTGTATCTATTAGGATTAAGAGTCTTTAGCATTGCTCCGTCACAAGGGCCAAATATTATAAACTCTCTGGTTTATGCAAAGAATAATTTAACTCACGTTACAAAAGAAGAAATACTTTCTTCATTAGATTCTCACAATTTAAGAAAACTCATATCATAAAAATATATTGAAAGTCATTGGAATATTACTTGCTGCTGGATCTAGCAAAAGATTTGAGGCAGATAAACTCTTCATAAAGCATGAAGACAGAGAACTTATTCAGTTTCCTATTGAAACTTTTTTGAAAAACAAAAATATATCTTTACTTGTAATCGTTTGCAACAATGAAAATATAAAAAGAATTAATGAGATTTTAAACTCCATGAATTTTGAACAAGAAGTAATAACAATTTTGGGTGGAGAGACTAGACATGAAAGTGAAGTTCTTGGATTGAGGGCTTTGGATGAATTTGACATCAAGAAAAATGATCTTATAGCAATTCACGATTGTGCAAGATCTTTCTTGCCAGCAGAATTACTAGAAGATCTTATCATTGAAGCAAAAAAGTATGGATCCTGTTCACCAGTAATGAAGGCTAAATTTATATCTAAAACTTCAAATGAAATTGTAAGTGAAAATATTATGGAAATTCAAACTCCTCAATTATTTACTTTTGATATTTTAGAAAAAGCATACCTTAATAATGATGAAAAAATTATGGACTCACACGATACAACTCAGCAAGTATCAAAAATTTTAGATATAGAATCAAGAGTGATAAATGGTTCTAATTTAAATCTTAAAATAACATATAAAGAAGATTTAGAAATCTTAAAATCTAGACTTGGCGGGAGTATTAAATAAATGAGTTTATTAGATAGATACTCAACTTTTGTTTCAGACAGAGGTGAAAATACAAAAGTGGGCTTAATTGGTGCAGGTCAAATGGGTCAAGGAATTGTCGCCCAACTTAACAAAATGGACTTCACGGATTTAGTTTTAGTCGTTGATAAAAACGAGAAGAGGTTACAACAGGCAAATAATAGGTATAACAATAATTCAAAAGTTATCCTATCAAGTAGTATCGATGCATTGGACGAACATGATTTAGATATTGTTATTGAGGCTACAGGAACTCCTGCATCTGGGGCAGACGTTGCCTCAAAAGTGTTAAATAGAAAAATTCATTTAATACTTTTAAATGTTGAGACTGAGGCAACTATTGGTTTAGCACTCAATGAAGAAGCAAAGAAAAATAATTGCATTGTAACAGTTGGCGATGGAGATGAACCAGTAGCTGCTGTTGAATTATATAACTTCGCAAAAGAAATCTCTATGGATGTAATTGCAATTGGAAAAGGTAAAAACAATCCTTTTAACAAATATGCAACACCAAAAGATCTTGAAGAAGAAGCTCATAAAAAAAATATGAATCCAAAAATGTTAACAAGTTTTGTTGACGGAAGTAAAACAATGATTGAAATGGCTGCATTAGGAAATTATTTAGATTTTAATTTGGATATTGATGGCATGCATGGGCCAGATTCTGATTATAAAAGTTTAAATTCAATCTTTATTCCAGAATCTTCAGGCGGACTACTTAAGAATATAAATGTTGTTGATTACGCATTTGGTGTTGCTCCTGGAGTTTTTGCAATTGTATATTCTGAAGATGATTATGTTAATTACGAAATGGAATACCTAAAAATGGGTAAAGGGCCATATTGGACTCTTTATAGGCCTTATCACTTAACAAGTCTTGAAATTCCAAGAACAATTATGAAGCTAATGGTTGATAAAGAAACTCAATTAAGTGCCACATCATGGAATATTGAAGTTGTAGCCCATGCGAAGACAGAATTAAAGGCAGGAACAAATCTTGGTTCAATTGGTGGAGATTATATTTTTGGAAAAGCTATGAAAGTCACTAATACTAAAGGCCTTGCACCGTTAGGCTTATCAGAAAATAATATTTTAAATCATGATGTAAAAAAAGGTGACCCTATCCAAATAAATAATCTAGATATAGTTGAGAATCATCTTTATAAATATTGGTTAATGCAAAATAGTTTGTTAAATCATGATTAATCTAACTTTTTGTTATTATAAAATTTGAGATTATTATGAAAAAACCTAATCAAAGAATTGGTGCAGACGTATTAAAAACCGAATTAGTAGATTTGTACAAATCAACATCAAACAAATCTTCCACATACGCATTACATTTTGATACACAAGACACAAATCAATTCTGTGACTTCACAGAAAAAATTCAACTTTTAGTATTCAATTCAAATGTTGCTCATGGTTCAGTTACGATCTCAACTCCACACACAACAACAGCAATAATTATTAACGAATCAGAAACTGGTTACATTAATGACTTCAAAAGAAAATTAGAAGAACTTGTACCTTCAGATGAGTATTTTGAACATGATGATTGGGATCTTAGAACAGAAAATATGCAAGAAGATGAAAATGTGAATGGCAGATCACATGTAAGAGGTTCAATCATAGGATCTACATCCGTAACATTGCCAGTTGTAGATTCAGAAATTATTCTTGGGAGATGGCAAAGATTGTTTTTTGTAGAGTTAGATTGTGCTCGTTCTAGAAGGCTTTTTGTTCAGATCCAAGATATAAATTAGTTTTTCACATTTAAAAAATAATCTGGCTCTTCTCCGACTTTCCATTTAATATTACAACCCATACTAGGAAGCTGTTCAGAAATTGGTTTTTCATTATTTAGTAAAGCATCAATTGCACTTCTTAAACTTACTCCGTCAGTTGGAATATCATTACCAGGCCGAGACCCATCTAGTTGGCCACGGTAGACAAGAGTACTTTCACTATCAAATAGAAAAAAGTCGGGTGTACATTGAGCAGTAAAATTTTTTGCTGCTGACTGATCTTCATCAACAACATAAGGAAATTTGTATTCAAGATCATTTGCATATTCCCTCATTTTTTCAATGCTGTCTTCTGCATATTTTTCTTGAGAACTATCATTTGAATTAATTCCTATAACGGCAATATTTTTTTCCATTATTTCATTTGTTAATTTCACTATCTCATCATTCACGTGTTTAACAAAAGGACAGTGATTACAAATAAACATCACAAGAGATCCCACTTTTTCATTAAACATTTCATTTGTATAAATTTTTTCGTCAATACCTAAAAGATTAAAGTTAGGCATTTTGGTACCCAGTGGTAACATTGTTGACTCTACGTCCATAAAAACCTCCTAATTTAATAAATTATAAGCAAGATAGGGGTTATGTGACTGCCATGAATTATCAAAGTTACAAATTTATATGAAGATTTCTTTAAAGACGAGTGAAAGGATTAAATATATTTTTTATAATTAAATTATGTGATATTACCAATATCACATATTTGTTACAAAAAGTGACAGATTGATCAATCTAAAGGGGGATTGAAAAGATATGAAAGAATTCATACAACGCGTTGGTGGTGCTGCGTCAGGAATAGTTATTCCTAACATTGGTGCTTTCATCGCTTGGGGGCTTATTACGGCTCTCTTTATTGGACCTGGTTGGTTGCCAAACGAGGAACTATCATCAATGGTCGTTCCTATGATTAAATGGCTTCTTCCAATGTTATTAGGTTATACAGGTGGAAAGATGGTCTACGGTCATAGAGGTGGAGTTATTGGTGCTGTTACTACAGCAGCAATAATTGTAGGTAATGATTCACCTCAGTTCTTAGGCGCTATGTTAGTAGGTCCTGGTTCTGCATGGCTTCTTAAAAAGGTTGACGGAGCATTACAAGACAGTGTTCCAGAAGGCTTTGAGATGCTTTATGACAACTTTTCTTCAGGTATTCTTGGACTTGGAACAGCTGTTGTAGCTTATTTCGGTCTTTCACCAATTTTGACAGCATTTTCTGACGGATTAGGAAATTTTGCTTCAGGATTAGTTGATAGTGGTTTAGTACCATTAGCAGACATTCCTATCGAAGTGGCAAAAGTGCTGTTTTTAAATAATGCTGTAAACCACGGTGTCTTGACACCATTAGGTGCAGCTGAATCTGCTGAAATGGGTAAGTCAATCTTTTTCATGTTGGAAGCTAACCCTGGTCCCGGACTAGGATTGCTACTTGCATATTGGTTTGCTGGTAGTGGTATGTGGAAAGCTTCCGCACCAGGAATGATAATTATCCATTTCTTCGGTGGAATTCACGAGGTCTACTTTCCATACGTTCTAGCACATCCAATTATGATTATTGCGATGTGGGCTGGTGGAATCTCAGCAGACCTTTGGTTCGTAGCTACTGATGCGGGACTAGTTGGTCCTGCCTCACCAGGAAGTATATTTGCTTTCTTGGCTATGACACCGCGAGGTGGCACAGGTGCTGTATTAGGTGGTATTGCAATAGGAGCAGTTGCTTCTGCTGTTGTTGGTACATTACTGCTTAGAGTACGACCAATAAAAGAAACTGATGCTGGAGTAGAAGATGCAATTGATTCTTCAATTCCAGGACTTGGTTAAGAACTAACAAAAATTAGTTATAATTGACTTGGGAGGAAACTCCCAAGTCAATTTTTTTTTGAAAGGAATTATATGAGTTCAATTGAAGCTGCTGATGTAAAAAAAATATGTTTGGCTTGTGAGGCTGGGGCAGGGTCAAGCTTAATGGTTAAAAATAGCCTTATTAAAAAAGCAAAAAAAGCAGGTATAGATGTAGAGATAGTTCATTCACCTGCAACGCAGATACCAGAAGATACTGATATAGTTGTTACCCACCAAGGGCTAGCAGGAGTAGCAAAAAGTGCTGCACCAGAAAATTCTGTTCTAATTCAGTACGTAATGTTTATGAATGATCCTTCTTTAAACAAGTTAATAAAAGATTTATCAGAGGGAAATACAATTACCTCTTCATGATATCAAAGCCTGTGCTCGTAAAAGAGGCGATTTTGGTTGATCAAGAAATTCAAACAATTGATGAATGTTTGGAAATTTCTGGAAAATTGTTAATTGACAATGAATATATTGAACCTGAATATATTCAATCTATGAAAGAAAAAGTTGAAAAACATCCATACACAACTTATTTACCTGGAGCAGGAGTTGCGATACCTCACGGAATGTCTCAGGGTTTTAAGTTTATTAAACATACTGGGATAAGCATTTTGCAAATTCCCAGAGGAGTAGATTGGCTAGGTGAAAAAGTTTATATAGTAATCGCTATAGCTGCAAATAGTGAAGAGCATATGAATGTTTTAGCCTCTTTGGGGGATGCTATAGAGTCTGAGGAAGATGCAAAAAGACTTTGGGAAACCAATTCAGTCGAAAAAATTTACGATATTTTAAACTAATAAATATGGATAAATTAGCTTTACATTTTGGGGCTGGAAATATAGGACGAGGATTTATAGCTCCAGTGTTACAGGAAAACAATTTTCAAGTTATTTTCATTGATATTGATGAGAATCTTATAAATAAAATAAATCAGGAAAAGAAATATCATATCAGATATATCAATTCTAAAAAAAAGACCAATACAATTGAAAACATCAAAGGTATTAACTTAAGTGATACAAAAAACTTAAGTACATTAATAAAGAAAAGCGAGCTAATAACAACATCTGTTGGCCCCAATTATGTAAAGGATGTAGTTAATACTGTTTCAGACAACAACCCAGGAAACGATCTAAATTTTATAGCCTTTGAAAATAAATATAGATGTTCTACAACAACAAAAACAGAATGTGAAGCAGATGATAAAAATTTACATTTTATTGATGCTGTTGTAGATAAAATTATTCCAATACAGTATTCAAAATTCCTTGATGTCAATGTAGAAGAATATGGATCAATAGTGCTAGATGAAAACCATAATGCACCTTTAGACGAGTCAGATGTAGTAACTTATGGTAATTACGAATATGAATTTAAAAAAAAATTATGGATGTTAAATGGTTTTCATTTATGCCTTGCTTATTTTGGTTTATCAAAAAATTTAAAATACATTCATGAACTTTTCACTAACAGTGACACACAAGAGTTTACTAAAACTATCTCAACGAATTTTTTTGAAAGCATCTTTTTATTAGGTTTTGAAGACAAAGATAAAATTGAAAATTATAAAAAATCCATTATTGACAGATTTTCAAATGATGAGATAAATGATGAACTAATAAGAGTTGCTAGAAATCCATTCTTTAAATTCTCACAAAATGAAAGATTTCAAGGACCTCTTGATCTATTGCTTAAAAACAAAAGATCAATTGAAGGGTTCGCAGAACTTTTAGATATTTTATTCGATTATGATTTTTCAGCAGTTGAGGGCTTTAGTGAATTTAAAGAGAAGGTACTAAACTTAGGAAAAACAAATATGTATAAAACGTATTGGAATCAAGGCAACAATTTACATTTATATTCAGACAGTATGGGATTATAAAATGACAGTAACTAGAAAATTTAATATTCTAATCTATCCGGGACTTCACGCTCGTCCAGGAAGTGAATTTGTTAAATTGTGTCAAAGTTATAAAAGTTCAGTAACCATAGAAGTTGATGGTAAAACAGCAAATGGAAAAAGCTTACTTAGCTTATTTAAAATTGAGCCTAAACAATTTGCAGTGATAAACGTTTCTGTTGAAGGTGAAGACGAAATAGAGCTTATTGATAAATTAGAATCTTGGGAAACAGAAGCATATAAGAATAAAGAAGATTTTGATAATGACCAAGTTAATGAAGAGCTACTTAAAACTTTTGAGGTTATATTTGATAATGAATGAAGAGATTTTAAACCAGCTTCAAAAATCTTCCAAGATAGCTCCTTCAACTGAATGGGACGCCTTATATCAAGAGAGGCCTGTCTTAATTGTTTCAGATGTTAATAATCTTCAAGCTGCATTAGATAAACTTGAAAAAGTAGGTGGATATGGGTATATTGCAATTTTTCGAAAAGATTTATTTTTTTTCAACACTAAATTAATTTCAAAGAGATGTGGCCTGATTGATGAAAGTGGAAATCTTTTAAAAGCTGCAAGAGTTCCAAAGAATTAAGTTTTACTTTTTTTACTTTTTCTTTTTTTCCAAAAAATACTAATAATATAAAGTGACAAAATAGTTAATAAAAATTTCATTAATTCACTCATCCACCATAAGTATGTAGGTATTTCCATAAGTTGGGATAATTGGCCTCCAATAGCACCACCTATCATCCCAGATAAAAGTAAGGGGATAGCATCCCTACTAGTAATGCCCCTGATGAAAAAAGAGGCAAATAGACCATAAAGTAGCCAAACAGCCAACAAAGAAATAACTGCCCAAATTGTTCCCATTAATTACTTTCTTGATATTTTTTTTACTGTTACGGTCTCAATTCTTCGATTATCCATCTCAGTAATTGTTATTTCTAGACCATCTATAGTAATTTTTTCACCTCTAGATGGTAACTGTTCTGAATGACTTAAAAATAATCCTCCAACTGTAGCAACATCTTTATCGTTAGGGTCTAAACCAAAAAACTCTTCAAAATCATCAATATCTGTCTTACCTTCAATTGTCCATTGACCCGGTCCAAGCCTATTAATTCCCAAAAAACGTTGATCGTGTTCATCTGGAAGATCTCCCACAAACTCGGACAACACGTCCTTGATTGTTATTACACCTTCAATTCCACCATTTTCATCAATAACACATGCAAAACTAGATTTGTTTTCTCGCAGAATATTTAATGCTGAAAGAACAGTGGTATATTCTGGTAAATAAATGACATCCTTAACAAGATTTTCAATCTCAACTGAGTCTGAATTTGCTTTTAAATTAAATAAATCTTTCACATATACAATGCCAAATGTGTCATCCAAAGATTCTGACTTCGAGACAGGCATTCTAGATATTCTTTTATCATTAACTAATGCTTTTACATCAACAATGTTTATTGGAAGCGACAAAAATAATACATCTACCCGAGGAGTCATTATCTCTTTTATTGGCCTGTCTGAAAAGTCAAGCAATGAGTCAATGATCTCTCGTTCAGCAGGTAGTATCTGACCTTCAATTTCTCCAAGAGCAGTCAATGCTTGTATGTCAGCTTCAGTTACCTCTGCATCATCTTCATCAGAAGTTCTAACAAATTTCATTATTAATTTTGTTATAGCTTCAGTAAAAGGTGCAAAAAGTTTCGAAAGCAATTCAACCAAAAATGTAGTTCTAGATAAAAATACTATTGGAAGTTTTGTTGCCAACGTCTTGGGAGTAATGTCACCAAATATTAAAACAATTACTGTTGTAAATATAGTTGCTATTGCACTTCCAGCACTTTCACCAAACCTTCTAACAAAAATTAAAGTTGCAACAGACGCCATTAAGATATTTACAAAGTTATTTCCAACAAGAATGCCGCCTATAGTCTTTTCAATATTTTCTTTTGCTCGTTTTATTCTATTGTTTTTTCTTGAGTCATCTAATTGGTGAACTTTTTGTTTGGGTATAGAAGTTATAGCTGTTTCAGAACCAGATAACATTCCAGATAGTATTAAACAAAGAAAAAATACTATGTATAAAACGAAGTCAAAATTAATACTCAATTTGTATATATGATTGTAGAGGATTTTTATTCTTTATTAAAGAAATTATTTAATTTAGTTTTGGATAAGGGTTTAACTGCAAAAAAATCAGCACCCACTCTATTTGCCTGGAATTCATCAGCTTCTCTGTCAGCAATTAAGGCGATCGGTATATTTTTTGTTATTTTTTGCCTTTTCAACTCTCTTATTATTGATGGACCACCATTATTTTTTACCTGCATGTCAACCAATATAAAATCAAAACGGTCATTTAAATCCTCAAAGTCAATATTTTTCATGAGATCATATTCAAAATCTATGTATTTTTCTACTGATTCTATGACCCATTCATTATCGCTATAAATTAAAATTTTCACAGTTTTAAAAGCATACTATTCTGTAATTTTAAACAATAATGACATATTTAATTTCTACTTTAATTTTTGCTGTTGTTGGGTCCTCCCAATTAAATATCTTTGAAATCGAAGGTATTTTTTCCAGTGCTCATTTGAATGCTCTAGAGGAACACATAATCGATCAAGATTATGATGATGATGATTTATTAATTCTTCAATATAGCTCAAAAGAGGGAAGCAGTGAGAGTGATTTGAAGTTTAATGACCTGCTTACAAAATATGATTTTCCTGTTGCTATTTGGTTTGGACCATTTGAAATTTCTATTAATTATAATTTATTAAAGAATTTTAAATATATAGGATTGTCTCCTGGAATTGAAATTTATAATGTAAATTTTGACAAAGCAGTAGAAGATAAGTTTTGCCAAATCAACATGTGCAATTTTACTGAAAGAAAAATTATTATTTCTGATGAAGAGGGTATTTATGATGGTTACCTTATAGTTGGAACATTGGGTTCATTCATTGAGAATATTGATTTTGAGAAATCAGATCAATCTATAGAATTTTTCAAACCATCTTTGTTAGAAAGGTTTTACATTGCTATCTCTAATCCTATATTTACATATATGTTTTTTGTATTAGGTTTTGCATTGATCGGTTTAGAACTTTTCGCAATTGGCCCCGGATTGATGGCAGTGGTGGGATCACTTTTAGTAATTTCATCTAGCTTACCATTCAATGAGTTTGGAATAAATTATTTGGGCATTGTTGTATTTTTAAGTTCTTTTGTTATTTATTTAAAAATTTTATCGAGAGGTTATTTTTCTTATTTAGGCGCAGGAGCACTCTTAGTTTTATCAGCATCTTCCCAAATTATGTTTAGTAATTATGAAGTTAGTGTCAATAGATTATTGTTGTTAGCAGTATCTATTGGTTTAGCTTTATTTTATTTTGTCGCAATACCAACTGTCATAAGATCAAGACTTACAACGGATACAAGTGGAGCAACCTCACTTGTTGATAAAGAATGCAAACTAATACAAATACTTGAATCAGATGTTGCAATCGTAAGTTATAAAAATCTTAAATTGAGAGTAAATCTTGACCTAAGTAAATCTTACAAAGAAGAAAACACGTATATTTTTAGTGAAAAAGATGGAAACTTATATATTTAAGAAATATCAGTAAAACTTCGCGAAAAAAACCTTTTGCCATTTAAATTTTTTGAAATAATGTTCCAATATGTTAGAAATAAAAATTTCAACTTGGCAATACCACGCTCTTTGCAGACAACACAGTACAAATTTATTTTTCCCACCTGCCACCTTTGAGAAAAAAGAAGACAGAGAAAAAAGAGAATTAAAAGCAAAGGCAGTATGTAATGGTTGTCCTGTAAAACTTAATTGCTTAGAGGAGGCTAAAGAAATTGAAGAACCTTTTGGAATTTGGGGAGGCCTAAATGAAGTTGAAAGAAAGAGAAATTTAATTTTTTCCTAAGTTATCTTTCTCATTCCTGATTTATCAATTTTTGTTGTAATTTTTAATTTATCCAAAAGTTCAAGATACGGAATGGAATATTTTCTTGAGAGATTAGATTCCTCTTTAAAATCATTAATAGAAAAATTTTTGGGTAGTTTTTTTACAATCGAAATTAATTTTTCTAAATGTATTTCAGAAATTATAAGCTTAGAGTTAACTCTATAAATTTTCTTAATTAAAAATAGCTCTTTCATGTACTTTCTATCAAAAGATTTTATATCAATAGAATTTACATCTAACCCATCACCCAGAAGTTTATATATTTTTTTATATTCCGAAATTAAAACATCTTGATCGTTATTAATTTTTAATAATTGATTATTTGAAATTTCAATATCTTCATAATTATTTAAAATTTCCTTAATTATTTCAACTTTTATTTGGTATTTATCATTGAAGTACCTTTCAACACCGGCTTTATTAATCTCTGAAAAGCTATTTTCTAGAATCTCATAAATTTCATCTAGAATTGATTCATTTATATACTCATCATTTATACGAGCAAATTTAGTGTTTTCTTTAAAATATTTAACATTAAGAGTATTAAAAATATCCAACAAATTTTTAACCTCCTTTGAATTTTTAATCTTCTTATTCAATATCTGATTTTGTATATCACTTAAAAAAAACAAAAATTCTCCACCAACAATTTGATTTTTATCAATATTTTGAATGATGACATTTTCAAATTCTGGAAGTGGAACAGCTTTAGAAATTGTTAAATTAACGTAAGTATTTTCTTCTATCTTGATAAAGTTTATTTTTTTAATATTTACATTATCCGTTCCAAAAAATATTCTTGACGTACCTTTTGAAAAAAGATAATCGTTATATTCAGAATTTAATTTTATAAATAGCATATTTGTAAAAGTTATCTCTTTATTTGTTAACAAATCGCCTCTTTTTGGAAAAGAATCATTTGTTTTTTTAAGAGAAATAGCAATTCTCTTTGTTTCATTATTTTCTTGATTAATTGCGTCCCTGTTTTGAATTTCTTTTATTTGCAATTTCTTATTGTGTAAATTAAAAATAATATTTTTGTAATCAAAAGACTTCGATGCTGTGCCTGTAACGACCTTCCCTGTTCCATCGATGGTAAATGCTCTATCTACCCACATCGAAGGATTTTTTTTATCAAAATTACAAGATTCGATGAATTCATGAATTACTTTTGAAAAATCTTTATTATTTGACTCAACTTTATTGAATTCTAAAATTTTATAATTTATATCTTTAAAAGCCTCAATTTTATTTAATAAAATTTTCTTATCTATTTCACCTTTGAGTAAATCTGTTTTTGTATAAACAAATAGAAAATTTCTTTTTTTTAAAGCAATCAAAGCTTGAAAATGCTCTTCAGATTGTTCAGACCAGTTTTCTGTCGAATCAATAATAAAAAATATGACATCTGCATTTGAAAATCCAGATACAGTATTTTTAAAGTAATCTTTGTGTCCTGGTACATCGACTATAGAGTATGTTTTATTTTCATATGAGAAGTAGGTGTAACCTAAATTTATTGTCAGTCCACGTTTTTTTTCTTCTGGTAGTCGATCTGTTTCTTGTTTTGTCAAAAAATTTACAAATGTAGATTTTCCATGATCTACATGTCCTGCTGTAGCTAATACGGTCATTGTGACAAGAAAAAAGCTTTAATTATTTCGTCATTTTTTTTATGTGTACTTCTTACATCAATAACTATTTTTTCTTTGCTGGTTCTTGGGATTATTGGTTTGGAGTTTAAAATTAAGTTTTTTAATAAGTGTTCATTGCTCAACATATCAATTTTTATTACTGGAGAAAGTATTTTTTTATCAGGCATTGTCCCACCGCCCATTATTGAATAATCATCAACAATTGAGTGCTCAAATTTAATAACTTTAGAAATTTCCTCAGCCCTTTTATATAAGTCTTCATATTTAAGAGATATCATTTTCCATACAGGAATTTCAAGCTCTCTCTTTGAGATATATTTTATGGTGGTTTCTTGTAGTTCGTAAAGAGTAAACGGAGAACAACGATAGGTTCTAAACAAAGGACTGTCCTTAATTTTTTTTATAATTTTTTGATTGCCGGCAATAATACCTGATTGAACAGAACCAAATAGTTTATCACCAGAAAACATAACAATATCGGCACCGTCTTCCAAAGATTCTTGAATCGTAGGCTCATTATCAAATATTGATATATTTTCTTTTTTTAAAAATTTTTTTGAGATTACTAATCCGCTTCCAATATCATGTAACAATAAAGCATCGTTTCTGTCCGCAAGAGATTTCAACTCTTTTATATCGACATCTTCTGTAAAACCATCTATTGAATAGTTTGATCTATGTACTTTTAGTATCAAACTTTTATCGTTTTTATCTAATGCCTTTTGATAATCTTTTATCCGAGTCTTATTAGTAGTGCCTATTTCTATCATATTTAATCCAGTTTCTTGAATTATCTCTGGAAGCCTATAGGAGCCACCAATTTCAATTATTTCCCCACGTGAAATAATTACTGAGTTTATTTCAAATTCATCCTTCAGTGTCTTTAACGTTACATATAAAGAAGATGCATTATTGTTAACAAAACAAACATCCTCAGAATTTAAAAGTAGGTTCATAAATTCTCTCAGAAATTCATTTCGCATCCCTCTTTTTTGATTAAAAAGATCAAATTCTATATTTGTACTTTCTCCAGAATAATTTGTATCTATTTGCGATCTTCCAAGATTTGTATGCAACAATGTTCCCGTGCAATTTATAACATTTTTTTGAACTTTTGCAGAATAACGAGACACTTCATTTTTAAAATATTCAATAATTTCATCTTTTTCTAAAGTGTCAACTTTAAGGTTTTGGGCAATGTATATCAAAATTTCTCTGGGTAAATCAGAAATTACCTCATTTACAAGGTCGTTAATTGATATTTTTTCCATTATCTTTAATTCGTTTTATGTTTCTGACTCATGTATATATATTAAAGAGAAAAATAATCATGTAATAATAAATTTTTTGAATAATTACAACTTTGGTATAATAGAACTATGGACTTACAAATAAAATCGTCAAGAGCTGTAATAGCTACAGACAGTGCTGTAAAAAAACTTATAGAGTTAAAAGCTGCTGAACCTGCAGAAAATAGCTTCTTAAGAATGGGCGTCAAACCAGGTGGCTGTTCAGGTTTATCTTATGAAATGTTTTTTGACACAGAAAGATCAGAAAGCGATATTTTTGAATCCTATGAAGGTGTTGAAATTGGGCTGGACTCACAAAGCCTTCAACACATAAAAGGATCAACTTTAGATTATAAAGAGGGCTTAATGGAAACAGGCTTTTCAATTGATAATCCAAACGCAACAAGAACTTGTGGATGTGGGGATAGTTTTAGCTAAAAGTTTTAGTTAAATTTGTATCCAACTGAATGAACTGTTTTTATCCAATCAGATCTATTTTCACCAAGCTTTGATCTTAATCTTCTTACATGAACATCAACTGTTCTAGCTCCCCCAAAATAGTCGTACCCCCAAACTTTTTCTAATAATTCTTCCCTAGACCAGACAGTGTCTTGGTTCTCTACAAAAAACTTTAAAAGTTCATACTCCATAAAAGTTAAGTCTAATAATTGATTCTCAATTTTTGCTTCGTAAGTTTTTAAATTGATAATAAGATCGTTAAATTCTATTTTTTCTGATGAACTATCTCCAAGTAAAGACTGGAACCTAGCAACAACCTCTTCCTCGTTGCTATCACTTGAAATTACTTCTATTTTTGGATTTTTAATTAATTCCATACTTTGTTTAAATTCATCTTTATTAGCAACTATTAACTCTGGAATAGGTTTTGATGCTGACTCGATATCTGACAAATTTTTTTTTGTCTTTCCATATAGAGAAAATGAAGTACAAACCAAACTTACTTCACTTTGTGATAAAATTTTATCTAGATTTACAGAATCTAAATCATAGGAATTTAGGCAGGAAATTACTTTTTCATGCTTTTTTTCAATGTT
The DNA here is from genome assembly GCA_902519845.1 of uncultured Candidatus Actinomarina sp. GTDB lineage: Bacteria > Actinomycetota > Acidimicrobiia > Actinomarinales > Actinomarinaceae > Actinomarina. Next base: position 65,391 of record CABYLQ010000005.1, on the reverse strand, counting down.
TATATATGCTTTAATCATTATCTTGAAACAAATATTTAATAATTCTGATTATCCAATATTTTAAATAAATACTACATTATTAACGAAGATATTAAAAGGGGTAATAAATATGAAAATTAAGGCCGAATATATATGGATTGACGGAAAAACTCCAACTGCAAAATTAAGGAGTAAAACAAAAATTATGGATATGGGTACTGAACCACCTATTTGGGGTTTTGATGGTTCAAGTACAGAACAAGCTACTGGTGATCAGTCTGACTGCGTATTAAAGCCTGTAAGTCAATATCCTGATCCAATTAGAGGTGGAGACAACATTCTTGTAATGTGTGAGGTACTAAATGTTGATATGACTCCCCATGCTTCAAACACAAGAGCAGCATGCGCTGCATCTGCAGAAAATTTTGCTGAATTTGAACCAATGTTTGGATTAGAACAAGAGTACACATTTTATGAACAATCATATGATTCTCTAAAATATGGACAACCTTTGGGCTTTCCACCATCAGGCTATCCTGCTCCTCAAGGAGGATATTACTGTGGTGTTGGATCAGATGAAGTTTATGGAAGATCAATTTCCGAAGAACACGCCACTGCTTGTATGGAAGCTGGTCTGAATATTTCTGGAACAAATGCAGAAGTCATGCCCGGACAATGGGAATTCCAAATTGGACCTGTTGGTGCTCCAAATATTGGAGATGAAATATGGATTGCGAGGTGGCTACTTTATAGAATTGCTGAGGATTATAACATCTCTGCAACTCTTACACCAAAGCCTGTGAAAGGTGACTGGAATGGAGCTGGTATGCATACTAACTTCTCAACAAAACAAATGAGAGAAGATGGTGGATACTCTGCAGTTATTGCAGGTTGCGAAGCATTAGAAAAAAATGCAGAATTTCATGTTCAAAACTATGGAGATGGAATTGAAGATCGTTTAACTGGAGCTCATGAAACTCAAAAATTTGATACTTTTTCATATGGAGTTAGTGATAGAGGAGCGTCTATTAGGATTCCATGGCAAGTCGAAAAAGATCAAAAGGGTTATCTAGAAGACAGAAGACCAAATGCAAATGCCGACCCTTATGTCATTGCTACTGTCATGATAGATACTGTTTGTTCTGCGGCTTCAGCTTAACCTGAAGTATTAATGGCAACAATTTCATCAATCTTTTCCTGAAAAAGATTAATATTATTGTTAAACGAATCTAAAGCAGCAGATCTTCTTTCGCCAGTATCGGAAGATGTGAGGCCTTCCAAAAGCTCTTCTGTGTCAGAAAAAATTAGTGCCGCTAATGATTTCAATTCTTCGTGACTTTTTACAAGACCTGCAAAAGTTGAAGGTGGTCCTGGCTCAGAAACAGTTTCAACAAATTGTTGAGCATCTTCAATAAAACTTGCAAACTCATCTTTTGCCTCCTGATAAGTAATATCTTCATTGTCCCATTTATCATTGGCTTCAAGAACTTTTGTGGCAAGATCAATTGATTGTATTTTTTCTGATGAAATTTCTTCTAGGTAGGCAACAACTTCTCCAGGCAATGTTGTAGACGTTGTAGTCGTTGTATCTTCGGATACTGGCTCTTCATCTGGTTCAACAACTACCTCTTCAACAGAAGGTTCAATCTCTAAGTTGTTATTTGTCGCAACTCTGTTTATAAATGTATATGTGGTCGCAATCATACCAATAAGGACTAATGGTAAAACCAACCTTCCAGGTTTTGGGTCTTCACTAAATGTATCCATGTTTATAGTTTATCAAAGATGTTAACAATATCTTCAGTTATTACTTCCCACTCAAAGTTGTTTTCTTTTGTAACTGTTATAAAACCAGGACCAACAAAAACTGATAAAACACCTTCTACTTTATTTAGGGAATTGGATATGTCTTCAGTTTGTTGATCAACCAATATTTTTTTTGCATTTGGATTTGGCGTATCAATTAATTCCATATTTAATATTTATTTTAATATAAATATTATTAATATATGACAGTATGAATTATCAAAATTTTAATCAAGAAATTTCTAGAAACAGTTTTCAAAAAAAGTATTTATATAGTATTTTTGGCTTGTATTTATTCTCTCTAGGAACAACCATTCTTGGTTATTCCATATATCTACTCTTGGAGTCATTAGGCTTAGTTGCAAAATCAGTAATTACTTGGAATGCCCAGGGTCTTTTTTGGTTTCTTATTCTTTTCTGTTTATCTTTGTTTATTCTATTTTTACCTATTGAATTTCTTAATATATTTAAGATTTATAATCTTACTTTTAAAGATCTTATAGTGAACATAATCTTGGTAATATTTACCTCTTTGATTTCACTTGTATTTTTTCAGTTTTTTTTGAATCCATCAAATTTAGTATTAAGTGATCTTATCGATATAGGAAAAGCAGTATCTTTTTCAGGTTTTATTGCAATTCCATTAATTTTATTTTTACAACATAATTTTAAGAGAACAGTTGGTTTCTCAGATAACTTGTCATACTCATTAACGTATTTTCTTTGGGTTTTATCTTCACAGTTATTTCTGTAAGATTACATTTTTTCAACAGGCTCTAGACCTAAACACTCCATTAACAAAGTTGAATAAGAAATAAAATGTTCTGAAATTTTTAATTTATTTAATTTTATAGACTCTTCTTTATTTTCTAATATATTCTCATTTTGGTACATTGTATTAAATAAATTCGATAATTCGTATAGATAATCAGCTAAATGATGTGGCTCATTATTTTTTAATGCCAAGTTAAAATAATATTCAAACTTTATGAGTCCTCTAATAAGATTAAGATCATTTTCATCAAGGTCCGAAACTTTTAGATTTATATTACTTGAATTTATTGAAGAACTTTTTAATAATTTTTTTGCTCGCACTAGTGCATATTGAACATATATACCAGTTTTTCCACTAATATTTGTAAATTTATTCAAATCAAATTTATAGTCAGTCATTCTATTTGTTTTGAGATCACTAAAAGTTAAAACAGTATTTGTAAGTATTTTATTTGTTTCACTATCTAGGTCACTGTTAATTTTTTCTATTTGTAATGAAGTTTCTTTAAAGAGGTCTATTAACTTTTTAGCATCTCCTTCTCGTGTTTTGTAAGGGTTACCATTTAAGTCATTAATTGTTCCAAATGCTATGTGACGATATTCTTCATCCCCAAAGCCAAAATAATTTAATGATTTAATAAGTTGTTCAAAATGTAAATTTTGCCTTTTGTCAACTATGTATAGAGTTTTATCAATTTTATTTAATTTTATTCTATTTAGGACTGTTGCTAAGTCAGTAGTCAAATACAGATAGGACCCATCTGATTTTGTTATCAATATTTTAGGGTCAGAAACAAAATTTGAAACGTATGCTCCATCATCAAGTGATATCTTGCCCTCACTTTCGAGCTTTTGAATCATCCCAGGTATTAGGTAGTTGACGTCACTTTCACCCATCCATAAATCAAAGTTATGATTAAGTGTTTCCAAAGTTTCTTTAATTGATTTAGTAGAGATTTTCTTTAATTTTCTCCACTTTTTAAGAATTTTTGGATCATTTTCATTGAGCCTTTTATTGTTTGCTTGAGCTAAATCATTAAATTTATTATCTTCTGAATAAAGCTTTGAAGCCTTAGGATAAATTTTTTCTAAATCTTCTATGTCTATACTTTCAAAATTTATCTTTTTCTCTTCAATATAAGTAATTATCTGTGCAATTGGCATTCCCCAATCACCCATATGTATATCACTTAAAACATTGTGACCAGCCAATTCGTATATGAGATACAAGCTTCTACCAATATTTAAAGATCTTAAATGTCCTACATGAAGTGGCTTACCAATATTGGGGCCTCCATAATCTAAAAGAACTGTTTCAGGATGTTGAACTTTTATATATTTTTTTATTTTGTTGAAGCTATTACTAAATTGATCAATATCAATCTCTAAATTTACAAAATAAGTATCAGTAATTTCAAAATTTTTGATTAAAATCTCATTATTAATTATTTCTGAAAAAAGATTTTCAATGTTTTTTATATCCTTGTGATTTTGGAATTTTACTAAGTTATTTATTTGAAAATCAAAATTTGGATTATTTGAAATTCTTAACGAAATTGGTTCAATACCAACTGTCTTTTGTAGAACATTTTCTAAATCGTTAATTAAATTTGATAGCTTATACATTTATTTGCTTAAATATTGTTTTATAAAATAAATTATAAATAAAAAGTTATCTATCAAATAGCGTCTCAATAATCTTTTTGGTTCTTGTATCAATCGAAATATCCACTCTAAACCAATATTAGCCAACCATTCTGGAGCTTTAATTTTAGTACCAGCAACCCACTCAAAAACAGCCCCTATCCCCACTAAGTTAGAGGTGATTTTATACCTATTCTTTATTTCGTAAATAAATTCTTCTTGCTTTGGAAAACCTAGTGATATCCAAACGATGTCGGGATTTTTTTGAATCATATCGTCAACAAATTCATTCTCACTAAGCTCCCAATATGATTTTACAGGAGGACAAAGATAGCCACATATATTTATGGATGGGTATCTATCTTTGAGTTCTTTTATCATAGCTCGCACAACTTTTTCATTGCTTCCAAAAAAATAATGTGATAAATTCTTGTCTAGTCCTTTTTCAATAGTTTTGTTGATAACTTTAAACCCATCAACTCTTTCTTGGTTATTTTTATATAACAATTTTGATGCCTTTGCCACTGGAAAACCATCTGAAGTTTTAACATCAAATGAATTTATTTTATTTTGAATCGATGAATCATTGTAAGATCTCACAAGTGTATTCGCATTACAAATAGCAACTGTTTTCCCTTTTTTTTTATTTAAATATACTGCTACATTTTCCACAGTAGTTTTTGAAATCTCTGTTTTCAGAATTTTTACACTATCCATTAATGAAACTATTATATAAATAAAAATATACAATTATTCTTTTTTTTATTAATGCGCCTGTAGCTCAAATGGATAGAGCATCTGACTTCGGATCAGAGGGTTGGGGGTTCGAGTCCCTCCGGGCGTGCTGAACCAAAAAGATTATATATTTCTTTTGTTCTTTCTTCCAAAGAAATATTCTGTAATGAAATATCTTTAAATTTAGTTTTCTCTGCCAACTTAATAGCATTTATAAAGTCATTTTTATTATCTTCCATAAAGAAGAATATGTTATCTTGATTTGGTAAGACTCTATGTGCTGGAAAGTCAATTGCAATAACTTTTAATCCTACAGATATAAACTCAAAAAATTTTAGTGGAGAAGTATATTTGACAGAGTGCGTATTTTTATTTGAATTTAGAAGTATTCCAAATTCAAATTCTTGAAGTTTTTTTGCAAGGTTTTTTCGAGAAACTCTATTGCTTATCTTAACGTTTTTTATCATTAGCTTATCAACCTTATTTCTGAGGTCATCAACCTCTTTTGTACTACCACCTATAATCTCTAATTGATAATCTGATAGTTCGCTGCTCTTAAAGGTATTTAAAAGAAAATCAAGATTCCTTTCTTCATTAAATCTTGAAAAACTACCAGAAAATACTATTTTTTTCTTTGTTGAGGAATCTTTTATTTTAAAAATATTTTTATCAACGCCGTTGTGTAAAATTTTTACTTTTTTATCTTTTTCATCAATGTTTAATCCAGAATCTTCTAATAAATACTTATTTAAAAAAATTATCTTTGAGAATTCGCATTTGATAGATTCTTTCATAATCCATTTTCTTAATTTAGATAGTTGATGACATTCAAAAATTACATTTTTATTATATTTTGATAAAAAATAGAATACCCAATCCGACCTTGTAAAATAGTAATTTTTATCCATACTTTTATACTTTTTGCATATTTTTTTAGCCCACAAATAATGACTAATTAAAAATAAATACTTTTCAAATATTTTTACTTTTCCAAAAGGAAGTTTGTGACTTGTTCCTGAAAATATGATATTTTTATCAAGGTCATAATAATTTTTGATTATCTCAGTTTTGTCAGAGCTATAACTTTCCCTCAGAGGAAAAATAAGCTCAACATCAAAATATTTTGTCAAATGATTTAAATTTTCAATTGTTTGTATGGAATTAGCTTTAATTGATGGAAAAGTCTGATAAGTAACGTATTTAAGTTTTTTCATTTTTATAAAAATTGTTATTGAGCATTTGAAGAGAAAATAATATTAATAGAAAACTATTTAGGTAAAGAATAGAATCACTTTTTAAAAAATTTATAAGTAAAAATATTGAAGGATATAAAAAGATATTTTTTTTATCTGCTTTATAAAATATTTTTAGAACATAAAGAAGCACTACAAAAGTTCCTATAAACCCGACAAAAATTATTAAATCTAATAATGATGAATGAGGTAAAAACAACGAAGACGTCTTGTAAGAAGGAACATCAAGCCTTATTTTATGACCAAAAAGATATTCATTTAATTGCTGTGGTCCATATCCAAATAAGAATTCAAAAACACTTGGATTATATTTTGCGATAAAGATACCCCACATTTCTGACCTATTTATGAAAAGAGATAAAATTGAAATTAACCCAACAAGATTTGGTACATATTTTATATTTAATTCAGGTGTAAAAACGTTAAACAAGAACTTATAACTGCTTGAAGCAGCTTCAAAATTTGATTCGTCTAACAATATAGTTCCTACATCATTTTTTTCGATTGCTTCAAGAACTAGATAATGACTTTTACTTGTGCTGCCTAATTGATTATTAGTTGATGGAATATTTTCATAAAAACTTTGGTGTCTCGTAGCTTCATAAATAAGATTCGAGGTATTAAACGAATAATTTGAATTTAAAAATAAAGTTACCAAACCAATAGTTGTACATAAAATAAACAAGGATATAAGCAGAGTTCTATTTCTTCCTTTATAAAATCTAAAGTATAAATATAGAGTCATAAGTAAAAATAATGACAATATTGAAGCAAAGTTGTTCGACCTTATTAAACCAAAAATAACTACTAGAGTTAAAAGATTATATTTACTAGTTATTTTAATTTTTTTATTTACAACTAGTATTAAAAAAATTAAAATTAAAAATCCAAAAACTTCTCCAATTGACTCAGCACTTGAAGAAAACCCTCTCCAAGTATTACCCGCAATACTTGTAAATTCCTTCATACCTCTTTTATTTTGACCAAATAAAAAGAAATTAAAAAAGTTAACAATTGGAGACAGTGATCCAATGACACCAAAGAATACAACCAATCCTAAAGAAATAAGAAAATTTTTCATAAATTTATCTATATCGAACTCTTCTCTGCTTTTATCCACGACATAGAAAAATCCCCTTATTGTAAAAAACACTATTAATATCCAAAAAAGTTGTGATCTTGTTGAATAAATCGAATTTGAGAATCCTCTTAATTTATCTCCATCAAAAAAATGATTGTTATTACTGAAATTCAGTATCCAAAAACCAAAAAAAACTATGTAATATTTATCAGTTCTCAGCAATTTTTTCTTCTTTATATAAAAACTTATCCCAACACATGAAAATAAGATTAAATAAAAATTTAAATTACTACCTAAATATGTACCTACAATTAAAAAAAGAAATGGAATATAGTTTGATAAATTCTTGATTCTTCCTTTGAGAGAATCAATTATTAATAGGGAAATAAAAAAATTTAAAATGAAAACTCCTAATAAATATAAATTTTCAGTCGATATTTCGCTATTGTATAAAATATTGCTACTAGAATAAAATCTTATTTCAGATACATGTTGATAAGTCAATAAAAAAGGCAACAAGTACAAACATTTGTATGTAAGATAATTTTTGTCATCCAGCTTAGGAACTAGAGTAAGTAGCAAGATCCATATTAATGATTGGATTAAAGCACTAAATGAAGTATTAGTACCAATAGATACGAAGTAGGTGTCATTAACTTTATCTACTCCAGTAATTTTCCCAAAACAATTTATGTCGGCATAGTCATTATTATTGAAATAAATTTTTTGTTCCGAGCCTCTATTTTCTAAATAGAATTCAATTAAAGAAATTTTACAAGTTGTAGATTGGTAGTAACCAACAGTAGAATTTTCTAATTGAATAGCTTCAATATCATCAGATCTATTATTTATTAAAAAAGGAATTATTAGTATTAATAAAATTAAAATTGAGGTAAATAATTTTTGCTTGCTCATAGTTTAAAGTTAAATAGCTTTTTTGAGAGTACATAAATGCCAAATAGACTAATTGTTGTTACAAGAATAAAAATATTACCATCGAAATTTGAAAAACTTGTAGACCAACCACCATTTACATAATGTGCACACTCGATCCAAGAGTTAACATTTACTATATTTCCATCTACATCATAAAGTACTACTGTTTCGTAACTTGGATCATTAATAAAGACAAAATTTGAATCATTAACTATGTCAGGAATTTGCTCATTTTTAAAATTTTGACCACAATTTTTTTCAATATTCAGATTATTTTCACTCATATCAGCCTTATTATTCAATACTAACTTATCTTGAAGATCTATTGAGACAGTATTTATTAATAAGGATTATTAAAAACCTTTAAACATTGATAAAATTTAATGATATGCAAAGTGATCCTGGGTATTTTGGCCCAAATTCAATGATGTGGAAAGTAAATAAGGAAATTACAGTTTTGTTTGGTGGAGCACGAGCCTTGCTGATGCACGCTTCTCACCCATTAATAGCAGCAGGAGCAAGACAAACATCATTTTATCAAAGAGATCCCTGGAAGAGATTAATTAGAACCCTCTCGTTACAGAACTCAGTAACTTTTGGAACTAAAGAAGAAGCAGACGATAGTGCAACCAGAATAAATAAATTACATGAAGTAATTAAAGGCAAAGACAAAATAACTGGTAAAACTTATGATGCGCTTGATCATGAGCAACTTCTTTGGGTTCATGCATGTTTACAGTTGTCATCAATATTTTTCTACGAAAAAACAGTTAAAAAATTAACCAATGAAGAAAAAAATTTATATCACCAAGAAAACATGTTGTCAGCAGAATTAGTTTTAGTAAACAGGGAAAAAATGCCAAAAACACATGATGAGTTAAAGAATTGGGTAATCTCTAAAAGTAAAGAAAAAAACTATTTAATTATTACCGATGTTGCTCTCGATGTGAAAGAGATTATTGGTGGCGGTCCGGTTCCAAGACACATAAAACCGATTTGGCCATTTATTGCATTCACCGCTTTTCATACATTACCTTCTGAATTCAAAGAAGTTTATGGAATTAAAACAACAAAAATTAATAAAGCGATATTGTTTTTTAATTTGTCATTTTTAAAAATTACACGACCATTTTTACCACCATTTTTTAGACTAATTCCACCTGCTAGATGGGCAAAACAGAGGTTGACAAAAAGTCCTGATTTAAAATTTTCTGACAAAGCAAAGTTATAACTTAATTTATAATTTTAGTTGTGAATAATAAAAATAAAGAAACTAGCAATATTGAGAAAGAATTTGATAATAATTTATCATCAAGCCTTGACGATATTCAAGAACTAGCAAACGAACTCAAGGCTTTATCAAAAGATAACAAAAATGCATATGAAATTGTTAATAGTATTCTTAACGAATTAGACGCTGCACATAAAAAACTTAAAAATATTGAAGAAGAATAGATTTAACTAACTTTTATCTTTGATTATCATTTTTGTTTAGGGTCGGTAGCTCAATTGGTAGAGCAGGAGCCTTTTAAGCTCAAGGTCGTGGGTTCGATTCCCACCCGACCCACTTCAAAGTCCTTTATTGTTATTGCTTCTAAATAGCGAAAGTGGAGTTTTCAGTAAAATCTTTAAATCAAAAGAAAGAGACCAATTATCTATGTACTCAATATCATATTTATACCATGTTTCAAAACTAGGAGCGTTTCTGTCTTTAATCTGGAGTAATCCGGTTATGCCTGGAAGTACATTTAGCCTTCTCATATAATTTACATCATATTTTGAAGTATCCTCCTCAAATAATGGTCTTGGTCCCACGAGAGACATTTCACCTTTAATTACATTAACAAATTGAGGGATTTCATCTAAACTAAATTTTCTCAGAAAAGCAGATCCCTTAAGCAGTCTAGGATCATCCTCTATCTTGAATAATATATCATCTCTTTGGTTCAAGTTTGATAGGTCATTTCTTTTTATATGTGCGTCTTTTTGCATTGTTCTAAACTTGTACATAAGAAATTTTTTACCATGAAGTCCAATTCTTTCTTGCTTAATTAAAAATGGCTTTCCATCAATAAAAATTATGTATAAAGCAATTAATATAAAAAATGGAAAAGTGATAATTATTCCTACACTAGATAAAAATATATCCATTCCTCTTTTAAGTATGTATTTTGCTCCATATTGAATATCATTATTAAAATAATTAAGAACATAATCAGATAATTCTTCAGTTCTCTTAATAAATATCCTTTTAAATTCGATATTCTCTTTTGAGATAAGTAAAACTTTTTTGTTTAAGTTGATTAAAAAGTTAAGTAGTTTCTCATTCACTACTTTTTCTTCATTTAAATTTAATACAACTAAATTAATATTTCCCCTTTTATTTTGGTTATTAATTATATCTATCACTTTTTCATGATCTTTATTGATATTAATCTTATTATTTCCGACTGAATTTCTTAGTGAAATAATCCTCAATTGTTTAAATATCGAGTCTTGGTCTAAGTTAAATGAGATATAATTCTCTTTTACAGGAGATCTTCCAAGCAATGATGACAATGTTTCACTATTTCTTAGAGAAACTAAAATAGCAGGCACTATAAAAGTAAACAATATTAAATAAAATCTGGATACAGCATCAAATCTAAATATCATCATGAACACGAATAAAGAACTTGTCCATAAAAGATATATTGAAAAAAACTCATCGTAACTTTTATTGTTTGATAAAAAACTTAATTCATTTACATATGTATAAAACTTTGTTGAATAAAGAATGATAAGAAAGACAAATATGAATAAAGCCAAAAAGATATCTATCTTCATGAGTGAATTAGGAATTATTGGATAAAATCTATCTCTGTCTTCAATTAAGTTATAAATTATAAGTTCATATCCATCTGTATAATCTCCAATCAAAAAATTATCAAAATAAAAAACTGTTAAGAGTGTGAGCAATATCTGTAAAATAAAAAACCTGAAAGAATATTTTACTATTTCATTTATTCTCATATATCAATAATATTGTAATAAAATTTATTTGAACGAGATAAATTACGTTATAATTTTAGTTCATGGGGGCGTGGTAAAGTCTGGAGTTTACGCCTGCCTGTCACGCAGGAGGTCGCGGGTTCGAATCCCGTCGTCCCCGCAAAAGGCCAGATAGCTCAGTCGGTAGAGCACTTGTCTGAAAAACAAGGGGTCGGCAGTTCGATTCTGCCTCTGGCCACCATTAACCATAATGGTTTTTTCGAAGAGAATTAATGAAAATACAAAACCGATGAAGTTAGTATTTTCATATTTAGATATTTCGAACATTAAGAATTCTTAATATTATTTAAAGTAAACTTAAAAAATGATTAACAAATATTATGAGATTATTTGGTTTTTAAAAAAAATATATTATAAAATTTTTTTGAGTGAAATTCGTTTAACTGGAAAATTAAGAAACCCTTATAGGGAATACTTATTTAAAGAATTAAAAGAAAAATATGGCAAAGATTATTTTGAAAATAAAAGAATTTTAGAAGTCGGTCCAAAAGATGGTGAGGATACCTTAAGGCTTGATTCGCTATCTCCTTCAAAGTTAATCTTAAATGACCTTGAAGAAATTCAGCAAGAGAACCATCCAGTTAATACGTTTTATAAAAATAATTTGTTACCAAATCTTGAGAAAGTAGTTTCTGATTATGAATTTATTTTTGGAAATATAAATTATCTTGATAATGACGAAATGCAGAAACTAGGAAAGTTTGATTTAATTTGGTTTACAGGGGTTATTTATCATGTCCCTGAGCAGCTTAGATTGCTCAAAAAGCTTCATAATCTGATGAACGAAAACGGTGTTCTAGTTTTAGAAACATCCACGACTCGTAATCAAAAAATAGCCAACCATGAGGCAATCGAAATAGTTAATAATGGAGCTTATTTTTTTCCATCTAGAAAAGGTATAGTTAGACTACTTAAACTCGCTGGATTTATTAATATTTCAAAATCGAATTGTTACGACAAAGAAAATTTTAATAAAAAAAATATTAGACTTTCATTATTTGCTGAAAAAAATAATAAAGATAATGAAATCTATCATCGTGAGAAATATATTTTTGGTGAAGCAACTTAATATAAAATTTTAATTTAAACAGTGAGATTTTCAAAAAAAGAAGAATATTTAAGACAAACAGACAAAAAGTTAAAAAAAATTATTGATAAAAATGGTCATTTGAAATTTAGACCCAACAAGGATAATCAGTTTGACACTCTTGTAGGAATTGTAGTTTCGCAATTTATATCCACAAAAGCAGCAAATTCTATTTTTGAGAATATTAGAGTAAATTTTAATTCAGAATATTTAAATGAAAAACATTTTCAAAATTTAACATTATATGAAATTAAGAAATTAGGGTTAAGCACTAACAAAGCAAAAACAATTAAGGAGCTTTCAGAATTATTTTTGAGTCAAAGCTTTCAAGATTTAACTAAATTAGATAAAGATACTTTGAATAATAAATTGCTTTCAGTGTTTGGAGTTGGACCTTGGTCTTTAAATATGTTTGAAATTTTTTGTATTGGCAATTTAGATGTGTTTTCATCAAAAGATGCAGGACTGAGACTTGCTATGAATAATTTTGGAATGATAGAAGTCGCAAGTGACTGGAATAAATATGATAAATATGCAGAGAAATGGTCCCCTTTTAAATCAATTGCCTGTTTACATTTGTGGAAAACAGTAGATTGAAATTATCTTCAGGTTTATTATTGTCCGTATTTTTTAGAATAAAATATTCATAGAACCATTAAAAATTAAAGTAGTATGTAACAATATGAGTAAAAACATCCTAATAACTGGTGGCGCAGGTTTTATTGGTCACCAGGCATTTAAAGAAATATTAATAAACACCGATTGGAAAATAACAATATTAGATAGATTAAGTTATGCTGGAAATCCAAAAAGAATAGAAGAAGTTATAAATGACTTAGATAAAGATTATCAGAACAGAATCAATTTTCTCTATCATGATTTAAAAGCTGAATTTCATGAAGACATTGTTAGTGACCTAATCGAGACAAACATAATTTTGCATATAGGTGCATCATCCCATGTAACAAGATCAGTAAAAAATCCATTAACTTTTGTTCAAGACAACATTATTGGAACATTTAATCTACTTGAATTTGCCAAAAAATTAAATAATTTGGAATTATTTTATTATTTTAGTACAGATGAGGTTTTTGGTCCTTCTGAAGAAAATGTAAAATTTTCTGAATGGGACAGATATAATTCAAAAAATCCTTACTCTGCAACAAAAGCTGCAGGAGAAGAGTTAACTATTGCTTACTCAAACACTTATTTAATTCCTGCACTAATTACTCATTGCTCAAATGTTTATGGAGAAAGACAACATTATGAAAAATTTATTCCGAATACTATAAAGAAAATATTAGATAACCAAGAAGTTATTATTCATACAGATAATTCCAACACACCAGGAAGTAGATACTATATTCACAACACAGACTTAGCTAAAACCATATTGTTCTTGATACAAAATTACGAAAACGTAAAACGAGAAGCTTTAAAAGTTCAAAAAAAAGAGCCAACCAAAATTAACATAACAGGTGAAAGTTTAGTCAGCAATTTAGAAGTTGCTCAGTTGATATCTAAAAACTTGAACAAAAAATTTTCTTATAAACTTATCAATAAAGATCCAAATAGACCAGGACATGATATTAAATATGGGTTAGACAACTCTTTACTAAGTTCACTTAATGGTGTCTATGACAGAGACTTTGAAACCGGAATAACTCAAACAGTGAATTGGTACATGAATAACTTATCGTGGTTAAAAAATTGAATATTTTCGTAAAAATAATAAGAGCTGTTTACTATCGACTATTTTTTTCTTCTTTTAAGAAATTGTTTATGTTTTTCATAAAGAAAATCTCTATTGATACTGAAACTGTGTTTTTGGGTACACCATATGGTGGCTGGTCATTTATTGAAAATGACAACCTTTATGATAGTGTGATAATATCAGCAGGTGCCGGTGAGGACATTTCATTTGATATCGAATTTATAAATAAATACAATTCAAAAGTTATTTTTATTGACCCAACTCCTAGGGCTTTATCTCATCTAGAAGAAACAGTCAAAAACTTAGGTGTCAAAAAAACAAAGAGTTATGATTTAAACGGAGGTAAGCAAGAAATTAACTCATATGATCTTGAGAATATTAAAAAAGATAAGATAGTAATTATTGATAAGGCTCTTACAAATAAATCAAACGAAAAAATAAAATTTTATAAACCTAAAGAAAAAGAATTTGTTAGCCATAGTATTTCAAACTGGATAAACAATTATTCTAAAGATACAGATTTTATTGAAGTTGAAACTATATCAATATCTGAAATAGTAGAAATTTACAACCTGTCTAATGTTACATTACTAAAACTTGACATCGAAGGAGCTGAAAATATTGTAATCCCAGACATCCTAGACAAAAAAATATTTCCAGATCAAATACTTGTCGAGTTTGATGAAATTCACGGTCCTTATTTTAGGGCATATAAAAGTGCTTTTTTCATTTTTTTTAAATTACTAATTAATGGGTATAAATTAGTTACCACTGCGATGTTTCCTGATTTTTTATTTGTAAAGAAAAATATAATCTCGTAATAGTCACAAAAATTTATTTAAAAAATAAAAAATTTAATATGATTTTTCTTCAATAATTTTTGATCTACTTAATGTATTTATATTTTTTTTAATTTCTGATCTTAGATCATTTTCCTGATAAACACTTCTGGCTAGTTCTATAAATTTTGGACCAAAGTCACCACTTTTCTCATAAACTCTAATATCTTCTTCTATTTTCCACATTCTTAAATTTGTCTCGTAAAGCTCTTTTTGCATTTCTATAATTTCACTGTTGAGACTTATTTTTTTTAACTCTTTCTCCAACATTTGTAGTTCAAAATTTATATTTTTTAATTTTCCTTTATCTTTAATTTTTATTGATTTTATCTCTAATATAGTTATTTTGTCTATGAGTTCGCCAATCGAAATATTTATATTGATATCCATTAAATTATTCTACTGTTAGATTTAATTATTTTTTCTAATATATTGTATAAGATAATTATTTACATGTTCTTGATCTGATTTTTTTAAATCTAGGTTTGGAGGAATGCAGATAACTCTTTTATAAACTTCAAGTCACTCCTTACACGTATCCAAATGATTTAACTTATAAGGTTTTTAAAGTGGAATAAGAAAAAATAGTCTTTTTGTCTATTAGCTCACCGCTTGATACATCAACTTTAATTTCAGTAGCCAATATAGTTCCACTTCTTCTTAAATTTTAATTTTCCGCCTCTAACGTCATGATATATCCGTCTGCCACTAGTTTCAAATCTATCAACTAAATGTGCGAAACTACTGTTTATACAATGTATCTCTGAGGCATTCATAATAATTTTTTTATATAAAAAAATGTTATCAAAAATATCAAACTTGTTAGAAAGGCTTATAACATTCAAATCACTACCTATTCTTAAATCATATTTAGTATCTGATGCCTCATTGTGTACAAGAATGTATTTATCATTTTCAACATTAAATAACTTGATTAAATGGTTGTATAATTTTTCTTCTTTTTTTATATCTGAAGGGGGATTGAAGTGTTTATAGGAAATATTATATCTAAGACCTATTTGTTTATAGAAGGATTTGTAGAATGGTATTCGTTGATTTAACCTATTTTCAAAACCAATTTTAAGAACAGGAATATTATTTTTTTGTGCAAAAGCCTCAACTTCTTTATCGGCATCATTGTGCTCACCAAGGTTTACAGGGAAAACTTTTATCTTTTTATTATTACTATATAAATAAGTAATTTGATCTTTGAATAAATAATTGACTGGTAGATAAATTTTTTTGCTATTTGTGGATACATAGTTAACCAGACCGTTGCATATTATATGGTCACCTAATCCTAAATGATGATATAAAACAAAAATATTTTCGGTTAAATCTTTTAAATGATTTTTAATTGATGCTTTGTTGTCAATAATATTTAAATATTAACACGAAATTGTTAATTTTTGGTTACATAAATAGTCAGACAGGAGCTTTAATTTTTTGCATGAAATAAATTTATAGTTATAACTGCCAAGGCTATAAGACCATCAATTTCAGGCCGATATTTCAAACCTTTTCTTTTCATCAATTCTATGTTCTTGAATTACAAAATTAATTTTGAATATATATTTATTATGATTTTTATTTTTTCAATTTATAAATTAAGTTATCGATCATATTAGTTATTAAGATCTCATTTCCAGAAGAATTTAAATGATCATAGTCTTCATAAAAAAGATTTCCGTTGTAACTTATTACACATCTTCCTTTTATATAACTGTTACAAAATAACATTGATGGTTTTACTTTCACTATATTGTCATTTGTCAAAGAGTCATATATATTAATTGAACTTTTAGCTCTAGAATAAAAAAAGTCGTAATTGTAATGTAAGTCTATTTTTTCAAAATTTGGAATCAGATTGTTTATTTTTTCTATGTTCCATGCAGCTTCGGGTACTGGATAAATAATTATTATGATATTCCCATTTTTTGCAAGTTCAGTAATTGTTAAATCTAATTCATATTTTATGTCTGTATATTGTGCAATGTTTTTTTCCTGAGATTGATCATCACGTATGAATAACTTGGGAGTTCGTCTCTCGTTAAAAACATATCCATTATAGAACTGTTCTTTTTCGATATAATTGGGTAGTATTCCACCATATAAAATTATAGAATTTTCTACATTGCTTAAGGAATCTTTTGTTTGATTATGTAAGTCTTTACACCATGGTTCTAAATTGCTTTCTAAATCTGAGACATATAAATTTTTAATATAAAAACAATTACCCTCAATAAATCTTTCTATTTCGAAACCTTTAATACGAAAATAATTAAATTGTTTTTCCATATCCATGTGAGAGTCGCCAACAACATAAATGCTCTTGTTAATTTTCTTTTGAGCTAAAAGATTTTCTAGTTCAGGCATTCTGTCGTTGTACATAGGTATTTCATTATCAGTGCTTTTTAGTGCAATAGAGTTATTTATGTTTTCAAAATAAACAAAGACGCCAATTGATATAGTTAAAAAGAATAAAATCAAATTTTTAGAATTAAAACTGTCGGAACCGATAAATTCAAGCTCAATTTTTTTATATGAAAATACTCCAATTAATAATGTAATTGTTAATAAAAATATATATGGTAAAAAAGAATCATCGAAAAGATAGTTTAAAAATAAGTTTTCTTTAAAATACACAAATTCAGAAAGGCTTTTTTTAATCAGGTAATTTTCTTTTAAATTTCTATAAAAAGCAAATATAGGCTGATGATATAAATAAATTGAATATGAACTCAACCCAATTAAAGAAATAAATGAATTGCTAAAAAAATTTTTGAATTTGAGATTATCTTCTTTTTTTAGAATAATTAGAGAAACACCAAGTAAAGTAACAATCTTGGGTAATAAGCTTTCTACTTCATTATTAAATAATAAAATTGAACAAACAATTATAAGATATCCTAAATAATAAAAATGTTTACTAAGGCTAAGTCGATCTTTATTTATAAAAACTAATAACACACCTAGACAAAGTTCCCATATTCTGAATTTGGTAATATAAAATATATCATTCGCTTCATAATTTCCAAGATTTAAAAATATTGAGTAAAAAATTAATATAGTAACAACGTAACCAGTAAATTCCTTTTTTAATCTAAAAACTATAAATATTAATAAAGGAAAAAAAAAGTAAAATTGTTCTTCAATTGATAGACTCCACGCATGAAGCAAAGGCACCAATCCAGAAGGTTCCGCCGTATAAAGGTTATTGCCTCTAAAATAATAATTTGACAAAAATCCTATAACACTAACAAAAGAGTTATTAAATTCTCTTATTCCTTTATCACTAAGTATTATCCGAGAAAGTAGAAATGAAAAAATCAGAACAACATACAAAGATGGTAATATTCTGTTTATTCTTCTATAGTAAAAATCCTTAAATGTAAATTGTTCGTCATTTAATTTACTTACTAATGAATTACATATTAAATATCCAGAGATAACAAAAAAGACATCTACCCCTAACCAGCCAGCTTCAAAAAAAGGAATTTCAATGTGATAAAAGACAACAGATATAACCGAAATAAATCTTAAAAAATTTATATCGTATCTAAATTTATTTTTTTTTATTTCAGAATAATCTTTTTTAAAATTAAAAAATATATGAACAATTAAGGATAAGAAATATAATGGAATTATTTTTTTCAATATATTGTCCCAAATTTCGATGTATTGAAAAATATTGTTCTTTGACCATTCAATTAATAAGAATCCAGCAAAAACAAACATTAAGTTTTTACTTTTTTTTATAAAACTGAAAAAAAATAGAAAAATATATCCAAAAAATTCAAAAATATTCGAAAGCAAAGTGCTAGATCCGACAATCACTTCTTGATTTGTAAAATCTATATCAATTATCTTTCCTATACAATTTAAATTTTCTATTTCTGGAAATATAGGTAGGTCCTGATATCTGTTTTCAAAAATTAATTTTTCAGATTCTAAATCTGAAGCAAAATACTCACAAGGTTTTAAATTATCATCATTTATAATTGTTAAATTTTCATTATATTGAAAGAATATTTGAAAAGAATACAAGCAAATTAGTCCAGTTAAAAATATCAAAGCTATAAAAGTACTTTTTCTAAACATTGCTCTACTTTTATATTTCATAATTGTGTTTGAATTATTACCTTTAGTTTAATTCAATTAAAAACACTCTATGCAAGTAATCAATAGAACAATTAATTTTAAAATAAAAATGAATGTTAAATTAGTATATAGATATGAAAAATCTTAGATTAGTAGCTAAGAGAGTACTTTACGTCTCTAAACTTACAAACGTAAATAATAAAAAAATTAGAATAATTTTATCTGTAATACTTGCTAATTTAATCGTCGCAATCGATATAGGTATAATTGTTATTTTTTCAGCATTACTAACAAATGTGGTTGATAACGATAATTTAATTGTTGTATTTATAACGGAAGTAATAAAAAATAACTTATTTTTAATTCCATTAATAATTGTTCTGAGATATCTTATTATGTTTGCTGACCGTATGAACATGGAAATATTAAGTTTGCAAGTAAATGAGAATTTAAGGTACCACTTACTTAATGAGATGTATAAAAAGGGAAATTATTCAACTTCTGATGCGTATTATTACTTAAACACTGTATCTCAAAATGTTTCAGCATTTTACAAAGCCTTATCCGGTTTCCTAAATAACTTACTTCAGATAATTGGCTACTCTATATTTCTCATTTATTCAGATATTGAAATGGTACTGTACTTTTCAATCGGAGCCGTTATTCTTATTTTTCCTACAAAGTACCTATTATCAAAAGGAAAATCTTATCAACATCTTTCTTTCAACACTGGAAAAGATATAAATTCTTACATTCAAAGAGTTTTAGATAATATATTTTTAATTAAAATTCTGGAAACAAGAAAAGAAGAGTTTAATAAATTTCAAACTAGATTAGAAAAAAATAAAAATGCCTGGATTAAAAATAATGTTTTTGGTGCATTAAATAGTATGTTGCCAAGTTTTGGAACTTTATTCTTCTTGTCTTTGATATTAGCCTTTTTTGATTTTGCTAAAAACCTCACAATTGAGTTTATTGGTGTCCTCCTAAGGATGTTTCAATCCTTAGGAAATTTCAACAATACTTTAACATTAGTTGTTAACTCAAGTGTTCATGTAGATGAGCTTTATAAAATTGAAGAGAATAAATCACCTGAAAAAAATAATTTTTTTAGTATAAATTCAAACCTGCAAAATGCAGTAGAGGTTAAGGAGCTAAGTTTTAAATATTTTGGAAGTGATGAAAATATATTTTCAAATATAAATGTTAATTTTAAAAAAAATTCACACACAGTAATTACTGGCCCAAATGGTTCCGGTAAAAGTACTTTATTAGGACTTATTGCAGGTCTATATATCCCTCAACACGGAAATGTTTGTACATATACAGACAAGATAGGTTATGTAGGTGTAAATCCTCTAATTATTTCTGGCTCGCTAAGAGAAAATCTTATGTATGGAAATAAAAAAGATATTTCTGATAATGAAATGCATAAATTGATTGATAAATTTTCATTATTCGAGGAGGAAAAGTTAGATCTTAAAAAATTTATTTCCATTAAAAACTTGTCATCTGGACAAATGCAAAAAATTTCATTTATGCGAGCATTATTAAATGATGTTGAGCTTTTGATCTTAGATGAATCTACTTCAAATTTAGACAAGCAAACAAAAGATCTCATTTTTGATATTTTAGAAAAAAAACAATTAACGATAATTAATTCAACACATAACGAAGAAGATTTTAATTTTGATCAGCATATAAATGTAGTTTTTGAAAACTCGCAAAGAAGATTAAATTTGAATTAAAAATTTGTAATATTCAACCTCATCATTAACAATTTTTTTTAACAGATTTTTACTCTTAATTTGTTCGTATGCATTTTTACTAATGAAATCATAAAACTTTTCATCTTTAATGATCCTGTTAATTTTATTAACTAGTTCATTTTCAGTGGTGTATAAAAATCCATTTTTTTCATCGTCAATTATTTCCCTATTATTTTTATTGTCGAATGCAACAACAACGCATCCGCTAGCCATTGCCTCAAGAATAACTTTTGAATTTCCTTCATAAAGTGAAGAGCTTATAAAAATTCTGTAGTTTTTATAAAATTCTATTAAATCTTCATGTGCTTTTTTACCTAGGAAATTTACTTTAGAATTTAATTTTTTTGAATATTTTTTTAGTTGATTTTTTCTTGATCCATCTCCTATTAAATCTAATTCGTAATTAGTTCCTTTCAATTGGTCAATTAGAAGTTTATAGTTTTTTTGGTCTTCAATCCGTCCAACAGTTAATAAATTATTACAGTGACGATCATTAAAATCTTTATAAGAAATTTTATTTACCCAATTAGGTATTAATTTAATTTCATTATCAAATTTGAAGTTTTTTTCTAAAAACTTCTTATCTTGATTTGATGTCACACTATATAAATCGGACATCTTTAATGCAATTTTTGTTAATTGATGGAAAAAAATTTTTTTGATTTTTGATTTGTTTTCATAGATAGAGAATTCGTATAAATTATATCCCGTTCGAACAAACAATGGAATTTTGAGCAACCTCTTTAAAATAATTCCAGTCCAAACACCATTTAATTGATTTGTCTTAATCAAATTTTTATCAATTAAAATTTTTTTTATCCTGAAAGGAAAAATAAATGACATCAAAAATCTAAGATATTTATTCTTATATTTTTTTATATATTCATAAATTGGAATAATTTCTATATTTCTATTATTTAATAAGCTAATATCATCCTTGTTGCCGTAGGTAATGAATGTAAACTTGACGCCGTATAAATCTATCATTTTGTTGTAGATTTCTAGCTCTCTCTTTAGTATGCCCGTTTCATTCCAATCTTTTAATGAAACACCATATGTAAAAATTAAAATAATATTCATTGGAATAATATTAACTGGATAAAATTAATTAAAAATATGAAAAAAATATTAGTAATCCATAACAAATATAGATTCCTTGGCGGTGAGGATATTGCTGTACAAAACGAAATTGAATTGTTGAAAAAACATTATATTGTAAAAACACTTTTGTTCAGTAATAAAGAAATAAATTATATTGGGCAGTTTTTTTCATTTATAATAAATAGAAATTTAATTAGTGATAAGAAAATATTAAATGAAATCGATTCATTTAAACCCGATTTGCTTTATGTTCACAACACATGGTTTAAGGTGTCACTAGGATTATTTAAAATAATAAAAAAACGAAACATTAAAACAATCTTAAAAATTCATAATTTTAGGTATGACTGTACACGGACTTATTTTATAAATAAACATATTACTGAAAATAATTTCTGTATTAAATGCGGACTACATAAGAGCGATACCATTTTTATTAATAAATATTTTTCAGAATCTTTTTTAAAATCAATACTCGTTATTAGGTATGGTAAAAAATATTTTAAGATACTAAAACAAAATAACATCTCAATTGCTGTATTAACAGAATTTCATAAAAAATATTTAACAAATATTGGTATTAATCCAGAAAAAGTTTGGGTATTTCCTAATTATTCAAGCAAAGTCAGTCAATATGAAAACTATGATGATTCCGACTACATCCTTTATGCAGGAAGGATATCGAAGGAAAAAGGTGTTGAAGAATTAATATCCACTTTTTTAAATTCTCAAATGGACACATTGTCTTTAAAAATAGTTGGAGAAGGTCCCATTTTTAAAAGTTTAAAAGCAAAATTTAGCAGTGATAGGATAAGTTTTTTAGGCAGTATGCCAAACCAAGATGTTTTAGAACTAATAAAAAAATCTACTGCGGTCATAACTGCAACGAAACTATATGAAGGCCAGCCAACTCTTCTTTATGAAGCCTCTCTCCACAATAAGCCCTCAATTTTTCCTGATTCGGGAGGTATAAAAGAATTCTTTCCTGAAAACTATAAATATATGTATCAACAATTTAATTATCAGGATTTAGAAAATAAAATAAATTTATTAAGCAATAAAGAATTAGCATGGAGTGAGGGTATTAGGTCAAATAAATACACTTTAAGTTATTTAAATGAAAAAAATATATTAAAAAGATTTGAATCAATAATTGATGGAAGATAAAAGTAAAAAAGTCTCAATAATTTTGAGTGTGTATAACGCACAAGACACTATTGGTAATGCAATTGAAAGTATTTTAAGCCAAACTTACGAAAACATTGAACTTTTAATACTAAATGATAAGTCAAATGACGATACTCAAAAAATAATTGAGACTTTTGAAAGTAATAAAATTAAAGTTTTTAAAAATAAAAAAAATTTAGGTTTAACAAAATCACTAAATATTTTAATTAATCACTCTAAAGGAGAATATATTGCTAGACAAGATGCTGATGATGTAAGTTTCAAAGATAGATTAGAAAAACAAATAACTTTACTTGAAGATAAAAATCTTGATTTTTGTACATCTAGAGCAAAAAATGAACAGACAAATAAAACTATTCCACGATTTTCAAATTACTTTTCTCCACATTTGGTTACTAAATTCAAGAATCCTTTTATACACGGAACATTGTTAATTAAAAAATCAAGCCTACTAAATATTGGTTTGTATGATGAAAAATTTTATTATGCTCAAGATTACAAATTATTTGTCGATATGCTTCAAAATAACTATAAGTTTGAAATAATCAAATATCCTCTATATTCACTAAATATGAAAAATAATTTATCAGAAAAATTTAGTTTAGAACAAAATTATTATGCTGATTGTGTAAGAAAAGGAATGATACCAAATAAATCATGAAACTGTATATAAACAATCCTAAAGAAGATTGGATAGCTGATCGTTTAAAAAAAGAATGGATTGAATACAACCCTAAAGCAAATAAATCATCATTATTTAATTCCAAGATAGTTTGGTTAATGTCACCTTGGACTTGGGAAAAAATTCCAAAAACATATCTTAAAAATAAAAAAGTTCTTTGTACAATCCACCATATTGATGAGGATAAATTTAAAGATTCAGTGAAAAAAAATTTTTATTTGAGAGATTCTTATGTTGATGAATATCATGTTATTTCATCAGGAACAAAAGATGCTCTTTCTAAACTAGTTGACAAACCTATAACAAAAATACCATGGTGGGCAAATAATAACCTATGGTTCCATATAGAAAAGAAAGATGAACTTAGATTGAAATATAATTTTTCCTTGGATGATTACCTTATTGGCTCGTTTCAAAGAGATACTGAGGGTAATGATATGATTTCGCCTAAACTATCCAAAGGACCAGATAGATTTATAGAAATTGTCAAGTCATTAAACAAAAAGAAATCAAATTTAGTTGTTGTGCTAGCTGGTAAAAGGAGAAATTATTTAGTTAATAAGCTTCAAGAAAATAAAATAAACTTTAGATATTTTGAAATGGTATCATTTTCTGAATTAAATGAACTTTACAATATATTAAATCTTTATATTGTTTCTTCTAGAGTTGAAGGTGGCCCACAGTCAATTGTTGAGGCGTCTTTATGCAAAACTCCAATAATTTCAACAGATGTAGGAATTGCTTCTGAAATTTTAAGTAAAGAATCGATCTTTGAAATGGATAGTTTTTCAGCAGCAAAACCAAATGTTGAATTTGCACATAATATGTCTTTGAAATACACGATTCCAGATGGTTTTGACAAATTTAACAAGTTGATAGAAAAAATATATGAAAATTAGTATCGGAACAAACATTAAAGACGGACCTTGGGGTGGAGGAAATCTTTTTGCAATCAATTTAAAAAATTATTTAATTTCACAGGGTCATGAAGTTGTCCATAATTTATACGACAAAGATATTGATATAATATTAATCACTGAACCAAGAAAAACTTCTGAATCCTCAGCATTTAATCATCAAGATGTAATGAAATATTTAAGGTTTGAAAATTATGAATCTCTTGTCTTTCATAGAATAAATGAATGCGATGAAAGAAAAGGTACAAATTATGTTAATAAGTATCTTATTAATGCAAATAAAGTAGCAGATGGAACAATTTTCGTAAGTGATTGGATTAAGAACTTATATCTTGATCAAGGTCTTGTTTCACCTATTTTAAAAACTATCAAAGCAGGTGCGAACAGCGAAATATTTAATAATAAAAACTTTATTTCATGGAATAAAAAAGAAAAAATTAAAATTACGACACATCATTGGGGTGCAAACTGGAATAAAGGATTTAAAATTTATAAATTATTAGATGACTTATTAATTGATAAGAACTGGAGAGACAAAATCGAATTTAATTATATAGGAAATCTTCCTCAAAAATTTAAATTTTACAATACTACCGTTACTCCTCCACTGTCTGGTATTGAACTTGCTAATGAAATTAAAAAAAACCATTTGTACGTTACAGGATCAATAAATGAACCATCAGGTAATCACCACATAGAAGCAGCACAATGCGGTCTTCCAATTCTATATTTAAATAGTGGTGGAGTTCCAGAATATTGTAAAGATTATGGCGTTGAATTTAACGATGATAATTTTGAAATAAAATTACAAGAAATTATTGAAAACTACGATAATTATGTTGATAAAACAAAATCTTATAGATTCAATTCATCAAAGATGTGTGAGGATTATTTAAATTTTTTCAATGAATATCTACTAAAAAAAGAAGAAATTTTATCTAGAAGAGATTTTTCTAGTAATAGAAATAAAACTCTATACAAATATCATTTAATTAAATCAAAGTTCTTAAAAGCTATTTAGATACTAATATATTTTTTGTGACAATATTTAATAAAAAAACTTCATTAGTGATCGCCTATATATCAGCAATTTTAATATTCGCAACAATGCTTTTTGGACGATCATTTATTGGACTTCAATATGGTGGCATAAGACTTGGCGAACTGATAATATTTGGTGGTTTTTTTATATCAATAATTTTCTTTTTATATTCTTTTATAAATCCAAAATTTTTCTACAAAGAAATATTATTATCTCGGATACATCAACTTTTTATCTTATTATTTGTTTTGTCAATTTTGATAAACAGAACTTTAGTAACTTCACCTTATACATATAAAGTAAGTTCTTATATTTGGACTGTAGGATTTATATTCCTTGGAAAACTTGCCGCAGAAAATAAGATCATAAACAGAAAGATTATGATTCTATTCATAACAGCTCTTCCCTTAAATTATTTATTTTCAACTGGTAGATATCCAAATATAATAATGGGTATTTTTAGAGAATATGCTGATAAGTTTCAATTCTTGAAAGGATCAGATATATTATTAACTTATTTAATTGCAATTATCCTATCTTATATTTTGTTCGATTCTGAAAAGATTAAATTCTTATTTTTATTTTTTTCATCGGGATTGGTGATTCCCTTACTTCTTTTCTTAAGTAGAGGAGCTTTTTTACCAGCTTTTATATTTTTCGTTTTTGAAATTATTTATTTTAGAAAATTTATTTTGAACAATATTACATACTCATTATTAATAACTCTTTTAACAATACCTATTTTTTTAAGTTCAACTTTAAATGTTTACGGAAACCTTACCTTCACAAAAGTTGCTGAGAGTATTCAAGTAGAAGAAGAAAATATAGTCGTAGATAGTTTGACGTCCTTAATTACAGACAAAAACACTCACACTGTCTTCTTATCTTTTTATATACAAGATGGAAGACTAACTTCTCAGGATATTACAACTCGTTGGCGACTAGATATATGGCAAGATGTGATACAAGATATGGTTCAGGATGATATTGTCATAAAAGGATATGGTTACAATGAAATTATTCCAGCAATGATTGATCCAAATAAACCTGGAAGAACAGGACGTGATGGAAAAAATGAAAATTTACATAATTATTTTCTGAATATTTTTGCAAGAGGTGGAATTGGTCAATTTTTCTTATACCTTTCTTTTTTCTACCTTATAATTCGACATTTAGATAGGAATGTCCAAAATTATAGAATTACAAGTTATATTCTTGCTGCTTTGATTACATCTAGTTTTGATCCTGCAATGGAAGGAGTTCAGTTTCCATTAATATTTTATTTTTTCTTAGGATACTTAATATCTATGAATTTAAATCATTCATCCAATGAATTAGAATACCAATCATAAGTTTTAGAAAGACCAGATTTAAGGCTTTCATTAGCTTTCCACCCCATATTGTTTATTAAGGACGAATCTAATAATTTTCTTGGATTTCCATCAGGTTTAGAATTATCAAATACTATTTCTCCATTGTATGATAAAACTTCTTTAATTAGATATGATAAATCTTTTATTGATATCTCATCGTTACTTCCAATATTTAGAATGTTGTTGCTCCACTCAACATCTAACAAGAATTCAATAGCTCTTGCTAAATCGTCCACATATAAAAATTCTCTTAATGGGGTTCCAGTACCCCAAATTGAAAATGTTTCATCTTCTCTAATTTTTGCAAGGTGCATTCTGTAAATTAAACCTGGAATTACATGACTATCATTCTCAGAAAATCTATCATTTGGTCCATAAAGATTTGTTGGCATTAAGTTTATAACTTCATTTCCATATTGTTTATTAACAGCATCACCTATTTCAATTGCAGCTATTTTAGCCATTGCATACGGTGAATTAGTTGGTTCAAGCTTTCCATTCATAAAGTATTCTTCTTTTATTGGATTTGGTGCATCTAAAGGATAAATGCAGCTACTGCCTAAGTTAATTATTCTTATATTCTTGTTTTTTAAACATGATTCAAAAATATTCATATTTATTTTAAGATTTTCAATAATAAATTCTGTTCTTTGTGTATTGTTTGCCATAATTCCACCAACTTTAGCTGCTGACATAATGATTATGTCTGGTTTTGTAGAAGTAATTAATTGATTTGTTTCGTTAAATGAAAATAGGTCTGTATCTTTTCTTGTAGATGT
Organism: uncultured Candidatus Actinomarina sp.; assembly: GCA_902519845.1. GTDB lineage: Bacteria > Actinomycetota > Acidimicrobiia > Actinomarinales > Actinomarinaceae > Actinomarina. Next base: position 37,540 of record CABYLQ010000005.1, on the reverse strand, counting down.
TATTAATTCAGAAACTTTTTTGGATCTTTCTAGATTTCTCGATACCGCAGACCCTACTAACCCATTACTTCCGACAACTAATACTTTAATTTTTACCTACTTATTTATACTTTTATCATGTTAGAGATTTTATTATTAAAAGTGTATTGTTAATTTAATTTGTAAACAACAAAAGTCTACTATGTTTTTTTGCAATTATATAATAGCAATGTGTCAACAAAATTAACAAAATTTTTGAAAGAAGTAGATTACACGACATTAATTTTTTTGGACAATTTAAACAAAAATTCAAGCTTTACTTTTTTTCCTGCATTGGAAGGACTGACTAAAGAAGGAGAATCTATAAATCTTGGATTTAGTTGTTACGCTTTAAAAACTTATTTTATTTTAAATAAGTTAGATATGTTTGAAACACAAAAAATTAATGACTGGGTAAATTATATAAACTCTTTTCAAATACAAGATGGTTCTTACGTTGATCAAAATTATACTCATGCTATTGAAAATCTAAGCTTTAAAGATAAAACAAAAGATTATGGCAAGAAGTTTTTTAATTTTTTTGGTCAACAATATTTAACTAATAATGATGTAAAGTTAAATTCAATAAGAGCAGAAAGTAAACAGGCAATATCAACTTTGGCACAGTTGGAAAAAAGCAATAAAATTCCTTATTCAAATTTTCCAACTAATAAATATCAGATTAATGATTACTTTAATAACTTGAATTGGAATAAACCGTGGTCTTCTGGTGCCCAGGTAGCTGCTCTTGCTGTATTTATTGATACACAAATAATTAACAAAGAAAAATCTTTTGATCTATTTCAAACATTGAATGAAAACATTGTCAAAATAAACAATAAAGAAACTGGTGGTTATTATCTCGATAAAAAACCGGCAAATAATGAAATAATTAATGGAGCTATGAAAATTATTACCGGGTTAGATTGGATGAATAATGAAATACAGTATCCTGAAAAATTAATTGATTTCTGTTTAAATAACAAACCTTCAAATGAAGGGTGTAATGTTGTTGATAGCGTTTATGTACTGTGGAAATGTAATAGTCAGACAAAATATAGAGAAAATGATATTCAAATTTTCTTTGATGAGATGGTAGATCTTATAAAATCCCACTATGTTCCAAGTGGTGGTTTCACATACTATTTAAACAAAAGCCAAATTTATTATTATGGTCTTCGCATTACCAAAGGTTTGAATACGCCTGATCTACACGGAACACTTCTACTGATCTGGACCCTATCTATGATAAACGATTTTTACGATGGAGATATAAAGTGGAATGTATTAAAACCTTAAAAAAATATAAAATTAAAAATGTTCGATAAAAATTCAATTATCACTAGCAAAAAATTTAAAGAAAGTTGCGATATTGTCTTTAGTGAAGTAATCAATATTGATGAATTTACAAAAATTAAAGATATTAACAATTTTGCTATTTTTGACAAAAATGAAGAAAATATTTTATATCAGTTAAAAAAATTAAAATTAAAAAATGATATATCAATTTTTTGTCCAACCTTTATGGTTAAAGATTTATTTACAATATTAAATAAATATAAAACTCTTCAAAACATCACCCTAGTTTCACATCAAGGAGATGATTTAATTGACAAAAAACTATTTGATATTAAACCACAATGTATCGATAAATGGTTATCAACAAATGTAATACATAAAAATGAAAAATTAATTTCTATACCTCTTGGGATTGCTAATTTCAACAATAAGAACTTAAATGAGGATGATTTTAACATATTCGAAAAAAATGCTTATTTTAGAAACAAAGATATCAATTTGTATGTAAATTTTCAAAAAAATACAAATAATAAGGAAAGAGATAGGTTGTATGATATTTTTGAAAATCAGAAATGGCTTAGTTTTGAAGAACCCGTACAAAACTTAAACGACTATAAGTCAAAGATTAAGAATTCGAGATTTGTTTTAGCTCCATGGGGTAATGGCATCGACACACATAGATTTTGGGAGATTTTATATTCAGGCTCAATTCCAATTACAAAAAATAATACAGTTTACGAATTTGCAAAAGATTTACCTGTTTTATTTGTTAATGATTACAGCGAGGTTAATGAAGAATTATTAGATAATTTTTTTAATGAATATAAGAATACAGAGTTTAATTATGAAATTTTAAAGTTTTCATTTTGGAAAGAAAAAATTCCAACTTTAAATTTACAAAAAGAGGGTAACAAAGAAATAGTACATACAAACATTCCAAAGATAAAAAAATTTAATTTTTATAAAAAAATAAATCGATATTCAAAAATTGTTATATTTTATATTAAAAAATTAAAATTACTTAAATAAGTTCTTTCATATTATGAATGAATTTTCTATTCTATAAATATATGAAAACATCATTATTAATTCTTGCATATAATGAGGATCAAAAAATTGAAGGCCTGATTTTAAAGTTTGAGGCTGTTTTTAATGAAATAATTGTTGTTAATGATAAAAGTAAAGATAGAACGGAAGAAATTTTATCTTCTCTTCAAAAAAAATATACAAACCTAACAGTAATAAATAATTTGAAAAATTATGGAGCTGGAAGATCATTTGAATTGGGAGTCGAGAGATTTTTAGAAACAGATTCCTTATATTTGATAAAAGTTGATGGTGATGATCAATTTCAAGAAAAAGATATTTTAAATATAAAATCGATTCTTGAGCAAAATAAATACTCTTTTGTGAGATGTGATAGATTTTGGTCAGGTGGGATCATAGGTAAAATGCCAAACATAAGATACTTAGGAAATTCTATTGCATCTTTTTTTATAAAGTTCTCAACAGGAATATCAAATCTTAATGATCCATTAAATGGACTCTACGGACTTAAAAGAGATGCAATTACTGAATTTAAGCTTCCAAAGCTTTTCTATAAATATGGATATCCTTTTTATCTATCTAATTTTGTATCTTATCTTGGATTTACACACAATATAAAAATTGGGCAAATAAAGAACACTATTTCATATGGTGATGAAAAGAGCAACTTAAATCCCTTCATTATGTTATTTAAACTTTCTTATTTTATTATTAATAATTTTTATTCAAAAATAAAGGTAAAGCTTCAATACTCTCCACTTCAGGTATCAGGCTTACAAGACTTGATTTCTCAATTATTTCTTTTTTCATTTTTTTATTCAATATTGAGATTTTTCCAGATTAGATATTTTGAATCTCCAGGTCCCCAGGCTAATTGGTTTATTTTAATAATTATTTTTTTCCTACTATTTTCTTTATTGCTAGTTTCTTCAAGAAGACGATTAAATAAATTATCGAAAAATTTTTTTGACGAAATTTAATTTAAAAAACTTATTAAATTTTTATCAAAGTTTTCTTGTTTGTATTCTTTTTTTACAAGCCTAGAACCTTTAATCGAAATATTGTTGAGTAATTTTTCGTTATTATATATACTTTTTATTTTCTTAGTCCAGTTTTCTAGAGAATTGTCATAAAGAAAAATAATATTTTCATTATCGATATATTTACTTTCATCCCAAAAACCATCAGTTTTTGTGATGATAACAGGAGTGCCAACTGATAGTGACTGCAAAGTTACACTTTGACCAGATGGTTGAATAGAATTTTTTAAAGGAACTATAGTAAGCCTTGACTTTTCATATATTTTTCTAATCTCAGCATCAGAAATAGTCTCATCGTTCCAAGAACCATTTATGATTGTCACATTTGCAGGGGTTTCATTGCTATTTATTTCTTGTGTTACAAAAATAAATTTTTGTTCAGGTAAAGATTTTGCAATGTCTATTGCTAAATTAAAATCTCTATTTCCATCATTCCCAACAAAAGCAATATATTTTTTATCCTTCATTTTCAGATTTTCTTCCGACTCCCAAAACTTTTCATTAATACAAAAAGGCAAGAAATGAAATTTTTCTTTATAAAGAGGAAAAATTTCTTCAGCTTTTTTTGCTTCAGGTTTTCCTAAAAAGAAAAAATGGTCTACCGATTTTAAAAATATTGAAATAAAAAGCCTATCAAGAATGTTTCTTGTTCTCTTGTCGTATTTAGAAAGCATTCCCATTACTACAACTAGAAACTTTTTTTTTCTAAATAATTTTGAAATCAAAACCAAAAGGACTGCTGAAACCCCAACACGATCATTTGCTGCCAAAATGACATCTGAATTAAAAACTCTCTTTTGATTTTTAAATGTAATGATTTGAGATAAATAAAAAGGAAAATTACTAATTTTTCGTAAAACTTTATCGATTAAATTCATAACTGGTTTGTGGTAATTTGGATTCATTTCAATTATTTCTGTATTTTGAAATTGTTTTTTAACTGTATTAAACCCATAAAAAAATTCGTCAGAACTATTATTTTTAGAATTCAATCTTTTAATACGTCCTTCTCCAAATAAGTAAAGAATCTTTTTTTCTGTATAATTCATTTATCAGTAAAGTTTACATTAATATTTTTTGAAAGAATCTTTTTTAAATTTTCATCATTTTTTTTAAATTTACCGATGTCAATGTAGTCATCAATTTCAAGTTTTTTGACTTTTATTTCATTTATCATTTCAGGATTAAGATGTTCAGTTAAATAGTACTGAGAGCAATAAAACTCTTTAATTTTACTTGAGAGAAAAACAGCTGAAATTACAAAAGTACCTACTCCGGACGAGGCAAGATGCTCTGCATTTAACAATATATTTAAATCATTAATAAAATTCGATGATTTAAAAATAACTTTTTTATTTTTTTTAAGTTCATTAATTACAGGATTGTTGTCATCTGATGAAACTACTATAATTTTTTCAAATTGATCAATTAGCTTCTCGAAATAACTTAATGGATTTTGTACATACATGCTGTGCCAATCTTTTTCAAAAACATCACCACTTCGTATATGAATAACTAGTGTTTTTTTAGGAATAGATATTTCAGTTTTAAAATTTAAATTTGGCTTAATGAAATTTTTTACAGTCTGGTGAATACTATTGATGTATATTTCTTTTTCAAATTCAGATATTGGAAAATCATTTTCATTTTTATTAAAGTAATCATTTCTGTTTAAAAAATCTGTAACTTCTTTATCAAAGTAGAAAAATCTATATTTTTTTTTAAAAAATGAAAAGATATTTGAAAAATTATTGTTAACAATTTTTATATCTTTTATATATGGATGTTTTTTTAAATAAAAGTTATATCCATTTAAATTGCAATATATAATTCCAATCGCAATTTGTTGAATGTTGTTCCCAAAAGATTCATATCCACCCTTAAAATAATTGATTGAATAGTTCTGGAATGGAATATATTTATTTAATTTGAAGTGTATAAAGGGTAAATATTTTTTAAATTTATTCACAATATGAATATTTTATTAATTAAAAATATCTAAATCTAGAAATATCATTAATATTGTATAAGATGATTGCATTAATAACAGGAATTACTGGTCAGGATGGATCCTATCTAGCTGAGCAACTATTAGCAAAAGGATATACTGTTCACGGAACTGTTAGAAGATCTTCAGTAATAAATACCTCAAGGATTGATCATCTAATATCTGAATACGATAATGATAAAAAACTCATTTTGCATTACTCTGACCTATTAGATCCGGGGTCTGTTTCAAATCTTGTAAATAAAATTCAACCCGATGAAGTATATAATTTAGCAGCACAATCACATGTTGCTGTTTCATTTGAAAACCCGATATTTACATCCCAAATTGGTACATTGGGTTCTATTTCACTACTTGAAGCTATTAGAAATAATGATAAAGAAATTAAATTTTATCAAGCCTCATCATCAGAAATGTATGGAGGTGCAATCGAAAAAAGTTTAAATGAACAGTCAAAATTTGATCCAAAAAGTCCATATGCGGTGTCAAAGCTTTTTGCACATGAAATCACAAAAGTCTATAGAGAATCATATGATATTTTTGCCGTAAATGGTTTATTGTTTAACCACGAGTCTTCTAGAAGAGGAGAGACTTTTGTAACAAGAAAAATAACAAAAGCGGTTGGAAGAATTAAATATGGAATCCAAAACAAACTTACCTTAGGAAATCTTGAAGCATCAAGAGATTGGGGTTTTGCTGGAGATTATACTCATGCAATGTGGAAAATGATGCAGTATAAAACTCCAGAAGACTGGGTTATTGCAACAGGAGAAACTCATACTGTAAAGGAATTTTTAGAAAAAGCTTTTACTTATGTTGATTTAGATTGGAATGATTATGTTCAATCTTCAGAGGATTATTTTAGGCCAAACGAGGTAAATTATTTATTAGGAGATCCTGAAAAGGCAAAAAAACTTTTAAAATGGAAACCCGAAAAATCCTTTGACGAATTGGTTGAAGACATGGTTGATCATGACCTTCTTGAGGCTGAAAAAGAACTTACATTACTAAAAGATGGTCTAATAAAACCTACTTGGGAAAATCCAAATATATAGTTAATGTCAAAAAAAAATAATCTTTTGTTAATAGGATCACATGGTTTCCTTGGTAAGAATTTAGTAAATTTATTTTATAAAAAAAATTATGATAAAAATTTTAATTTATTTGAGATAAGTGGAAAATCAGATTTAGACATAACAGATAAAAATGAATTTAAAAAATTTATAAGTTCAAATAATATATCTCATATTATTAACTCTGCAGCATATGTGGGTGGAATAGGTTTTGGATATTCAAACCCGGCCGATTTACTATCCAAAAACTTAAATATGGCCCATGTTCTGTTTGAAGTGTCTGCACAAGAAAAGGTAAAATTATTAATTAATCCAATCTCAAACTGTGCTTATCCAGGTAATTTAACTAGATATGAAGAAGAATTATTCTGGGAAGGACCACCTCATGATTCAGTTTTTAATTATGGAATTGCAAAAAGAGCATTTGTTGCATTAGGCAAGGCATATTTTGATCAATATGAATTAGCTTCTGCAAATGTTGTAATGTCAAATATGTTTGGCCCATACGATCACTTTGAAGAAGTTAGATCTCACGCATTAGGAGCTTTAGTTTCAAAAATTGCTGACGCTAAGAAAAACAACAAAGAAGAAGTTATTATTTGGGGTGATGGATCACCAATTAGAGAATGGTTGTACGTTGAAGATGGAGCCGACGCATTATTAAGATGCTTGAATTTAGATGAAAAGGACTACTTTTTTAATATAGGTGTTAACAAAGGGATAACAATAATTGATCTAGCAATACTTATTGCAAAGCATTTAAGTTGGAATGGAAATTTTGTTTTTGATAAATCAAAACCTAATGGTGTAAGTGAGAAAACAGTAATTGATAAATTTTCAAAAAATTTAATTAATTGGAGCCCAAGTACGGAATTAGATGAAGGGATTAAAAAAACAGTAGAATGGTACATGGAGATAAATAATGTCTAAAGATTATAAAAAAGATTTTATATATGATGAAATCTTATACGCTTCTCTAATTGATACCCTTCTTGTTCCAGAAGGATTATCTTTTTATACTGATGATGAAAATTTTATACAAGTAGGCTCTTGGAACTATGAAAAAGACAAAATTTTAGATCTTCATTATCATCTCGAATTTCCAAGAACTTCATATAAGACAAATGAAACCGTACTTGTAATTAAAGGTAAAATTTTATGTAATTTACATAAAGAAAATGGAGAATTCTTGACTTCTTTTGAGATAAGGGAAAATCAAATGGTTACTCAATTTAATGGCGCACATGAATATAAAATATTAGAAGATTCAATTGCAATAGAGGTAAAAAATGGTCCATACTTTGGACCAGAAAAAGATAGAAGAAGAATTGAACCAAAAAAGAATTAATCAAGTTGAACCATTTATATCAAATGATGATATAGAAAGTGTAGTGTCTTATTTAAAGTCTGGTGGCTGGGTAACCGAACATAATGTAAGTAGAAATTTTGAAGAACAAATTGCTTCTTATGTAAATAGAAAATATGGAATTGTTGTTCCAAATGGAACAATTGCTATTTATTTGTCATTATTGGCATTAGGTGTTGGTCCAGGAAAGAAAGTTGCTGTTCCAAACTTAACTATGATTGCTACAATAAACGCTATTTTATGGACTGGAGCAAAGCCCCTACTTGTAGATGTTGATAAAGATTTATGTATGTCATATGAAAAATTGATTGATCAAAAAAATCTTCATACAGTAATATTTGTACCACTTAATGGAAGAGGGGGAGATGGTAAAAAAATTGAAACTTGGTGTAAAAAAAATAATATTAATTTATTAGAAGACTCTGCTCATGCACTTGGATCTAATTATTCGCATAAGGCTTGTGGCGCTCTGGGTGATATAAGTGTTTTATCATTTACACCACATAAAATAATTACAACAGGTCAAGGAGGTATGATTCTTTTAGATAACAACAAATATAAAAATTTAATTAATGATTTAAAGCTTTTCAATCGAAGAAAAGATAAATCTGATTGGCACAAAGGATATGGACTAAATTTTAAATTTACTGATTTACAATCATCACTTGGTCTTTCTCAATTTAACAAAATAAATAAATTTGTTAAACATAAAAAACAAATCGAACAAGAATATTTAAAGTTGATTAATAATGGGAATATAAAAGTTTTAAAATTTAAGGAAATTGAAGTTCCATGGTTTTTTGATATTGTTGTCTCTACAAAAAAAAGAAAAGAACAGCTTATTGACTATTTAAATTCTAAAAATATTGAAACAAGAAATTGTTATCCTGCATTAAGTAAACAAAAATATTTAAAAAATGTTTCCAAAACTAATTTAGATTATTCTGAAAAAATGTTTGGTAAACTGCTTTGGCTTCCATCCTCGAACAATTTATCAAAAAAAGATGTAAAAATTATATCTGAATATATCTCTAATTTTAAGGATAATGAATGAAATTACATTTAGGCTCTGGTAAAAGATATCTTAATGGTTATGTTCATGTTGATCTTGCTGAGTTTGATCATATAGACCATAATCAATCGATTGATGATCTGAGTAATTTTCAAGACAATTCAGTAGATGAAATATACGCTTCCCATGTTTTTGAATATTTTGATGTCGATCATGCTAAGAAAGTATTAAATGAATGGAAAAGAGTCCTTAAAGGGGGAGGAATTATTAGATTAGCTGTACCAAATCTTGATGCATTGATTAAAGTATATTCTTCGACTGGCGAGATTAAAAACATTCTAGGCCCATTGTTTGGTAAATGGGAAATTACCAAAAATAACTATCACTATCACAAGGTTGTATATGATGAAAAATTACTCACATCTTTTTTAGAAGAAGCAGGCTTTAAGGATATAAAGAGGTGGGATTGGAGAGAAGTATTCAAAGAAAATAAGGATTATGATGATCATTCACAAGCTTATTTCCCTCATATGGATAAAGAAAATGGGATTCACGTTAGCCTTAATCTTCAAGGAATAAAAAAATAGCTTAATCAGAAATACTTTTTTCTATATAAAAAGAACATAATGATAAAAATAAGAATGTAATCAAAATTTTTGAATACTCTAATTGGTAAGTATTTGTATAAAACCTAAGAAAATCCTCATTTGTTACTGGTAAGCTGTTTGACTCCAAGACATTTAATAAGTTTTCATATCCAAAAACTGAAATTAATAATTTAAAAATAATCAAACCAAAAAAACTTGTAACAAAAATTACTAAATAACTCTCAAAGTTTGAGAATGATTTGAGATATCCTATCAAATAATCTGGTTTTGTATATCTTGTAATTTTTCCAAAAGAATTTTCAATCTCAATCAAAGAAAGTTGGGTTCCTTTATTTGTCTCAAAAAACAATATTGACAAAGATGCAAAAATAGACGATGGGTATAAATAATATTTAAAATATTTATATTTTTTATTTTTACTTATTGAAACTAAGTAGACGAGACATAAAGGAATTAAAGATAACAGATACCTATATCCATATGAAGATGCTGTTGATTGCCATATAATTACTACTCCAAAAGTTTGTATAAATATTCCTAATAAGATAACAAAAATTTTAAATTTTTTATCAATAATATTTAGAATTATTATTGGGAGAATTAAAAATACTATTGGTGAGAACCAAAATAATCCAAATTCAAAACCAAAAAAAATATTAAGGGTATCTCTTATATACTTCGTTAATTGCAATACAATATTTTCGTTTACATTTAAAAGCTGGACCACGTTTTTGGTTTCACCATAAGCAATTCTTGGATCAAGAAAGAAACGATTATAGATATTTGAGTTTACGAAATAATAAAATAATGAAGAAAAAACAATAGAAATATATGTGAAGATATTTCTTAAAATGGGAAATTTGTAATTATCGAATTCTTTTAAACAAAGAATATAAAAATATGGAAGAATAAGCAAGTAGTAGTTTGTCCACTTAACAAGTAATCCCAACATAATTACAAATGGTATTAAAAAACAAATTGTGTTTGACTTCCATAATTTAATTTCGAAATTCAAATTTACTATTAAATAAAAAATAAAAGTATTTATAAAAACCTCATATGAGTGTGCCATGCTGTATCTCTCAAGCACAAAATAAGGTAATCCTGACCCAAAAAATAGTATCAATACAAAAAAACTATTTTCATTTATATTTAATTTCTTTAAACAAGAGTTAAACATAATTATGCTCAATACAAAATAAAACAAGGATGAAAACGAATATATTAAAATCTCAAAATTCATTATTTGGGATGAATTAAATAATTTATCTAAACCATTTCCAATTAGTAAGAATGGTGAAGATAATATTCCAGAACCGACAAAACCTTTTGGTGCTAATTTACCCTCGTACTTATAAAAATAAGGGTCATCTGGAAGATTATTGCTGTAATCAAGGTCCCCATCAATAGCAATTGTTTTTGCATGAATGTAATAGTCGAAGTCGTCACCACAGCATGTGATTTCACTAATGAGTCTAAAGTCTATTTTTAAAAAAATTAAAAGAATAAATATCATGATTAATGAAAAGATGAATCTATTTTTTGTTTTCACAAACTGATTGTATCAAATCAATAAGCAATTTAGTTTATAAAATGGAAGTATATAATTATTTATTATGTGTGGTATTTTTGGAAGTTTCAATAATGAAAATTCCTACAACTTTGCTAAAGAGTTTATTGATATTGGTATTAAATCAGAATCAAGAGGCAAAGAGGCATCTGGATACCTTTTTGATAATTTAAATAAAGTTGAAATACACAAATCACCTATAAAATTTTCAGATAAGAAAAATTTAAAAAATCTTAATATATCAATTAGCACGAATAAGAATTCCAATTTTTTTATTGGTCATACAAGATTGAAGACAGAAGGAGATGAATCAAATCCTGACAATAACCAACCCTGTGAATTGAATGAGTATATCCTTGTTCATAATGGAATAGTCACTAATCATATTGAGATAAAAAAGAAAAATAAATTATCAGATTATGAATTAGACTCTTACGCAATTTTAAACGCTTTAGAAACAAATAGTAAAGAAAACAATTTTCTTGATAAATTCATATCTTGTCTAGATGAATTAAAAGGAGAAATAACAATTTGCTTATTTTCAAAAAAAGAACGATCGTTTATTTTATACACAAACACTGGCTCAATTTATTTGTTGATAAACAAAATGAATGAAATAAAATATTTTGCATCTGAAAAGTGGATATTGGAAGAATATAGTAATTCTGATTATTCTATTGTTCAACTAACTTCTTTCAATGGTGTTTTAATTAGTCAAAATGGAGAAATTAAAAAAAAGTTTGAAGCAGTACCTATTGGAATAGAAAATGAATATACAGACTTAAATGAAATTAAATCTCAATTATATAATAAAGAGATTGAAATTCCTATTATTAATAGATGTAAAAAATGTGTGTTGCCAGAAACAGTTCCTTTTATATATTTTAACGAAAAAGGTATATGTAATTATTGTCTAAATTATCAAGTTATTCCTAAAAAAAACATAACCGATTTTAAGAAACTAATAACAAATGAAAAAACAATTATTCTTGGTTTTTCGGGAGGAAGAGATAGTTCATATGGACTTTACCTTACAAAAGAAATATATAAAGGAAACCTTATTTGTGTATCTTATGATTGGGGAATGATTACTGAACTTGCTAGGAGGAATCAGGCAAGAGTCTCCGGAAAGCTTGGTGTCGAACATGTATGGGCTTCTGCTGATATTCAAAAAAAAAGAAAAAATATCAAAAAAAATTTATATGCTTGGCTTGAAAAACCTGATTTAGGTATGATTCCAATTTTAATGTCGGGAGACAAAGTATGGCAGAGTGTCTTACATGATTTTGCAAAAAAAAATTCTTCCGACATCATACTTCAATTTCAAAGTCCGTACGAAGTTACACAGTTCAAATATGGTTTTGCAAAAGTAAAACCTATTTTTAAATTATCAGATGATAAATTTTTAAATACAGGTATGTATGTAAAAATAAAGCTCTTTTTTTATTACGTTTTAGGAATACTAAAAAACGTTAAATATTGGAATTCCTCTCTTTGGGATTCACTAATTGGATACATTTCATTTAGTTTTAATAAATCAAAATTAGTTTACCCCTTTGAATACTTTGATTTTGATGAAGACTTGATAGATAACCTTCTTTCCAAAGAATTTCAGTGGGAGTTTGATGATTTAAACCCATCAAGTTGGAGAATAGGTGATGGAACTGCACCCTTTTATAATTTAGTATATTGGAAGTTTTGTGGGTTTACTGAAAATGATTTCTTTAGAAGTAACCAGATTAGAGAAGGTAAATTAAAAAGAATTGAAGGATTAAAAAAAATACTTCATGAAAACCAAGTAAAAGAAAAAAGAATTCGTGAATATCTTAATTACATAGATGCAGATTACGATTATGTAATGCAAAAAATAAATAAAAGCATAAATAAAAATTCTATGGTGAATAAATGGGTTTCTGAAACATTTAATGAGTACAGTGATAAAAATTTAATATGAAGTTTTTAGATAAAATATTTAAATTTTTAGACTCTAAAAAAAATATGAAAGTTTTGAGAAGCATAGGATGGATTTTGTCTTTAATTTCTATAATATTTATCATAAATGAGTTTAACAAAAATAAAATTAATTTTGATGATGTGAAGCTTTCTTCTATTTTTTCCTCTCTGTTATTAATGTCAACGTCTTATATTTGTTTTGGACTCGCTTGGTCAAAATTTTTAAAAAAAAATTTGGGTCTTGTAACAAAAAATTCTTTTTTTTACTGGAGTTATTCAAATTTAGGAAAATATGTACCAGGATTTGTAGGAATTCCTTTATTAAGAATCTCACAAGACAATAAAATTAAAAGTAAAGATTTATTTTTTGGAATTATTGAAGAACAAATTACACCAATTTTGATATTAATACCAACGTCAATCTTGATATTAAATCTTAATCTCATCAACAACCTAATTTTTTATTTTGGAGTATTTCTTTTATTATTTGTTTTCTTTTTTGGTTTTATGTATAAAAAATTTAATTTATTTTCAGGAAATAAAAGTTATATGCATTCTCGAATAGAGTTAATTCTTGGTTTCATTTTTCAGTTATTATCTATATACATAGTCTGTCTTCAACTGGGAATAAATGATCCAGAAATAATGACTATCTACTATACTCTTTCATCTTCGATAGCCCTACTGATTATTGGTTCTCCAGCTGGTATTGGTGTACGAGAAATTATACTTTTACAATTAACAAACAATCTAGCAAACAATGAATCTATCTTTTTAATTCTTATTGCTTTAAGAGCAATTTATTTTTTAACAGATATTTTTTATGGTGTTGTAGGCATGTTTTTTTCTTTTTACGAAGATAGAAATAATTAATAAAATAAAAAAATTTTATTGATAATCTTTTAATATGATTGATAACAGGTTAATTCACCTCCCCTATTTTTTGTATCTAAATACGAAGCTTGATGAATTAAGCGCATATGAAAAAATTAAATTGATTATAAAAGGAAAATTAATTTCATTTATTTATTCAAAATTTTCCGATAAAAATTTTTGCAAAATGATTAATACTTTTTTTAAATTTAACAATTCATTGGATTGTGAAAATAATTTAATTGTTGTTAATCAAAATGATATTAAATATTTTTTTCCAAATACATTTAGGGCATTAGTTTATTTACATAATTTTGATGATTATCATACGAGTTTTCTTAAAAGCTACTGTTTAGATGATATTAATTTTTCTGATAAGGATACGATAGTTGATTGTGGGGCAAACATTGGTGAATTAGATCTCGCAATAAGATCAAAAAATCCTCATATTAATTATATCGCCTTTGAACCTGATCCAAATGCGTATAAATGTCTAGAATTAAATTCTTTTAAAAACAAGAGAAAGCTTTTTAATCTAGCTTTATCAAACAAAAATAGAAAAGAAAATTTTTATATAGATTCTATAGGAGCAAATTCTTCAATTGAATATTTTGGAGAACAGAAGTCAATTGAAGTTGATTGTGAGAAGCTAGATTTTTATGAATTTAAAAATATAAAACTTTTGAAAATGGATGCTGAGGGCCATGAACCCGAGGTACTACAAGGATCCTTAAAAACATTAAAAAATATTCAATATATCAGTATTGATTTTGGAAATGAAAGAGGAGTAAATAAAGACCATACCTTCATCGAAGTAAATAATATACTGATCGCAAACAACTTTAATCTTATCAAGTATTCTCAAACTAGAATGTCTGGTTTATATAAGAATCAAAATTTTTAATGAATAATATAAATAAAATTAATTATGCAAGTATTGCAATACCTACATACAACTCATCAAAATATGTGAAAGATTGTATATCAAGATTAAAAAAGCTGAAACTGGTTAATGAAATTGTTATAAATGATGATTGTTCAAGAATAGAAGAATTTAAAATATTAGAAAATGAAATACTAAAATTTAAAAACAATTCAAAAATTAAAATAAAATTATTTAGAAATGAAAACAATTTTGGAGCATTTAAAAATAAGTATCTGAACATAGAAAGATGTTCAAATAATCTAGTCTATCAAATTGATTCAGACAATGTTCCTCAGAAAAATTTGGACTTAATTATAAAAAAAATAAATGATGTAAATAATAAAAATAATTTATATTTCCCATCAAGAATTTATCAGTTTCGAAATAATTATAAAATTGCAAAATCAATGAGTTTATTTTCTAAAAAGTATAGAGTTAGATTTTTTAATGATGATTATTTATTTGATATTGTCGATGCTGTTAATTATTACAAAAAAAATATAAACATAACTATTGATAAACATGCTGAATGGATATTAAATCTAGGAAACTTTTTTACTTTTCGTGATACTTACATACGGACGATGTCAACTCATATTGATACTGATGAGCACCCTCTTTCAGCAGACGCTTTAACAATAAGTTATATTTGGTTATTAAGTGGAGGAAAAATAAATCTATTAAAAGACTTCTATCACTTTCATAGAAAGAGGGATGATAGCGTGTCTGTTACTGAAGGAGAAGGAACTGGCAAAGCTTACGAATATTATAAAAACAAATATATCCAGATTTAATTTAGTAATTTCATTCTAAGTATTTCTACAAAAATTGTAATCCCATCCTTAACTGCATTTACCTTTGATTTACCAGCATATCTTTTTCTTTCAAGACTGAGAATATCAATGTAACGTAAATTATTTTTTGACAATAAATAAGGAACTTCTATACAAAGACCAAAATTTCTAGATTTAGGATTAATATTTTCATAATCTGACTTTTTGAATAATGGATAAAAGAAAAGAGAGTCACTAATTCTTAGATTTAAAAAATGGTTTGTGATACAGGTAAATATTTTGTTTCCTATAGCTCTAACAAAAGTATCATCATCACTTTTGTTTCCATGTTTATATCTTGACCCACATATAAAATCATAATCATCAAGTAACTGATACATCTCGAATATTGTTTTTGGATTATATGATCCATCCGCATCCATATATGTAATATATTCACCAGAAGCAGCATTTAGACCTTCCAACACAGCGTTGCCCCATCCACTACCTTTTTGTTGAAGTATTTTCGTATCAAATTTATTAGCAATGTCTAACGTTTTATCCTCTGAATTGTTATCAACAATTAAAATTTCAAAAAATTTATATGAGCTGAGCTCATTTAGAACAAATTCAATTGATTCTTCTTCATTGTAAGTAGCAATAACTAGAGATACATCATGTAAATTTATCATTCAAAACAACTTTAACAATAAAGGAAAGTATTTTCGTACATTAATGTAAAATCATCTGTGCAATGATAAAAAAAATATTTAAAAAAATTGAAATCATAAATTATTGGTTTATCTATCTTTTAATTTCAATTTATTTTTCATTTTTAATTGGGGAATTTTTTTACGACTCAATTTATTCTCCTGATTTTTCTAAATATAAAATTTATATGGATTACTTTCAAGGCAATATAGAAAAGACTTATCTTGAACAAAATCTTTCTTATTTCTTTATTCAGTCATTTATTTTTAGTTTGCAAAATGAAAAACTTTTTGATTACAATTTCAATGCTTTACTTGATTCAAGTATTTTTATGACAAATAATTTTTTATACATAATCGGATTAATTGGAATTTACAAAGTGCTTCTAAATTTTAACTTTAAAAAAAATGATATTTTAATTTCTTTAACTCTTTTAAATTTTTTTCCTCCAGTTTTAGGAATGAGAATGATTTTTAAACCAGAAATATTTGTTTTTGCATTAATTCCTTGGTTAATTTATAGTATTGAATTATTTATAGACACAAAAAATGAAAAGTATCTATATATTTCTTATTTTTTATCGATTTACTTATTCACAATTAAGCCAACTTCAACAGCTATGTGCGGATTATTCTTGCTAATTAGATACAGAGATATTTTTTTAAAATATGGAATCAAACAGATTTTAATATTATTAGTCTCTTTAATGATTATTTTTACACCCTTGTTAATCGAAGATTTTGATGCAAATGGTATTTTTTACTTTTTTCATGAGACAAATGATGAATATATTGACAGACCTGATGTTACTTTTCTCTATAATATAGATATTGTTAACATCAAAGAAAAACCCCTTAAAAACTACCATGCTGACTCTTTGCCAGGAATTATTTTACTAGATACTTTCGGTGATTATTTTGAGGTTTTATGGGAAAACGATAGAAGTTTATTTAAATTTAATAAAGTTAATTTGGGTGATAATTTTTTTGTTAACAGTTATCTTAGAAAATATATTGGAATTACACTCACACTAATTTTCTATTGTTTTACAGTTTTGAATTTAATTAAAAGTAAACAGTTTAAAGATTTTTATTTTTTACCTTTTTACGGAATAATCACTCTTCTAATTGTCGCTTACACTGGTAATTTTCAAAAAACAACGGGCGATGTAATAAAGACAACCTATTATTCATTTTTTTTAGCAATAACTTTTTGTTTTTTAATTTTGAAAGCAATAAATAAATTAAATAAAGAAAATAAATTATTCATTTCATTTTTATTTATATTTTTGAATTTATTCATTTTTGGCTTTCCTAAAGAATCAAATCCTGAATACTTTAGATATCTTGAGGCAAATAATGTAGCTCCATTCATTTGTAATATAAATCAGATTTTTGTTCCAGATAGAACTACTGATTGTAAAAACTATGAATTAAATATTTGTAATTTTGATATAGACGATTACAAAATTGAGCGTATAAGAAATGAAAACTATTCACAATCTATAAAGGATAAGAATACAAAATTGACAACTAATGATTTAAAAAGTGAAAAGACACTTCAAAAAAATAATTTAATTATTCAAGTGAATGATAAAGAAGAATGTATAAATTATATTGAGAATGGTTTTAATCCAATTAAAAAAAATTTTAAAATTAGTAATTTTCCTATAATCAATATTGGATATATCATAATTGCTTTATTTATAATTATTTATTTATCTATTTCTAAAATTAGAAACTAGTTATTTAAAACCAATTATTACAGCATGAGGTATTTTGTACCCATACTTCTCAATTTTGATTTTATATCTTTTTAAAAGTTTCACATTTTTAAAACCAACTGCCTCCATCATTAAAGAAATAGCTTTTTCTGAATGATGATAAAAATTTCCGCCTGCGCCCGTATATTTACTAAGTGGTCTATTAAAAATGTTGTAAATACCATTTAAAGAATTTGAAATATCAATTATTGAGAATTTTTCTGTTGAGAAATAGAGTTGTTCTATTGCTGTAATAGGGTCTCTTAAATGTTCAAGTAATGATCCACAAAAAGTTACATCGTGTTTTTTAAATTCTGTAAGATCATAAATCGATCCATTTTGGTAATCCATATTAAGATTAAATACCTTTTTAAGTAGCTCAAATTTATTTGAGGTCATAAGACCTAAAGTTTCATAAGAAAATTTTAAATTTTCATAATCATTTTGACTGTTATATTTCTCTACGTACTCTTCTTCATTGCTATTTAGTACCTCAAAAGCTACGGAACCATCATATAAATTAAAATCAACCCCAGTAACTTTTTTTGCATTTAATTCTTCTAAAAAGAATTTAGAAAAAAAACCATCTGAACATCCAACGTCTAAAACACTCAGATCTTTCATGGTTGGAAAATTTAAATTGTAAACAAGATCTGTATAGTCAAATGTTCCTTTAGATTTTACATTTTTAAAATTTACAGAATGATACCAAGTACCATTATTAAAAATATCTAAAATTTCATTTTCCATGTAAACAAGCATAACAAAATATATTAGGTTTATTACACTACATTCATAATGTATATTCTTAAATTAAATTATGAAAATTAAAGTTTATGATAAGCACATTAGCATAAGAAAGCCCCCATTAAATGCTACAGAAAAAAACTTTAAATTTTTTGCTCATGAATTAAAAAAGGAAATCTCGTCTTCATATTATTTAATTGAAAAAAAAGTAACACTTATTAATGAAACTTTAATTTCATTCCGGAAACTTAGATTGTTTACAAAGTATACCCATTTCCCAAATATCAAAAAAATTGACATTTTTAAATTAGCATTAAAAAACTTTCTAATTTCTATAAAGAAAAAAGAAACTATTCAAAAAGGTATATGGATTCTTGATGATAAAGCTTCAAATTATTATCATTGGCTTTTAGATTCTTTACAGAGATATATTTTAATTCCTAATAAATATAAAAATTTTCCAATATTGATTCCAAAGAACTATGAAAATAAGTGGATCATTGATCAATTAAATTTTTTGAATATTAAATATAAAGTACTAAATAAAAATACAAGAATAAAAGTAAAGAAAATTCTGATCCCAAGCTATTCTGCCCAAACTGGAAATTTTAATACCAATATTTTATTGGAGCTAAGAGATCTTTTCCTAGAAAGAGCAAATATTAAACATACCAAGAATATGTCCTCTAGAATTTGGGTTGACAGGGTAAATGTCAGAAGAGGAATATCGAATAGGGATGAAATTTTGAAAGTTCTTAAAAAATATAAATTTGAGATTTTACAATTTGAAAATTATTCAATAGATGAAGTTATTAATATTGTTTGCAATGCAAATGTTTTAGCAGGACCTCATGGATCAGGATTAGCAAACATGTTATTCATGAGTAAGAATTCAAAAGTTATAGATATTAGAGAAAAAAATGATGATTTTAGAAATGCCCTAATGTCAATGGCTTCAGGTTTAGATTTAGATTATTATTGTCTAAATTCTACAGTTTTAAATAAAGAAAATGAAAGTGTTTATCTGGACCCTAGATCTTTTGAGAATGATTTAGAAGAGATTTTGAAATAGCTATTATGAAGATTTCAATTTTTACAACCATGACTAATCCTGAAGAAAGAATGGATCCTTGGAAAGAAGCCATTAAATGCTACGAAAGTTTCGCAGATGAAGTTGTAATTGTTGGAGATGATTTTAAGGAAGAATTTATTTGGAGCGATATTGGAAAAATGTTTACAGAAGGTCTTCAAAAAGCAACTGGAGACTGGGTAATCTGGATGGATATTGATAATATTTTTCATGAAAAAGATTTCAAAAGATTGAGAAATTCAATATATCAAAATAAAGATGCTCCATCTATCGCATTTCCAAAGATGCAAATATTTACTCCTGATAGATATGCAATAAAAAGTATCATATGTAGAGCATTTAATAAGAAAGACTTTCCGCAAATAACACTAAATGGAGGTGGAGACTTGTGTCTCCCAACTATGAATGGAAGACTAATACAACCTGGTGATATGCCAAAGACTAAAGTTCCAATTTGGAACTATGATACCGTATTTAGAACAAAAAAATTGATTGGCCATGATAGAGCAAGATATGCAAGAGCATGGAAAAGAGAGTTTGGTGATGTTGGAGATAGAGGAGGTGAAACACCAGAAGAGGCTTATATTGCATGGTATGAAATGATTAAAAAGAGGTATAAAAAACATATTCACAAACTTGAACTGGATGATCATCCTAAATTCATAATAAATAAACTTCTTAATCTAGTGGACAGTCAGTTTGGTTATGATGGTTTTGGAATAAAAAATAAGACTAAAAGTGGTTTGGTTGATTACTTATCTGGATACAAAGATAAGATTATTTATTTGTAATGCCCTCAAAATAATTTACAACTTCTAACACAACTTCATCAGCAGATTTTTTTGGTTCCCAATTTAGAAAGCTTCTTATTTTTGTGCTGTCGGGTATTTTCTCAGGGGCTTCTGCAAAAAGTTCACCATGAATTTCAACTGGATCAACACTAACAATTTTGGAATTAGATTTTGTATAGCCTATTACTTTTTCTGCAAGATATTTAATACTCTTTTCATTGTTTTCATTACCAATATTCCAAATTTCATTCCAGTATTCTTCACTCGCTTTTGTAGTTAGATAGATTCCCTCCACTATATCTTTAACCCAAGTAAATGCTCTTAACTGAGATCCATCATAATAAACAGTAATGTCCTCATCGTTTAAGGCTTGATTTACAAATCTTGGCAACACAAAACCACCATCAGGTAGTTGATATTTTCCAGTCACATTGAATGGTCTTATTATTTGGAATTTAAAATCCTTATCAATTTTTGAATTATTTTTGATTATTATTTCAGCTAATAACTTACTAATAGAGTATTCATTTCTGACTGTAAAATCACCATGTAAAATTTTATCATCTGTTTCTTTAAGTTTTGTTTTTTGCTCTCTATAACCATAAATTTCAGATGTTGATATATAAATTAAAGGCATTTTATTTTTTCTAGAAACGTCAATTGCCCATTGAGTTGTATCAATGATTGTTTTGCCCATAGTACCTGAATGTTTAAGTACTCCTACCGGGCCAACTGGTGAAGCCAAGTGTAAAATAATGTCAAATTTGGAAAAATCTTTTACATCTAAATTTAAAATATTATCTTCAATTACACTTACTTGATCGTAAATTAAATTATCTTTATTAACAGCGTTCGAACTTAAATTATCAACAACTGTTATCTCACAATCATCTTCAAGCCATCTTTCAACACAATGGTATCCTAAGAAGCCTAAGCCGCCTGTTATTAATACTTTGTTATATTTCATATAGCAACTTAAGTTTACAATCATAATCATATTTATTTGATATATTGTTAAATCTAATTTTCGTACATTAAGATTAATTGGTAATATGAAATTCTCTATTTTTACACTCACAAATTCAATATCAGTAAGAGGAAAAAATTTTATAAGCAATTCTGACAAGACAGATAATTTTATTATTCAGACTATGTCTGAAAATAAACACAAACATCTATATTTAAATTTTTTAGTTTATTTACTATTTTTTCCATTAACTTTCATCTTTTTACTTTTAAAGTTTATTTTTTCAAAACAAAAAACATTAATTGTTTTATTTCCTGGAGTACTTGAGCTATTTTTTTTGAAAATATTTAGTTTTACATCAAGAAAAACTATAGGGTTTGATTTTTTTACAAGCTTTTACCTTACATTAGTAGAAGATAGAAATCAGTTTTCAAATAAATCAATCGTATCAAAATTTTTGATTTTCATTGATAGATTAATATTTAAAATGTCAGATTTTCAATTTGTAGAATCAAATGAAATGAAGGATTATTTAAATGAAAAATTAAACATAAATACGGGTAATACATATGTATTACCAACTCCAAGGAGGATTGATTACACAAAACAACCCCTATTGTTAAATAATAAAAATTATTGTCAGATAGTTTTTTGGGGGAATTTTGCAACTATGCACGGTATAGATTATATATTAGATAGTGCTAAAGAGCTAAGTTCAAAAAAGTATACTTTTAAATTAATTGGTGATGGAAAATTATTTAAAGATATTAAGAAAAGAATTAACAAGGAAAGAATTGATAACATAGAATTAACAGGTAATCTACCATTTTATGATTCTAGGTCAACCGATGATGTTGTATCTAATATATTAAGTGCTGATATTTGTCTTGGCACATTTTCAAATACTACAAAAAATAATTTAATAATTCCTCATAAAATTATTGAAGCAATGAGTTTCTCAAAACCAGTAATCACTGCTGATTCATTATATGTAAAAAATAATCTAAAGAATGTAGTGAAAGCAATCAGACCAGAAAATGGAAAAGATTTAGCACTTAACATTGAAGAACTTTATAACAATAAAGATTTAATGGATAAACTTTCTAAAGAGGGTTATAAATTTTTTAAAAAGAATTTTTCAGAACAAATCTTTAAAGAAAATTTGGAAACAATAGATATTTAGATGATCAATATTTTTTACATTACACTACAAACACTTTTAACTTATTTTATAGGTCGTACTTTTTATTTTTATCTTTCCAAAGTTTTAAATCAAAGTTTCAAAGAGGCCAAAATTTTTAAAATTAATGCAAATAATTTTTATATGTTATTTGGCTTATTTATTGTAGGAAATATTGCAGTAATTTTTAATTTTTTTGGAGGAATAAATCAAATTTATTATTATCTTATTTTGTTATTTATCGCACTTCTAAATTTTAGAAATATAAATTTAAAAAATTTTAGCTTTCTAAACATAATTATAAAGTTAAGTATTTATGGGACTTTCATTATAAGTACTTACAATGCAGGTTTAAGCAAAGATTCTGATATATATCACCTTAACAATCAACTTTTTATAAGAGACGAAAGCATAATTTTTGGTTTATCAAATCTTCATCATAGATATGGATTTTCTTCATTATGGGAATACATAGGAGCTAGCTATTGGATAGATCAAAACTTTGTATTTCTACAAACGCCTAATTTGCTTGTGTTTATGAGTTTTTATTTTATTTTGTTTTCTTTTTTAATATCTAGACATTCTAATTACAAAAAAATTAGTTTAATAATACTGTTTTTTGGAATATTTGATAATTTTGGTTTGAATGGTGGAAGAAATGGATTCATTGGAATTGACGAAATTGGAGCATTTGACAACACCTTTGGATTATTATTCACACTCTCAATTATTTTTTTGTTGATTCTAAAGCTTGATGATTCACCAGACAATATAGATTATTTTGTTGCTGGGTTACTGATTTTATTTTCTGGACAAGTTAGGTATTTAGGTTTTATATTTCTAATCCCATATTTAATAATTATTTATAAAAGTAAATTAAATAAGTACAATTTAACAAATATCTTTAGTTTTGGATTTATAATTTCATTTTTTTGGTTTACTAAAAACTTGATAGTTTCAAGTTGTTTGATTTTTCCAATAAACATTACGTGTGTATCAACATTAAAATGGTATCAAGAATCACAAGCTACAGTTGTTAATAAATCAATCAGAGGGCACCCAAGAAATCCAAATGATATTTTTGGAAGTTTAAATAATTATGATTGGTTTTATGATTCTTGGCTATCAAGCAATTATGATTACTTAATAAATTTCTTATTTTCTTTATTAATAATAAAATTATTATTTTTTGTTAAGCCAAATATTGACTCATTAAAGTATTTATTTCTATCAGTTGTAGTATTCACTATTTGGATTATTTTTACTCCTGCATATAGATTTGCGACACCGATTTTTATAACAATACTATTGTTGATTAATTTAGACTTTATTGAATCAAGTAAAGATTTAAAAATTATTTTTATAAATAAAGGCATATTTCTCTCACTATTTTTTGTGTGTCTTATATTAACTGTAAGACTTGATAGTTATAGGACTTTTATTTCAACACCACTTAATTCACATATTGTTTCTCCAAATACAATTGAATATGAAGTTAGGAAAAATTTTTACGGGTTAAAACCAAAAGAAGGAAAAGTATGCTTTCTTAAAAAAGATTGTTTTCCCGATGATTATGAAGTCATTGTTGATAAATATTTAAATTATAAAATTATACTTCCAGAAGATGCGAATTATTGGAATGATTTTCTTAAAAATTTAGAATCTAAAAAATCTATTTAAGTATTTTTTAGTTTTAAAAATTAACTTTCGATAATTAATTATTTTTAGAAATAGCAAGTTAATATTACTATCAAAAAATTTTTTAGATATTTTTGAGAAAGCAATGTATTTTTTAGTTAGTAAACGTTTTCTGACATAAAAAGCATCTCCATATGGTAAATACCCATCCCAATAAGTTTTTATACGTAAAAACCCATGTTTATTTAATTCTGAATCTAAATCTTGAATAAGTACATTATTTTTGTAAACATAGTCTTTGTTTATTTCAGTAAAAATAAAATCTAATTTTTTGATTTTCTCTCCAAACCCCTTAATTACCTCAAGTTCAAACCCTTGAACATCTATAGTCAAAAAATTTACATCCTCAATCCCAAACGAATCAAATCGTTTGAGATCAATTTCTTCTTTTTCATGAAACTTTATTTCTTCATGAAGATCTTTATGTAATGCTGGCTCTAATATTGAAGAACTGGCACCATCGTTTTCGGAAGCTTTATTTAAAAATTCTTTTTTTTCAATTGAGCCCAAGGCTGTGTTAAACAGTTTTACATTAGGTAGATTTTTTGTATTTTCTTGCAATTTTAAAAAAATTGATTTTTGGGGCTCAAATAAATAAATATTTTTAATATCAAATTTTTTATATATATCTATTTCTTGCCCTAAATGAGCACCAACATGTGCTATTGATTTAATCTCATTTGAGTATCTTGAACAAACTTTTTCTAGTTTTTTATTAATATTTTTTTGTTTCATTTTTTCATTATTGATATTGTAAATTGTTTGAAATATTCAAGAGAAAAATCAATTTTAAATATGTTTTTATTTATGATGCTTTTTAAAAGATAGCTCAATGCATATTTTCTTGTACCTTTTAGTTTTAGAGAATATTTATCTTTAAAATATTCTTGGTAA
Organism: uncultured Candidatus Actinomarina sp.; assembly: GCA_902519845.1. Taxonomy (GTDB): domain Bacteria; phylum Actinomycetota; class Acidimicrobiia; order Actinomarinales; family Actinomarinaceae; genus Actinomarina. Next base: position 12,135 of record CABYLQ010000005.1, on the reverse strand, counting down.
ATTTTGTTGTAATACACACTTGGTTTGTCAAGAGCTCCCTCAACAGTCCATGGCTTATGGTTTCCTGAGTAATGAATAAAAATTATGTTATCTTTAAAAAACTCAATATCTATTGGGTAAGTTATTCTGAAATTTAACAAATTTGATATTTCAAAATAATTACCATCAAATATTGAATTAAGCACATCTTGATCCCAAAGTATAATTTTATTCTCAAGTACTTGAATTTTATGTTTGATTAGATCACTAGTGACAATTTTATTCCAAATGTTTAAATTTATTAACATTACACCAGCATTGAAATATGAATTATTTTTCATTTCTAAGTTTTTAAAATATTCAAGATTTTCATCATTTAAATATTTTTCTACATTTACCCCTATAGGCTTATTCTCATCAATAAATTTTCTAAACAAAGAACTCAGGAAGGTTGATATATTTCTTACACAAAAAACATCTGGATCACAATATAGAACGTGGTCTAATTCTTTGGGTAAATATTCTGATATAAAGAGTCTGTAATAAGTTGCTTCGGAGACATGCTTATTTTTTAATTGAGGATAATTCTCTATATTTTTTTTAAATTTATAAATTTCTATATTTTCAACATTACTGTTCTTTAAAAGTCTATTTTTGTACAATTCAAATGTTTCTGGATCTTTGTGGATTATGTATATTTCAAAAACATCTTTTGAGTTATTTACAATAGAAGAAATAGATAAAAAAGACTGCTTATCATAATTACTATCAAAGCAGTAAAGTAAATTAACTTTATTCATGTTTAATAAATCCTATTAACATAAAAATTTAAATGATAAAAATAGTTGAAAAACTTAAAAATATTCAGAAGTAAAAATTTATATATAATGGTTTATAGTGTTTAATATCCTTTATTGTTTTGATGAAAATTACAACATTCAAGCTTATTGCTCAATTATATCTTTATTGAACCATAGCAATGAAAAGGTAAGTATTTATATAATCCACAAAGATCCAGAAACATTTGAACAATATAATGAAAAAATAAAAAAACATAATAACTTATTAACGTTAAATATTTATAAATTTGATAAAAAAGATATTAATTTTCCAAATTTTAAAAATTCTCATTTTTCAAATGCAATATTTTATAGATTATTTCTAGAGAGCTATGTTCCAAAAAATATAGACTTTGTTCTATATATTGATGCTGATGCTTACTTTATTAAAGAATATCAATTAAAGCTTACTCAATCGATTGAAAAACTAAAAAAATCAAACAAAATTCTTTCAGCTCAAACGAATGAGGTATTACATAATGAAAAAAATAGATTAAACCTTAGTAGTGGGCGATATCTTAACTCAGGAGTGTTGTTAATAAATTATCAACTTTGGATTAAAAACAATTGCTCATTTCAATTATCAAGTATATTACAAAACAGAAAATCAGACTTTCTGTGGCATGATCAAGATATTTTATCCCTTTTTTTTGATGGTAGTTATGAAGAACTGGATGAAGATCTAAATTTCAATGTTTATGGCAAACAGAGACTTAGTAGAGACCTTTATGAAAAAATCGAAAATGATGCAGTAGTCATACATTACAGTGGAAAATTTAAACCATGGTCCCCAAAAGGAATTTTTGCTTTAGACTCAAAATATTATTACGATATCTTTAGAAAATTATTTAAACCCAAGTATCACATTGTTAATGTTTGGACACCGAATACATTAAGAATATTGATAATAAATATTTTCAATTTAAAAATTTGGAAACTTGAATATCCGTTTCAGTATTTTAAATTAATAATTTCATCTTTAAATAAAAATATAAATTTGTAAGATTTTTTTATTTTTATTATCAGTAACATTAAATTATGAATTATTCACCTGTTGCAATATTTTGTTATAACAGACCAACCAAACTAGTTAATCTTATCAATTCTTTAAAACAAAGCAAAGAAAGTAACGAAACAGTTTTATATTTTTTTGTAGATATTCCAAAAGATGGTCGGAACAAAATGACAGAAAATATACTAAATTTTATAGATTTGATTGAAGATTTTAAAGAAATAAAAGTCATAGTAAGAGACGAAAATTTTGGTCTCGCAAAAAACATTTTAAACGGAATAGATTTTGTTTTTCAAAACAACGATACTGTTATTTGCTTAGAAGATGATTTGGTAGTTAGTGAAAACTTTTTAAATTATATGAATAATTCTTTATCTATCTACAAAGAAGAAAAAAAAGTATGGCATGTAAACGGTTGGTCTTATCCTCAAATTAGAATTTTTAAATCAAAAGTAGTAATTGGTAAACTGATGAATTCATGGGGTTGGGCAACATGGTCAGATAGATGGTCTAATCATACAAATAGGTCAGAAAACTTAATTTCTTCAAGTGATAAAAAAATTAGGAGAAGATTTAATTTCTTTGGTCTTTCAAACTGGGAACAACAACTAATTGATAATGATAAAGAAAAAATTAATTCTTGGGCAATTTTTTGGTATCAAACAATATTTTTAAATAACGGATTTACTGTTTATCCTGCAGGATCTCACGTTTTTAATGATGGAATGGATGGAAGTGGAACGAACAGTGGAATTACTAAATTATTTAATGTCAAATTAAGTAAATCAGTATCTAAAAATTTTCAGCAAATTATAAAAAGCGAATATACAAACACTTTTTTTACATTATTTTTTTATATCAGATTTAAATTTTATAAAAAAATAAGATACTTAATAGAGAAAAAATAAATGAAACAAATAATTTATTATTGTCTTCCTCCTTTTATTTATAAAAGTTTTAAATACATTTATCAAAGAATATTTGAAACCCGTGAAAATATAAGTGAGTCAGTTTTTGATAGTGACAATTTGCTATTCAAAGACACTTTAAAAAGTACTAATTTTTATGGAGAATATGGTGTTGGTAAAAGTACAATATACATCTCACAAAATTCAAACAATAGAATAGTATCTGTTGATTCGTCAAAAAAATGGATTGAGTCCACACTTAGTCAAATAAAAAATGAAAATTCAAAAGTAGAATTAAAATTCATAGATGTTGGAAAAATAGCTGAATGGGGATATCCATTTAGTTATGAAAAAAAAGAGAACTTCAAACTTTATAGAGAATACATTTGGACAAAAGAAGAGAAACCCGACTTTGTATTTATAGACGGCAGATTCAGAGTTGCATGCTTTTTAACATGTCTAAAATTTTCTGATAAAGGAACAAAAATTATTTTTGATGACTATACAGATAGAGGGATTTACCATATGGTAGAAATTTTTGAAAAGCCTATTAAAACTTATAATCAACAGGCACTTTTTGTCACCTCAGGAGATTACGATAATGAAAAACTTGATGAGTATATATCAAAGTTCGAATATGTTTTTCAATAAATTTAAACTATTATTTTATAATGATTAACTTTGTTCAAAATAAATTATGAAAGTAGCAGTTGTTGGAGGTCTTGGACACATTGGGCTTCCTTTAAGTTGTCTACTCCAGATAAAAGATAGAAATGTAATAATAATTGATGAAAATGCAGAAATCATCGACTCTGTTTTTAATGGAAATCCTCCATTTTTTGAACCAGATTTAAAAGAAAACTTAGCTAAAGCATTAAAAAAAGGTCTCCAAATTACTGACGATTATGTAAAGATTTCAGAATGTGAATATGTTGTTGTAACAATAGGTACATCAAGCAGTAAAAAAGACAGATTGAATTTTGATAATTTGATCAATAAAGTATCGGAAAATTTGTTACCAAATTCAAAATTAATACTCAGAAGCACTGTAGATTATGGTACTTGTTCAAAGCTATTAAGTAACAAAATTTTTCAGGAGAAAAATATTATACTTGGATATTGTCCCGAAAGAATTGCAGAAGGAAAAGCGTTTGATGAAATGATTTCACTTCCACAGATTGTTGGTGCTAAACAAGATAAATTCTTTGAATTTGAAAAATTTTTTTCAACTATTGGAACTCAGACCATTAATGTAAGCTATGAAGAAGCTGAATTTATAAAATTATTTTCTAATGTTTACAGGTATTCTGAATTCTCACTAATTAATGAATTTAAAAATATTTCATTACAATTTGGACTTAATTTCGAAAGAATATTTGAAGTCGCAACTTTTGATTACCCAAGATTAAAAAATATAGCGAAACCAGGATTTGTAGGAGGTCCCTGTCTGCCTAAGGATACAAAAACTTTCGTAGAAAATTTTAACCAAAATAATAAAATTATTGACTTATTTTTTAAAACCAACGAAATATTTTTAGAAAATATTTTGTCAGAGATAAAAAATAATTGTTCTTCTAATAAAATTATTTTCCTCGGGATTACTTTTAAACCTGAATCTGATGATCTAAGAGGTTCTGTTGCATATGAATTATTAAAAACTTTAATATCCACTGGCTATGATATTTATGTTGTAGAGCCAAATATTTCACACGAAGCAATTAAAGAAAAAACATATTTATATGAAGATATTAAAGACCAAAGTAATTATGTAATTATTGGGACAAATCATGAAGAATTTAAAAGCTACGATTTTAAGGACAAAGAGGTATTAAAAATTGGAAATAACTAAATCAATAATCATCCCATGTAAAGATGAAGAAGACAATATCAATAATGTCTTACATGGAATTTTTAAATCTTTAAAAGAAGATACGGAGGTTATAGTCGTTGTTGATGATGTTAAAGACTCAACAATAAAAAACCTGTCATACAATACAGAAAATTTAAGAACAATGATAAACGATTATGGCCCGGGCCCGGCTAATGCTATAAAATATGGAATTGAAAATTCTCTGGGTGATTCAATATGTGTATTTATGGGGGATGGAAGTGATGACCCTGATCAAATAGAAGAATTATTTTCATTAATCAATCGGGGAGTAAGCGTTGCTGTTGCAACAAGATATTCAAGAGGTGGCCAATATGTAGGAAACTCTACACTAAAGTATTTATTGAGTAGGCTAAGTGGAGTTATTCTTTATTATTTATTTTTTATTAAAACTAAAGACCCAACAAATATGTTTAAAGCGTACGATAAAAGTTTTTTAAATTCTGTTGAAATTGAAAGTAAGAATGGTTTTACACTTGGTTTGGAAATGGTTGTAAAGGCAAAACTCCAAAAAAAAAGAATTGCTGAAATACCTACAATTTGGATTGATAGAGATTTTGGAGAGAGTAAGTTTTCAATTTCAAAATTCTTGCCTAGTTATTTGTACTGGGTATTTAGATTGATTATAAGAAAGAAGTGAAATGAAAAAAGTTGTTGTTACAGGTTCAGAGGGTTTTATTGGAGGATATGTTGTAAAAGAACTACTATCAAATGGTTATTTTGTCACTGGTATAGATAATTTTTCAAAATATGGTCAAATTGAAAGAGATCATAGTTCAAATAAAAATTTTCAACTTATTGAAGGTGATGTAAAGAACAATGATTTAATGTACGACGCATTAGAAGGTGCCGATTACCTTATTGCTGGAGCAGCAATGATTGGTGGAATCTCTTATTTTCATGAGTTTGCCTATGATTTATTATCTGAAAATGAAAAAATAATTTCAGTTACAACTGACAATGCTATAAAAAGATTTAACGAAGGAACTTTGAAAAGAACTATATTTTTAAGTTCTTCAATGGTGTTTGAATCATCAGACATATTTCCCACAAAAGAAAGCGATATTACAAAAACACCTCCTCCAATTAGTTCTTATGGATTTCAGAAATTATCAGTAGAATATTTTGCAAAAGCGGCAAATGAACAATATGGACTTGAGTATTCAATAGCCAGACCTTTCAATGCTGTGGGTATTGGTGAGCTAAAAACTAAATCTTCAAAGGAATTATCACAGAGTAGTAAGAAGTTACTTCTCTCCCACGTTGTACCAGATCTTATTTTAAAAATACTTGATAATCATGGTCCGGTAGAAATATTGGGGAAAGGAAATCAAATTAGGCACTATACATATGGAGAAGATCTTGCGAAAGGTATTTGTCTGTTATTAAACCATCCAAAAGCTAAGAATGATGACTTTAACATTTCAACCGATATTTCGACTTCAGTCCTTGAGTTGGCTGAATTAATTTGGAGTAAAATTAAGCCGAATGAAGAATTTAAATATAAGTCAATTAATGCTTTTGAATATGATGTTCAAAAAAGAATACCTTCAACAGAAAAAGCTGAAAAACTTTTAGGTTTTAGGGCCGAAACGTCATTAGACAAAATGTTAGATATAGTTATACCTTGGATGATTGATGCTAGAGAACAAGGGATGTACTAATGAAAAGTATAAAATCTTTACTTAACAATAAAGTTTTTTTTAATTTTCTATTCTCATCTGTTTTAGTACATATAATTTTTGGGACTAGTTTTACAAACACTATTTTTCATGAGTATGAAATTTCACAATCTTTGTTCTCTGGCAATATGCCTTATTCATCATATAATGTAGATACTCCTTTTTTTCATATCCTAGGTTTCTTATTTAATATTCAAGATTTTAGGTTTTTTTCATTAATGGTTTTTTCCATTACAACAGTTCTAATCTATTTAATCTGTGTAAATATAAATTTTCTTCAAAAAAATTCTACGGTATTTTTATTCTCAGGGTGGCTTGTTACTGTATCTTGGTTCATGGGATATTCAGATGTTTTCACCTCTTTATTACTTGTTCTTATAGTTAAAAAGATTTTAATAAAAAGGAATTATTTAACTATATTGATATTCTCATCACTTTTAACAATAAACCATTATGGGATTGCTTTATTTTCGTTAATAATTGTCTTTGTATTGTTTTATAAAAAAGGAGAAAAATTATTAGGATTAACTCTTTTTAGTTCATACATAATTGGAAGAATAATTCTTCAAGTTTATTTAAACAACATAAATTATGGTGGAAGAAGCAGATTGAGATTTGTATTTAATGAAAATGTTTTAGACCAAGTATTTTATCTATCATCATCAAACTCGATTGATTTAATTCTCTCAGGTTTTTTAGGAGTAATGTTATATCTAATAATTTTTATATATTTTTCCGAAGACGATAATAAAAAAATTAGAATTATAATCAGTTTTTTGCTTGCATTGATTGGTTCCTCCTTAGCACTTGATACCAGCAGAGTATTCTCAATGTTAGTCATCCCAATTAGTCTTTTCGTCTTGTATTACTTTTACGAAAATGTAGAGTTAAATTCAGAAAGATATGCTAGATTTCTTCCATATCTTTCTTTCATTATTTTGTTATTTGTTGATGAAAGACATTTATTTGGTTCAATCTATAATGAATCTCCAAATAAGGAAAATATTATTTCTATTTACTCACTTGTTACAGAATTTGTTAACAATTTAATGAGAAATATTTGGTGAAAATTTGGATTCTAAATTTATCAAAAATGCTAATAATTTAATATTTAAAGAAACTGAAACAAACTTCAAAATTCTATTTCTATTTTTAATTGTTTTGTTTGTTTTGTTGTTCAACATAATTAATTACAACCATGAATTAGGGTACGATGCTGCAGCACATAAGTGGTATGTAGAAGTGTTACCCTTTGCTCTTCCAACTGATCAAGACACATATGAATTTTTCTCTCCACCATTACCATATATTTTTCCTTCATTAGTTGATTCAGCGTGTGATAAATTATTTGAACTTTCATTAATTAGCATCGACTGTACAAATTTGTATGGAAAATCAACTCAAATTCTACAAGCATTAATGTTTATTTTAATTATCTATTTTTATATCAATATTTCTCAATTAATTATGCCATTTAATAGTGAATTTCTTGAATCACTAATTTTATTACTTTTGATAATATCAGCTAACTATAAAACTTTTGCAATGATAAGAGGAGAGCCTTACGTTGCTTTTTTTATATCATGGGCTCTTTATTTATTTGCTAAACTTTTTAAAAATGATTTTAAATTTGGAAGAACTGATATATTTTATTTTGGAATTATCTTTGGACTGCTTGCTTTAAGTAGACAATGGGGTTTTTTGTTTATTTTATCTTTATTAATATTTTTGTTTCTTATGAAGTATTTTTACAATGATGATGTTTTTAAGAAATTATTTAAACTTTTATTTTGGTCACTTTTGATAGCTTTTTTAATTTCAAGTTGGTTTTATTTTGGTTTATTCATTCAGTATGGAAGCTTCACTACTTTCAATGAAATTCCACAAGAACTAGATATTAAAAATAATCCTCTTTCTTTCTACACTACGACAGGATTTGATGACTTGCTTTTATTTAAAGAGCCATTCAGAGGATCTTCTATGACTAAAGGAATAATTCCTATCCTCCACTCTGACACTTGGGGAGATTGGTGGGGATATTTTTTACTAAGAACTGGACGAGAGGGTGAATCATTGAATATTTCTGAAATACTTCCTTACCTAGGGAGAGTAAATGCAGTTGCTTTAATTCCAACTGCTTTATATTTGCTTGGAATACTCTATTGTTTTAAATTTTTAAAAAGTGGAAAACATAAATTTGATAACAATAAAGAATCAAAGATATTTTATTTTTTGATTACAGTTTTTATCACTGTTGGTTTTGTTGGTTTTTTATGGTTCAACATAAAGTATCCAGAAGAAAAAGGAGATACTGTAAAAGCTACTTACATTATATATTTGCTAAACATACTGCCCTTTTATGGTGCTTTATTTCTCAATAGAATTAAAAACTTTAACCTCAAATTTTATAAAATTCTGTATTCAATAGTATTTTTAATATTTATTCATAATATTCCAACAATGATTACAAAATTTTAAGACAAAAAAGCTATAGTTAAGAAATGAAGAAAATCATAATTACTGGGGGTCTTGGCTATATAGGCATGGAGCTGGCAAAGCTTTACTCTTCCAAATCGAGAATCTATGATGTAACTGTTATTGATAACAAGTTTTTCTCAGAAAGAGTAAGTCAGTTAAAACGATGGAATATAAAATTTAAACAAGTTGATATCTTAAATGAAAGTTCTCTTAAAAATGAAATTTTTGATGCTGATTTAATCTATCACCTTGCAGGCATAACAGATGTTGGAACCACAAAAGAAGACATTGATAAAGCACGAGACAAAAAAATAAATGATGTTGGAATAAAAGGTACCAAAAATATTATTAAATTTTCACCTGACAATTCAAAAATTATATTTACTTCAACACATGTTGTTTTTGAAGGAGTTGAATCAACACTTGAAGGAATTGATGAAAATCAAGAAACATTACCTGTTTTGGAATATTCAAAAGGAAAAGCACAATCTGAAAAAGACTTAACTAAATCTCAAAGAGACTATGTAATTTTAAGACTGGGATCTGTATATGGAAAATCTTATGACTCTACAAGATTGAATATTATGCCAAACTTATTCTCAAAAATAGCTTCAGATTGTGGTCAAATAAAATTATTTGCTGGGGGAGAACAACTAAAAAGCTTAGTATCAGTATATGATGTTGCTAGGTGTTTAAAATTTGTTGGTGAAGACAAAACAATTAGTAATGAAATTTTTCACTGTGTTAATGAAAATATTACAGTAAAAGACGTTGCAAAAATTTGTAAAAAAATTAATAAAAATATTGATTTTCAAATAACAAAAGATTCTGTACCAAACAAAGGATATTCCTTATCAAATAAAAAATTAAAAAAAACAGGTTTTAACTTTTTATATAATCTCGAAACTTCAATAGAAGAAATGATTAATGCATGGAAAGATAAAGAAATAATTGATAAAAATGAAATTATTGAAATTGGTAAAGACAACTTTCTTGACGAAAGAGGTATAATTTCTAATTACTATTTTGATGATCAAATCAACATGATCGGGTATGTTGAATCAAATAAGGAAACAATTAGAGGGAATCATTATCATCCTGTGCAGACACAGAAGTGTCTTTTAATAAAGGGTAAGTACATAAGTGTTACTAAGGATTTAAATAAACCAAACTCAGTTATTGAAACAAGATTAATTAAAGAAGGTGAATTGTCAATCATTCCTCCATATGTTGCACATACAATGATTTTTCTAGAGGACTCAACATTGTTAAATTTAGTAAATGGCGAAAGAGAACATCAAAACTATGGAATTACCCATACAATTCCACACAAACTTGTAGATGAACAGTTGTCAAAAAACATAATTGAAAGTTATAAAACCGAATGTAGAGTTTGTGGAGGTGGTCTGAACCACTACCTATCACTTGGACTCTCACCATTGGCAAATAATCTAAATAACAATAAAAATGAAAAAAATGAACTATACCCACTTGATTTAAACTTTTGTAAACAATGTTCTAATTCACAACTCAGTGTTGTTGTTCCACCTGAAAAAATGTTTGATAATTATTTATATTTATCGTCAACTTCAGAACAATTCAAAGATCATTTTGTAAAAATAGCTAAAGAATTAAAAAATGATTTAAATTTAAAAAGTAAATCAGTTGTACTTGATATAGGGAGTAATGACGGAATCTTTTTAGACCCGCTTAACAAACAAGGAATACAGGCCGTTGGAGTTGAACCAGCTAAAAATGTTGCCAAAATTGCAAATTCAAGAAACCTCACAACTTATTCTGAATATTTTACAAATAGAACAGTAAAAAAAATATTAAAAAAATATGGAAAAATTGATGTTGTTACAGCATTTAATGTTTTCGCACACGGAGATGGATTAAAAGACATTTTAGAAAATGTTGAAAAGATATTAAAAAATGATGGAGAATTTGTTTTCGAAATTCAATACTTATTCAGGACAATAAAAGATTTAACATTCGATAACATCTATCACGAACATGTCAATTATTGGTGTTTACTGTCAGTGCTGAATTTTTTTGAAAAATCAAAACTAAAAGTATATAAAGTAAAAGAGGTTGATACTCATGGAGGATCTTTGAGGGTTTACGCTTCTAAAGATAAAAATAAAAGAGCACATAGAAGTTTAAAGGAATATATTGAAATTGAGAAAAAACATAAGTTAGATCAAATAGATACTTACTATAAATTTGCCAAGGATGTAGAAAATATAAAACTACAATCGTTAGATAAGATAAACAGATTATTAAAAGAAGATAAAAAAATTATTGGCTATGGCGCTCCTGCAAAAGCTACAACAGTTTTAAATTATTTTGGGCTGACTGAAAAAGAATTCTCATTCACAATTGATGATAATCTTCTTAAACAAAATAAGTATATTCCAGGTACAAATATTCAAATTAAAAACCTAAGCTCTGTTAAAACTAATTCGTATGACTATGTACTTGTTTTAGCTTGGAACTTTTTTGACGTTATAAAGAAAAATAACAAAAAAACCTTTGAAAATAGCAAGTTCATAAAATTAAAATAACTTTTTTCTAATTATTGTAAATATAACTTTAAAAACATGTCTTCCCCTTATTTTTTTCCCTTCCTCAAATGTTCTACCTGAATAAGAAATAGGAACTTCATAATAAACCGATGAATTTTTTATTGACTCGGCAAGAATCTCAGCATGTTGTTCCCAACCTTTGGTTTTTAAAGTCTCAAACTTGAAAAGGTCACTTTTAAAACACAAATAGCAAGAATATATATCAGTGAATGTTGTGTTAAATAGCAAGTTAAATAAACCAGTAATAAATAAGTTTCCTTTTTTATGAAAATAGTTATAAACTCTTGTATATTCTGGAGACAAAAATCTACTTCCAATAACTACTTCAGCTTCGAATTGTTCAATAGCATTAAATATTTTTCCAAAGTCACTTGGGTCATATTCTAAGTCTGCATCTTGGAACAAGACATAATCTCCAGTAACAAATTTAAGCCCTTTTTTTACCGCTCCACCCTTTCCGATATTAGTTTCTGAATCAATAAAATGGTCAACAAGATTTTCATTCTTTATAATTAACTCTTTCGTACTATCTGTTGAGCCATCATTAATTATTATTATTTCAAGATTAAAATTTTCTCGTTGTTTGTTTACTTTTTTCAATAATTTTTCAACCGTCTCTTCTTCGTTAAATACTGGAATAATAATTGAGTATTTCATAGTTTTAATTTGCTCACTTGTTTTTAATTTTATCTGATAAATAAAGTGAAGTAGTGGAAAATACTAAGTAAAACAATAAGGCTAGTCTTGAGTATCCATAAACT
>CABYLQ010000004.1 GCA_902519845.1 uncultured Candidatus Actinomarina sp. | reverse complement strand
GCTAATAAATATGGTGAAGAACAAGTCCAACTTTGGAGAAGAAGTTATGACACTCCACCTCCTTTAGCAGCCAAAAATTCTGATTTTGATCCAAATTATGATAAGTTATACGAAAATATCAATCAAGATCTTCCATTAGGGGAATCTTTAAAAGATGTAGTATCAAGAGTCAAAAAAACGATTTCTATGATATTAAATCTTTCAAAAACAAAAAATGTTTTAGTAGTCGCACATGGAAATAGTATTAGAGCAATCCTAAAAATTATTGAAGACATTAGTGACAAAGATATTATTGGAATAAATATACCAACTGGAATACCATTAGCTTTTAACTATCAAGATGATAAACTAACTAAAATTGGATATCTTGGAGACCAAGAACAAATTATTAAATTACAAAAAGAAGTTGAACAACAATCTAGAATAAAAAAAGGTTAAAGATGGATACAATTACAGCAGTTTTAATATCAGTACATGTTGTCGTTTCAATAGCATTAATAGCTTTGGTTTTATTAAATAGCGGAAAAGGTGGAGGTTTGTCTGATATGCTTGGTGGACCAGGAGCTTCTGGAAATATTGGCCAAACTTTAGCTGAGAGAAACTTAAGTAGAATCACTGCATTTGTTGCTTTTCTTTTTGCTGTAACAACATTATCTTTATTTTGGTTTTTAGACTGATATTAGCGCGGGTGGCGGAACTGGTAGACGCGCAGGATTAAGGATCCTGTGGGGTAAAACCCGTGGAGGTTCGAGTCCTCTTCCGCGCACATAATTATGAATAAAGCTGAAACTGTTGCCATAATTAATGATCCTGAAGTAACTTTAGGCCATCTTGAAAAAAGAAGCATAATTACTTTAAATGCTTGGGAAATTAATTGGAATGATTTAAATCCAGCATCAAATTATATCCTCTTAGGTGGTCACATGGGTGCTTATCAATCTGCGGAGTACCCATATTTAAAGAGTGAAAAAAAATGGATTGCTGAGGCAGTTAATATGAACATTAAAATCCTGGGAATATGTTTAGGCTCTCAATTAATTGCAGACTCATTAGATGGAGAGGCTTATTTAGCAGAAAATATTGAATTCGGTTTTAAAAAGCTTTCATTTCTAACATCCTCTTATATTTTTGACGATTACAAAAATATAGAAATATTTACATGGCATCGGGATACTTTTAAATTGCCCTCAAAGGCTAAATTAATAGCTAAAACATCATTTCCCCAAATATTTACAATAAAAAAAACAATAGGCATACAATATCATCCAGAAATTACAGAAGATCTATTTTTAAAATGGTATGAAGGTGAAAAGACAAAGCAAGAACTGGAAGAATTTAATATCGACAAGGAATTTAAAAAATTAAAAAAAAACGAATATTTGATCTCCGAATCGGTTAATAAATTATTTGATAAATGGATATCTACTTAAAAGGATCTTTTAAAATTCTTTTTACGTAATTGTTTAGTACATCGTACCTGTCATCAATAGAATTATTTGAAAGTATTTCATTTCGCATTTCTAAAGACATAGGCATTTTTGTACATAAATTCCAAAGACTGAGAATTCTATTTTCTATATCAATTTCAAAATCTGGGATTTGCATATCTATACCTTGCTCAATAAGAATACTTATCGCCTTTTTGATATCTGTTTGAAGATCTATTAGCTCCTCTTCAGAAGGAGGCAATCCAACATTTATTAATTCATCTGATTGGCATATAGGGTATTCTTTCGTAAGTTCAATGTCAGTAACTTTATAAATGCCAACACATTCAATAACCACGAGTTGTTCAGCATTTGATATATCTTGATGTTCAATGATTTTAACTTCTGAAACAATTTGTCCAACTGTTTCTAAATTTTTTCCTACACAAAATGTACTTTCATTATTTATACAATCACCAATTAACAGCAAATATCTAGGTTCGAATACTCTTAATGCTGATATTTCTGTAGGAAAATAATTAATACCTGCACCAAAAAATGGGAATTCAACTATCATAATTTCTGTTATTTAGGATAAGGGAAAATAAAAAATAATGAGAATTGAAGACGATATTAAATTAACTTTTGATGATGTACTTATTCGGCCAAAAAGAAGCACATTAGTTTCAAGATCTGAAGTGGTCCTTGAGAGAGATTTTAAATTTAAACATACTACCGCAACATGGACGGGTGTTCCTATTTTTTCTGCAAATATGGACACTACTGGAACATTTGAGACTGCAGTAACTCTTCAGAAGCACAAAATGCTCACTGCAATTCATAAATTTTATACTTTAGAAGAGTGGAAAAAGAATATAGATAATTTAGATCCAGAATATATTTCAGTAACTGTTGGTCAATCTCAAGAAGATTTACAGCTTGGTAAAGAAATTTTTGAGTTAAATAATGATATTAAATATTTGTGTATTGATGTGGCAAATGGATATAGAGAAGATTTTGTAAATTCAGTTAAAAACTATAGAGCAACTTTTCCAGAAAAAATTATTATTGCAGGCAATGTAGCAACTCGTGAAATGACTGAGGCATTGATACTAGCTGGAGCTGATATCGTAAAGATTGGAATCGGACCTGGTTCTGTGTGTACCACTAGAAGTGTGGCAGGTGTTGGGTATCCTCAATTATCTTCTATATCTGAATGTTCAGATGCTGCACACGGATTAGGTGGCCATGTAATGGCAGATGGGGGATGTAAATATCCTGGTGACGTATCAAAAGCTTTTGGTGCTGGAGCTGATTATGTAATGTTAGGCGGGATGTTTGCTGGACATAAGGAGTCCGGAGGAGAATTAGTAACAGATGATGATGGTGAACAGTACAAAGATTTTTATGGCATGTCGTCTACTAAAGCACAACAAACTTATTATGGCGATCTTGCAGAGCATCGTGCAGCAGAAGGAAAAAAAGTAAGGCTTAAATACAAAGGTGATTTGGATGGTACTGTGCAGGGAATTTTAGGTGGCATGAGATCAGCATGTTCTTATGTCGGAGCTAAAAAACTTAAAGACCTGCCAAAAAGTACTACTTTTATTCGTGTTACTCAAACAACTAATGAAATATATACGGGAAGTGAAAATAATTGAATATAGTTCTTTACTCAAAAAATAATTGTGTTTGGTGTGATAGGGCAAAAAATTTACTTAACTCAGTAAATCTTCCATTTGATGAGATTGATTTATCAGATGATACTGAAAGAAGTGAATTCTATAAAAAAATTGGAGAGGGTGTAAAAACAGTCCCACAAATTTTTATAGATGATACAAGAGTTGGAGGTTATCCTCAGCTCGTGACATGGTTCGAAGAAAATGGCATCTAGCGATTCATCCAAAACTGTATTTTTAGCTTTCTCAGTAAATTTTTTTATTGCTGGTATAAAAACAGTTATAGCCGTTATTACATCTTCATCAGCCATGTTCTCTGAAGCGGTTCATTCATATGTAGATTCTGGAAATCAATTTATTCTATGGTTTGGCATAAAACAATCAAAAAAACCAAATAAATTGCTTTACCCACTTGGAAGAGGAAAAGAGGAATATTTTTGGACATTAGTTGTTGCAGTTCTTATTTTTACTATTGGTGGTCTTATCTCCCTTGAGCATGGCATAGAGGCTTTATCGCATCCTAAGGAATTAAAAAATCTATTTATATCAATTGCTGTTCTATCTGTGTCTATCGTTTTAGAACTTTATGTTCTATACAAAGCTGTAAAAGAGTTGAGAAGTAAAGCAGTTAATAAAAATTTATCTGTATTCAAGCTTCTTAAAGAATCAACGGATGGACCATTGATAGCTATAGTTGTTGAAGATTTTGCAGCTACACTAGGTTTAGGAATTGCTCTTGTTGGTACAATTCTGGCGAATATAACATCTAATCCCATATTTGATGCTGTTAGTTCAATTATGATCGGTATACTTCTTATGGTTTCTGGTGTATTTCTTGGCTATGAAATGAAGCATCTCATTACTGGTGAAAGCATCAGTATCAAAAAACAAGAAATGATCTATGACATTATTAGTGGGAACGAGAAGATTAAAGAGATCAAATCTTTAAAAATTATATCAATTGGTGCAAATAAATACCTAGCACTTTGTAATTTAGATTATATTGACACAACTATGGATAATGAAGTTATTGAAATTAATTTAGAATTAAAAAACACTGTATGTTCCAAGTTTGATGAAATATCTGAGATTTACTTTAATCCTGCCTGATTTAGAATTAGTTCATGGAATTAAACAAAAAGCATTTAAGTCAAGATCAGTTTGAAGTTACTCAAAATTGTGGAACTGAACCACCATTTTCTGGAGAACTTTTATATGAAAAAAGAGATGGCATTTATAGTTGTGTAGTTTGTGATTTTGCTTTATTTGAATCCGAAAAAAAATATGAATCGGGAACCGGCTGGCCAAGTTTTTATGATGCTCTTGAAGATACCATTACTACCAAAGAAGATAATTCTTACGGCATGAAAAGAATTGAAATTAATTGTAAAAAATGTGACTCGCATCTTGGACATATATTTCCTGACGGTCCTAAACCAACCGGGCAACGATACTGTGTAAATTCTTTAAGTCTTACTTTTAGTGAAAATGAATAAAGCATATATTGATGAAGAATGCATAATGTGTTCAACTTATGGAAAATTTCTTTCTAATCGATCATCTGATGTCTTAATAATGAAACAATCTGAATTAAGCATTGAAGATATAAAAAGAGATGAAATAGTTTATTTTAGAAACAATAAAAAATTTTACGGAGCAGAAGCTTTTATCCAGTCCACGAGTGATTTGGGAGGGATATATAAAACTGTAATTTTGTTTAAAGTTTTTCCAAAATATTTCAGAGATGTTGTTTATAAATTTGTAGCAGCAAATAGGCATAAAATATTTAAAAAAAATTGAACTTACAAAAATTTTTAGATAATAAGTTATTTCGTAGTTTTATATTGTTTTCTATATTTAGAGCAATTTATGGATTCTTTATAGTTATTTTTGCTTATTATTTTTCAAGAGAATACGAATTAAATTATTTTCAAACAGGTTTAATTTTTCTCTTTTCTGTTTTTATTTCAAGAATCGGATTCAAATATTTTAAAACTAAATTCAGTCTCTAAAATTTCCATAGTTCAGATGAATATTAAAATCTTTTGATTTCAAGTGAGCAATAACTTCCTGTAACTCATCTCTTTTTTTCCCCGAAACTCTTACAGACCCATCCTGAATATTACTTTGAACTTTTTTGAAATTATTTTTTAACTCCTTAACGATTTCTTTAGCTATGTCTTTATTAATCCCAGATTCTAAAAAGTAATTTCTTTTTGATTCAGATGGTGTTTTTTCATCTTCGAAATTTGATAAAAATTTTATTGATACATTTCTTTTTGCAAATTTTTCTTTAAGGACTTGATCTGCTGCATTCATTCTTTCCTCAGTACTACTTTTTATAGTTATGTTATTTTCACTTAATAATGCAGTTGTATTCGTTCCTCTGAAATCATATCTATTCACAAGCTCTCTATTCATTTGATCCACAGCATTTGTTACCTCTTGCTTATCAAAAGTAGATGTTATATCAAAGGTTGGCATAATTTAATTTTAAATTACTTCTTATAATTTTGTCGGAGAAACTCATAACTAACAATTGATACAGAATTTGCTAAATTTATGCTTCTTGAATTATCACTCATTGGGATTGTTAGCATGTCATGATTTAGACTAAGTATTTCTTCAGGTAGGCCTACTGACTCTGGTCCAAAAATAAAATAATCATAATTCTTTAAGTTAGTGTCCCAAATATTTTTAGACCCTTTTGTTGATAGCATTGCTATATTATTATTTTTATTTTGATCGTAGAATACATTCCAATTTTCAAAAATACTTACAGAGGCTAAGTCATGATAATCTAAACCCGCCCGTCTAATTTTATTGTCTTGGAAATTGAATCCGAAAGGTTTTATTAGATTTAATGGTAATCCCGTATTTGCCGACAACCTTATACATGATCCAACATTTCCAGCAATTTCGGGTTTATATAAAACAATTTCCACATAAATATTATATTCCTATTCAACAGCCATTAGAGCAGTAAAATATTATTGTGATAAAAATTATTAAATTATTTCTACCAAGCTTTGCAAGCTTTAAGGTTGTAAGGACAGAAATTGAAAATACTTCAGTCTCTCGAGAAAGATTTATTGACTTTCTCAAGGTAATTGGATTAATGATGATAATTTTTAATACATTCTACCTAATTAGATTTTCTGACTCTTACGGTGAATATCTTATATATAATTTATCTTTTGATGATTCACTTATAACAACGTATACATGGTTTACAGTTGGAATGACTTTGTTTTTCTTTTCTGTAGGATTTACAAATAAAATAGCATGGTATGCAAACGTTGGTAGAGATGGCAGTCAATGGAAATTTTTAACAGATAGAGTCAATGCATTATTAGGACCTGTAATTGTGTGGATTTCAGTAGTAACACTAATTCTCAATATTTATTCAAGGGCATATAGCCTTCCTCTTTTTTTTACCAGTCAAGATGACGGGGTAGTGCCATTAACAGAATTTATTATGTGGCCTTTATGGCTTGTATCAATATATCTTGTGGTTGTAATTTTTTCACCATTAACTTTATTTTTACATAAGACAAATCCATATTTAACTTTATCAATGTTTATCATTTCAACTATCGCTATTGATACATTTGATTTTTCCTTAGCTTTCTCATATTTGAAACTAATAAATTACTTAATATTTTGGCTTGCAATTCATCAGCTTGGTTATTTTTTTGCTGATGGAAAAATATTTTCATATAAGTTGTCTTTTTTTACGAGCTTATCAGTTATAACTTTTGGATATTTATTTTATAAATTTAATTCGTCAAATGATTTTATGTCACTTTCAAGCTATAGATTAATTGCCAACTCAAATGAAGATCCACCAACTATTTATTATTTAGTTGCTTCGATAGGTTTGGCCTCTTTATTTTTACTTTTAAGAAATCCTATAGAAAAATTTTTAGAAAATAATATCATATGGAATTTATTTTCCTTTTTTCATGCAAATATTTTTACCTTATTTCTTTGGCACATGTTTGTCTTGTTTTATATTTACATTTTTGGAATTGACTATGTTTTTTATTTTGTAATTCTTTTATTTTTTGCTTTAATTTTTGGTGATTACGAAAGATCGGTATTTAAATTATCATCAAACTTGATTCGAAGAGTAAATCCATTACAACCATGGCCAGGCCCTATAAAAGCCAAGTTATCATATAGTAATTTTTCGCTTGCATGGATTTCGTCAATTTTGATTCTTATTGGTATTTTTCAAGTCACCCTTGGTGGAATAGGATTATCTGGTTTTTTTACTTTAAGAAATCTTTATTTTCTCTCGGGAAATACATTTGAAGCTCTAGTCAAAATTGGAACTGGTTTATTATTGTTAAATTTAACAATCAGAAGAGTTGATTTAAAAAATATTGTCTTAATTGTTTCAGCTGGTTTTCAAGTCGTTATTTTATTTTCTAGAAATATTTTGTATAACGAAATCAGACAATTTGAACTTTATTTTTCACTTGGTCTGATTATATTTTTTCTTTATATTGCTTTCATAAATCGTAACTATAAAACAAAAACTTCGGTCTAAATATAGTGAATAACTTTAAAGGTGAAACTCGTCAGGCACTATTAAATCGGGCTTTTCTTTACATTATATTAATAGGCATATCGTCAGTAATTTTGCTTAGGGTCCGATCTTTAATTTTTGATTTATTTGTTGCTGTTGTTCTATCTGTACTCGCTGAACCAATAGTTTATAGACTTTCAAAAAGATTTAACAGAAGGCTTTCTGCAATTATTACAGTTGCAGCAATTATTCTTATTATAGGTGGAATAATATTTTCAATAATACCAATAATGGTCCAAGAGCTATATTTGTTATCATCACAAATGCCAGAATATTTAGACAATATTGTCAAATATATCAATAGTGAAGGCTTTGCCATATCTAGTCAATCTTTAAATTTAGAACAAGAGTTCAATAACCTATTTAGAGAGTACGGTAGTGCTGTTGGAAATACAGTTGTGTTTGCAGGAAGAAGTATTTTAAATGCTTTCTTTCATTTCTTTGTTATATTTTTCTTTTCTTTTTACTTAATAGCTGAAGGTGACGGCTGGAGAATAAAATTAAAGGAAGCTTTGCCCAATAATATATCAAATGCAATTGATCAAGTATGGACAATAGGAGTCTCAAAAGCTGGTGGTTGGATTGCTGCAAGAGTAATTCTTGGAATTTTAGCTAGCATTGTTTTTACAATAGCCTTTCTTATAATAGGTCTTCCTTCACCATTCGCCCTAGGTATTTCAGCTGGATTATTATCTCAATTAGTACCTGCAGTTGGTACATTTCTAGGCGGCATAGTTCCTGTTTTAGCTTCTATATCTTTAGGGCCAACATATATTATATATACTCTTGTAGTGTTGACAGCTTACCAATTCCTTGAAAACTATTTCATTAGTCCACGTATAACAAGAGTTACTATGGTCATACACCCAGCTGTTGCAGTATTTGCTACTCTATTTGGGGCTTATACAGCTGGCGTAATAGGTGCTGTTCTTGCATTACCAATTGCGGCTACCATTCAGGGTATAATTGAAATACTTTTAGAAAATAAACAGAATGAATAATTTTATAAATCTATCAACAAATGCAATAAAAACTGCCGACTCTCTATTTCAACACGCTAAGGAAGAAACATATGATGAAGTTGAAGATTCAATTAAATCGCTAAAGAAAAACTTTAAAGCAGGAAATTATTTTGCAATAGCAACATTTTTCATTATATTTGGCCTCTCAAACGTATTAACACAATTGTTTACAGGTAATTTTTTCATACAAGCAATGGTTTACTTCTCATTGTCTTTTCTTTGCATATTGTCATTTAGTTTGATTATTTGGAGATTATTAAAGTGACTGAATTTAAAGATAAGTTTTCTAATTTAAAAAATAATATAAATGATGAAAATTCAAAAATTTTAAGTTTCTTGATCTATGGCATATTCATTGGAAGACTTTATGAAAAGATCAAAAAATTTAAAAAAAATATACGTTTAAAAAAATGAATAAATCATTACAAAAATTTGTTGCTATAGCTATTTCTGCTGGTGTAGTTTTATCTACAGTTGCATATTTTTTATTGTTACTATAAGAAATAGTGAAATTTGACAATACTGTTGTTGTTTTTAAATCAAACAACACAAAACACTTATCCGTAATACGAGAAGATCAAACTTTTATTACACAAAATGGAACTATTAAACATAATGATATAAAAACATTGCCTACTAAAGTTAAAACTTCAAAAGACCAAGAATATGAAGTTTATATTCCTTCATTTGATGAATTCATTTTATTAATGAAAAGAGGTCCTCAGATAATTTATCCAAAAGATATTGGATCAATAATAATATCTGGAAATATTAGTAAATTTTCAAATATTTTAGAAATTGGAACTGGTTCTGGAGCCTTAACTCTTTATTTAAGTTTAATTTTAGACAAAGACAGCAATCTTATAACTTTAGATGAAAGTAATAAAAACCAAAGAAGAGCAAAAAAAACCATTGAAAGATATATTTCATCAAATCATACTGAAACCAAATTTTTAGAAATAGAATATTTAAATTTACAACTTTCAGATTTTATATTTGATGATGTAAGTAGCAAAGTAGATACTGTTATTACTGATATTCCTGAGCCTTGGGAATTTTTCGATAACAATTTATTGAAACAAAATTTACAATGGGTTTCTTATTTACCATCAATTACACAAGTTCAAAAAATTGTTACAGAACTTTCAAATAATAATTTTATCAATATCAATGTAACCGAAACTTTAAATCGAGAATGGATAGTAGATAATAGAATAGTAAGGCCTAAAAATGAGATGGTTGGTCATACAGGGTTTGTTGTTAGTGGAAGATTTTTATTTAGCTAGGTTCGATCATTATGCACTCGCCTGGACATTCCTCAGCTGATTCAATTACTGCTTCTTCTTGACCCTTCGGAACTACTGCTAGACCTTGTGCGCCGCCAACATTTCCATCTTCTTCAGAAAATATTTTATCGCCTTCTTTTACATAAAAGAGTCCATCATCTTTGCCAACAAAAACATCAGGGCAAATTTCTTCGCAAAGGCCATCACCTGTGCACAAATCTTGATCTATCCAAACTCTCATATATCTAATATTACATTAGTTTTGCTTTATACAAATACAACAGTTAAAAAATAATTATTAAATTTAAATACAATAAAGTTAGGTATTAATGAAAAATGTATTTAAAAGAGGACTTAATTTATTAACTTTGTTCTCTTCAAACAATGAAAATATAACCACTGATTTTATTAAAGATAATATATTAGATTATCGTGAATTAGGAGAATCTGCTTTCAAACGCTCTTTTGAAAGAGACAAATCACTGTTAAAAGAAATGGGATATTTAATTGAATTCGATAATGACAAATGGAAACTTTCAGATGGTTATTCAATATCAGGAACAAGAATTATTGAAGAAATTAAAAAAACTAAGAATATTGATACAAATAGATTTATTAGTATTTATCAAATAATAAAAAAATATTTGAATTTAAATTATCAATTCGATGAGCAAAGCATAAACATATCAAAAATTGTACAAGCGATTAATGAAAAAAGAAGAATATCTTATAAGTACAAAGGATCTGTTAGAAAAGTATACCCGCTTGGTCTTAAACAATATGATGGCCAGTGGTATGTAGGAGTAAATGAACAATCTATATTTAAAACATTTAAATTAAGCAATATAGAAGATTTAAAAATTGGCTCCTTACCTAATTTACATAATTTTGATAATGTCAAGATTAATTTTTCATGGGAAGAAAGCATGACTCCTGTGTTATTAACTATCGAATTGTCAGAAGACAGTTATTTCATCTTTAAAAATAAATTTAACCATAAGGTTAAAAATAAAAATATATTTGAAGACAAATTAAAGATCGAGTTAGAAACATACGATCTTCAAGGACTGACACAATTCTTACTTTTGACTGAAAGTGAAATAATTCAGATGTCAGAATCTGAAAAAAATAAGTTATTGGAATTAATTAATGAATAAAAAACTTAAACTTCAAGATTTTACATTTTTGATCAATATAATCAAGGATCAGGACAATTGGAATATACAAGACCTTGCTGATAAGCTCTCTGTAGATCTCGATACTCTTTTATACATGCTTAATATTATGTCCGAAGTTTATTCTGTTAATGGTGAAAGTTTTATTAATTTTGATTTAGATTTATCAAAAAATAATATAACTTTTGATTATTCGATCGAATTAAAAGATTTAGAGACTATTACTGATTTTGAACTTTTTAAAATATATAATATTTTGATTAGCCAAGATAAAATTTATATTAAGAACATAAATAAAAATGACTTGTCATTTCTCACTGATACTTTAGAAATCTTCTTTGATGAAAAATCAAATATAAATCAGGATAATTATCTATCAATTTTTTTAGAAAATGAAGTAAATATTGAATATATAAAATTAGGAAGAAAAAATGCTGGAATTTATTCAATTAAACCCTTATCAATATCTAACAATGCTGATGGAAATGTTCTAGAAGCTATTGATTTAGTTGATAATAAAATTAAAACATTTTTAGTTAATAGGATTTTGTCCGTAGGAGATTTAGATTTAAATAAGTCAACAAAAGAAGATAAAACCAAAAATATCGAAGTAAAATTTAATATTTATTCTGAAAAATCTATAAGTAAATTAAATAAAGATAAAATCAAGATGAACAATGAAATTTATATTTATATATTCAGAGATTATTACGTAGCAATGGAATTTTTTCTAGAAAATTTTAAAGATATTGAGATTCTTTCACCTGAAAACCTTAAAAATGAATTTGATGAAAAAATTAATAAATTAAGAATCATGGTGAGTAAATGAGCCTAACTGAATTAGTACTCATACTATTTATTTCACTAGGAATATTAGATAAAAAAAAATTGAAGAAATACTATGATGTTTTTTCTGATTTAAACAAAGGACCTTCGAGAAGAATAATTGGAGATTCTAGTTTGAATGAAACTTGGAAATGGATCGGTGAAGAAGAGGAATGAAAAAACCCTTTTTTGAACATTTAAAAGAACTAAACCTAAGAATCGTTTTTTCTTTTTCATTAATTGTTGTTCTTTCAATTTTTATTTATGCAAAATATTCATTTTTTATAGAAGTTTTGAATGAGCCACTTTTAAATGCAGGATATGATAAATCGAATATATTTGCTCTTACAATTTATGAAGGCTTTCAAGTTAAGATAACTAATGTTTTTTTAATTTCACTGATTTTATTACTTCCATTAACAATTTTTAATTTAAGTTTCTTTTTTAAACCGGCAGTAATTGATTTATCTTGGCTTTCTTTTGTTCTTTACAATTTGTTTTTTACAATTTTTTATTATCTTGGTGTTTATGCAGCCTTAAATCTGAGCTCGTACGGGATTGAATTTTTACTTTCATTTAATGAAAATGAAGTAATTCTTAGATCTCAAAATTACTATCAATTCATTATCCGTCTTACTTTTCTGTTTGCTATTACATTTCAGCTTCCATTAATTACATTATTTCTTTTAAATAAAAATTTATTAAATATTCATTTTTTAACAACTAACAGACCTGAGCTGTTTATATTCATTTTAATATTATCAGCTATAGTTACTCCAACAGGTGACCCCGTAACATTATTTGCATTCACCATACCTTTATATTTACTAATTGAAATTGTTATATTTATACATAAAAAAACATCAAAGTGAGTTATGAATTAGATTCTTTTCAAATAGATGCAATCGAATCTTTGTATGAAAACTTAAATGTACTTGTTACTGCACCTACTGGTGCTGGTAAAACAATAATTGCTGAACGAGGAATTGAAGAGTATTTAGACAAGGGAAGTAGAGTAATTTACACAACACCAATAAAAGCTTTATCAAACCAAAAATACCATGACTTCATGAGTTCAGGATTTGACACAGGTCTTTTAACAGGTGACCGAAATGAGAATCCAGATGCAGGCCTAATAATAGCAACTACAGAAATTTTAAGAAATATGATATTTACTAATGATGAGAGAATAAATGATATTGGTTTAGTTGTACTTGATGAAGTTCATTACTTAGCAGACAAGGAACGTGGATCTACTTGGGAAGAAATTATTATTCACTTACCAAAAGATATAAAATTATTATGCCTATCTGCAACTATTGGAAATGAAAACGAATTTTTAAGCTGGATTGTATCTCAAAGAGGTCCTACAGATTTAATTCAATCTAAGATTCGCCCAGTTCCTTTAGAAATATCTTTGATCACAGCGTCTAAAGATGATGAACAAATCTTAGCTATTAAAAGTACAGAGGATAAAAGAAATAAACCTATTTTTAAACTAGATAAAAAATTTAAAAGATTTAGGAAGCCATCTTTGTCTGATCAAATTTCATATATTATGAATAAAAAAGCAACGCCGTGCATTTTATTTTATTTTTCACGTGAAAAAGTTGAAAATAAAGCAAGATATGCTGCAAATTTAAATTTTAAAATTAAAAAGAATGTTCAGTTAAGACATTTGTTTGAAGATATTTTTGACGACATTACTAATGAAGAATATCAACTTTTGAATTTAGACGAACTTTATTGGATGTGGTCTCGAAGGGTTGCTTACCATCATGCTGGTTTGGCTCCAATTGTTAAAGAATTTGTTGAGTTTTTATTTATAAATAGACACATAGATATTCTTTTTGCAACAGAGACACTTTCCCTAGGAATTAATATGCCGGCGAAATCTATTATTATTGACTCATCATTTAAATATGACGGATTAAAAACTAGATTAATTTCAAAATCTGAATTCTTACAACTTACAGGTAGAGCTGGTAGAAGAGGAATTGATTCCAAGGGATATGCGTATATAAATTATGATAAAAGAGTTGAGAACAGTTGGTACAACGACTTATTTGATCTGAAACCAAATAATCTAAAATCCTCTTATTCAAATTCATATGGATCGGTACTTAATTTGAATAACAAATATGGTGAAAAAAAAGGTATTGAAATGATTAAAAAAAGTTTTTATTCATATCAAAATAAATTAAACGACAAAGCTCTTGAAACTAACTATAAAGCAAAATTAAAAGTTTTAAATGAAATGAATTATTTTACTGATTTAAAAAAGAATAAATTATTAACTGAAACTCATAGAGATAATTTGATATTAGGAATTGAAATGTTGAATGAAAATAATGATATTGAATTTTGTCTTATGTTTCTTGCTTCTGGTATATCAACATCAAAATATGAAATATCAGTTCATGACAAATATAATGATTTGCTAACTAAATATCTAATCTCACAAGAAAAAGTAAATAAACTTGAAGCATTTAGTGGGGTTAAAAATAAAATTAATTTAGACATTACTTGGTTTAGTATTTTTTTAGAATTTTATAATTCTGACAATATCGAATACACATTAAGTAAATTTAATGTAACACTAGGTGATTTTATTAAAGCTTGCCGAGAAGCATCTGAAATATCACAAAAAGTCTATTCAATTTATGAGATTGAAAACTTTGATAAAATTGCAAAAAAATTAAAACATAATATTATTCAGAAAACTATGATATGACAGAAAACTATCATATGAAAAAATACGTTGTAATTCATAATAAAAATTCAAGAGGTAAGAAGTTATCCCAAGTTGAAATTGAAAAATTATTTTCTAGCCATAATTTAAGTGCAGTTGTCTATCAAACATCTAAAGCATCTAAAGTAGAGGAAATAATTTTAAATCACAAAAACGATAGTGTTATCTTCTGTGCAATAGGAGGTGATGGCACGCTTAGTAATTTAATCGATAACTTACTAAAAAATAATGTTAGTAATCCTGAGGTTGCTTGTTTACCTTCTGGTAGTGGATCTGATTTCATGAGAACATTTGCTTTTCCAAAAAATATCAATGAGGGTATTAAAAGGCTTAAAAATGATCAAAATTATAAAATTGATGTTGCACACATAACCTCTTCTAATAAAAGTAGATATTTTGTAAATGTCTTAAATTATGGTTTTTTGGCAGACACAGTACATACAAGTGAAAGTCTTCCGAGAATGTTTAAACGATTCAGATATCCTATTAGTTTTTGGTTAAAACTCTTACCTGCAAAAAGTATGTTATTTCAAATTGAAAATGATAGATTCAACTTCAATAATTTGGCTTTTAATATATCAATCTGTAATGGTCAATTTTTTGGCGGTGGTTGGAATATTTCACCAAAATCAAGCCTTCAAGATGGATTATTAAATATTCAAATATTTAAAGTTACCAAGCTAAAAGCTATGAAATTATTTTTTCTTGCTAAAAAAGGTCTTCACTTAACAGAACCAGACGTAATTTTAAAAAAATCAAATAAACTAACATTATTAACCCCAAATACAATTGAAGTTGATGGAGATTACTTTGACCAGGGACCAGCTGAGATAAATGTTAAAAAAGAAGCTATATTATTAAAAATTTAGTATTATTCTTACAGAAATTTAAGGAGAAACATGGCGGATAAAGATATTGAAGAGATAGAAGAGCCTACCATGGAAGACCTTGAAGAAGATTCTGAAGAAAACGAATCTCCTCCAGAAGAGGAAGAAAAAGAAGAAGTTGAAACAGAATCACTTGAAGCCCGTGTTGAGACCGAAAAAAAATCAGTAGATGATAATGATGAAGCTGAAGGCTCATTTATGTCAGTTGATGCTGCAGAAAAAAGGAATGTAAAAAGTTCCGATTTGAAATTAGATGAAACAGCAGAAGATATACAAGCTGATGAATTTACATGTTCTATATGTTTTTTGGTTTTGAAAAGAACTCAGCTTGAAAAACCTAGATCTAAGGTGTGTTCGGACTGTGCATGAATCAAAATTTGAAGATTTTGGCTTAACCTTTGAAATATTAGAGAAAGATAAACCACCATCAGTCCTCCAAAAAAAATTTGACAACGAAATAGGCAAGATTGATCCTGTACTTTTTAGCTACTATCAAAATATTGTAAACAATCATGATTCAAAACATTATGTTTTAACTTATAAAGCTTCAGACAATATTAACGATGTAGGATATGCAAGAATCGTTATCGATGAGTTTTATTGGAACTTATATGAAATATTCATTGAATATGATTTTAGAGAACTTGGCCTAGGGACCCAACTCTTCGAATTTATAAATAAACAATCTAAATCGTCCAAATCAGAGATTAGAACTTATGCATTACCTAGTGATAGACAAGCGAAAAATTTCTATGAAAGCAATTTAATAACCGCAAAACTTTTAGTTATGGAAAGAAAACGTGAACACAATCGCTACAGACCTTGATGGGACCATTTATTTAAATAATGAAATTATCCCTGGCGTAATTGAATCATTACTTGATCTTGATAAATATAATTTAAAAATAATATTTATAACCAATAACAGTTCGCAAGCTCCCATGGAAATTTGTAACAAGTTAGAGAAACTATTGTTAATAGATATTGATTTAGATCAAATAGTCACGCCTTTAGTTATTTTAAAACAGTATTTAGAAAACAAAAACATGATGATTTATGTTCATGGATCTGATAATTTATCAAACTTCGTAAATAGTATTGCTAATGTAACAACAAATATTGATGAATCACAAATGGTCTTAATAGGTAGAAAAGAGAAATATACACAGCTAGAAGTTAATAATATTATGAGTGCTTATCAAAATGGCAGTAATATTTACGCTTTGAATAAAGACTTAACATTTCCAATTAATGAATTCGAGTTTGAAGAAGGAAATGGTGCAATTGTAAAAGAGATAGAAAAAATACTTAATATTGAGATTCAATCATTTGGTAAGCCTGATAAATTTTATTCTAATTTCCTGCTTAGAAATTTTGAAAATATAACCTATGTTATTGGCGATAGGGTAGATACAGATATACTTTTAGCTAATGAAATAAATGCTAAATCTTATCTTGTTAACTCTTCAATTCAAAATTTTCTAAGTGATGAAATCGCAGATTTTAAGTTTGATAAATTTTCAGATTGTATATCTTCTATAATTAAAAACCTTCAGAATTAAATATCCAACAATAAAACCTCCTATATGAGCTTCCCATGAAATATTTGTATTTTGTAGTGCTATCAATATTTGTGAAATAAACCAAAAAATCATGAAAAATTTTGCTTTTATAGTTGTTGGAAATAAAAATCCAAATGGGACAAGTACAAGTAACTGAGCATTTGGAAATAAATATAGATATGCACCCATTAATGCCGATACTATCCCTGAAGCTCCAACTATAGGATTAATATCAAACGCATTCAGTATGATGTGCGAAAACATACTTGCTAAACCAGTAAAAATTAAAAAGATTATAAATCTAGTTTTTCCTAATTTATCTTCAATGTTATTTCCAAAAATCCAGAAACTCCATAGATTACCTAATATGTGAACAAAATTTGCATGAAACATGTTTGAAAACAGTAAGCTTAAAAATATATTTTTATTTTCAAATACAATATTGGAACTTTTTAATGAACATTCATTGTTGTAATACTGATCTAAAGATAGAGGTTGATTGTTAAAGACTTCACATGGAATTGCAGCAAATTCATAGAAAAAATTAAAAAGTTCATTGGGGTTTCTTGGTTGAATGAGAACGTATACCAATATTGAAAGAAATATAAAAATTCTTGAAATAACCGGATTATTTTTCGGGGGATTTATATCTGATATTGGTATCACTTTGTACTCCTAACAAGATACGTATAATATATCCTAGTGAAGAATTTATTAATAATTTCATCAAAAAAGTATCTATCAAAAAAAATATCAAAAGATATATTTAAAATCTTGGATAAAAATAAATTTAATTATGCAACTCATGAAATTGATTCACTGGAAGATGAAAAATACAAAATTAATAAAATTGATTTGGTTATAAGCATAGGAGGGGATGGCACTGCATTAAAAGCTATGAGAATTGCATGGCAATTAAATAGTCCCTTAATAAATATTGGACCTGGCAGACTGGGATATTTAGTTAGTTCTCCAGATAATTTTCAATCCATACTTAATGATTGGAATGGTAGCAATTATGAATTTGTTGAAAGAAAAGCAATTATTCAGAATGAAGATCAAGATTTCCCTTCATTTAATGAAGTAGTCATAATAAAAAATTCTCCAACTAGGATACTTGATTTAGAAATCGAAACATACCAACAAAAGGTTAAACTAAGAGGCGATGGAATCATTTTATCAACCTCGCTTGGCTCAACAGCATACAATTATTCTGCAGGTGGTCCTATTATTCAAAATGATATTGATGTAATCTCGATAACTCCAATATCACCTTTTTCCAAATTTCCAAGATCGATTGTAGTAAATAAAGATTCTCTTATAAATATATCTATTAACAAAAATCAAAATTATGCAATACAATTTGATGGCGTTGCAGAGATACAAGAAAAAAATACTGAAAATACTAAATATTCTTATAATTTATCTGATAAATCAGTAAAAATTTTAGGCACTGATAACAATCCAAAACTTGATTTATTTCTTAATCAAATTTTAAGATAGTACTTTGATTTAATTCTTTACCTGTTAAAGTTTCAATGTGACCAAATACATTTTTGTAACTGGTGGTGTAGTCTCTGGTCTTGGGAAAGGGATTACATCTGCATCTCTAGGAAACCTACTAAAATCTCGTGGATTATCTGTAATTAATCAAAAACTTGATCCATATATAAATGTAGATCCAGATACAATGAATCCATTTCAACATGGGGAAGTATTTGTAACAGAAGATGGAGCTACAACTGATCTAGATTTAGGTCATTACGAGAGATTTACAGGTGTTAATTTAAGAAAAGACTCTAATGTCACTACAGGGAGTATTTACAGAAAAGTTATTGAGAGTGAAAGAAAAGGTGACTATTTAGGTGCAACAGTTCAAGTAATTCCTCATATTACAGATGAAATCAAAAGAAGAATTAAGGGGATTTCAAATGATATAGATGTACAAATTACTGAAATCGGTGGAACTGTTGGTGATATTGAAATCCTTCCATTTTTAGAAGCCGCACGTCAAATTCGAAAAGAATTAGGAAGTGAAAATGTCATGTTTATACATGTTACTTTGGTTCCATTTATTGGACCAAGTACGGAGTTGAAAACTAAACCAACGCAACATTCAGTAACTTTATTAAGGGCAGCGGGAATTTCTCCAGATTTGATAGTTCTACGATCTGATAGAGAATTAAATGAAGAAATAAAAAGTAAAGTTTCATTATTTTGTGATGTATCTTTATCGAATGTTATCAATGCTCCTGATTTGGATGATATTTATGAAGTCCCATTGAGAATGTTTGACGAAGGATTAGATAATGCTGTGAATGATCGTTTAGAACTTAATTCAAACTCCCAAGACTTATCCCAATGGAAAACAATGGTTGATTTAAAACAGAATGCTATAAACACGGTAAAAATTGCAATACTTGGTAAATATTTTGGATTACCTGACAGTTACCTCTCAGTTGTTGAATCGTTAAAGCATTCTTGTTTACAAAACAACGTGAAACTAGATCTTCACTGGATAGATGCAGATAATTTCGAATTAGATTCACTTGCTGACATGGATGGTGTAATAGTTCCGGGAGGTTTTGGATATAGAGGTATAGAAGGAAAAATATCAGCAATACAGTACATCAGAGAAAACAAGATTCCTTTTCTAGGAATTTGTTTAGGGTTACAATGTGCAGTAATAGAATTTGCAAGAAATGTTTGTGGAATATCTGATGCAAATTCTTCAGAATTTTCTCAAAATACGAAGAATTATGTAATTGATCTATTACCAAACCAAGATCTAGATAAAGATGATGTGGGAGCTTCGATGAGACTAGGAACTTATCCTTGTAAAATCAATCCAGATACCATTGCATCGAAAATATATAGTGACGAAGTAATTTATGAGAGACATCGTCATCGCTATGAAGTAAATAATAAATATCGAGATAAATTGATTGAAAATGGTTTGATTATTGGTGGCGTTTCGCCAGATAATAATTTAGTTGAAATGATTGAAATAAAAGATCATCCTTATTTTGTTGCTTCACAATTTCACCCTGAATTTAAATCTAGACCGTGGGAACCTGCACCATTATTCAATGATTTTATTGCTTCATCTATAAAAAATAAATCATCGGAATCTAATAATATTGTCTCAGAAACAGTCAAAAAAAAGTAAATCTGCTTTAGTTCAAGACTTTTGTAACTATCTACAATTTAACAAAGGTTTGTCAGACAACACTATAAAAGCTTATAAGTCAGATATTCTTAAATTTTTACAATTTCTTGAAGGAGATGAAATAAGTAATGAATCTTTAAAAAAGTATGTAACTTTACTTTCCAATGAAAATCAATCTGAAAATTCAAAAGTTAGAAAAATATCATCAATCAATCAGTATGTTCAATGGTCGAATTCAGTTAATTTATCAAAACAAATAAATATTGAAAAAATATCATTAAAAACTGGTTCCTATCTTCCTGAGACGCTTGCAGTATCTGATATTATAAAAATGATTGATTCGTATGACTTTGATAATTTTTTAAATGCTAGAAATAAAGCCATTATCGATTTTATGTACTCTACAGCTTGTAGAGTTTCTGAATTAACGGATGTCAAAGTTTCAGATATTGATTTTGATGATAATTTTGTAAAATTACAAGGAAAAGGATCAAAACAAAGAATTGTACCTATCGGTAGTGAACTAAATGAAACCTTGCAATCTTATTTAAAAATAAGAAAAGAATTCGAGAATAATGAATCTTATTTATTTATATCTAAAAATAAAAAGAAACTAGATAGATCTGCTGTATTCAGACTAATTAAAAAAACTGCATTAATATCAGGTATAAATTCATCAGTACATCCTCATACCCTTAGACATAGTGCTGCAACACATATGTTGGAAGCAGGATGTGATTTAAGAACCCTTCAAGAATTTTTGGGACATACATCTGTTTCTACAACGAAGATTTATACTAAATTAACAAAAGAATTTTTAGTTGAAATTTTTAAAGAAAGTCATCCAAGAGCATGAAAACATATTTGAAAATTAAAAGAGCAATACGATTTCTATTTTACAAACATATTTCTGTTGAAGATCAGTTAAAAGTTAAAGAACAATTTAATAATGACGATTTAACTAGACTTTTTTGGCAATTATCGATGCAGGACAGACATCACTCTATTGAAGTGCTTGAAAGAACTATTAATAAAACCCTTGATGATGAAATACTTTCTCTTAAAGAACTAGAGTCTCTTAATGATTTATATACCCTATGTTTGTTGCATGATATTGGAAAATCAGCAGGAAATTTTTCATGGTTATTTAGAATTTTTTCAGAATTAAATATTGTAAATAATCAAAAGTCAAAAATTTATCTCAATCATGAAAGAATTGGATTAGAGCAAATGAAAAAACTCTCCATTGACGATAAAGTTTTGAAATATTATGAAAAAGAATTATTAGATAATAAACATTTTGTATTGGATAAGACTGATTATTAATGCAACTTGAAGAGTTAATAACTAATCTTAAAACATTATTAATCGATTTTTCCGATGATAATAATACAAAACAAAATACTAATTTAACAAATCTATTTAATTCACTTAATTTAGATCATGTTAGAAAAGATATTGATAGTTTCTCTGAAATAGTACTTCTTGTTGCGTCACTCTTTGAACTAAAAGCAAAAAGTTTAATTCCTCAAAATGAAAATGTTGATTGGCTTGATGAAATTCAGCTTATAAAAGATAAAGATTTAGCATTTGCAAGACTTTTACAATTTAAAGCTTTTTCTGAGGTGGGTATTGCGTTGGCTTCAAGAATAAGAGAAAATGAAACATCAATTAGTGCTTTCAAATATTATCAAACTTTAAACCTATATAAAAAACCTGATATTGAAGTAACGATTGATATTAATCATTTCAACGGTACTGCCGAAGAAGTATTTCAAAGATATAAGTCTATAAAAGGATTTGATCATATTGAATATGACTTACCGGATATCGACCAGGCAATTAATGACTTATTATCAAAAGTTGATAAAAAGCTAAACACTTCATTTGAAGAATTGGTTTCAGAAGTTGATTCTTCAGAAAAAGCTGTCGCAGTGTTTTTAGCATTATTAGAAGCAATAAGATGGGGATTTGTAAAAGCAGAACAATTAAATAATAATGATTTAATTAAAATTGAGAAAAACTATGAACAATAAAAAAATTATTTCAGCCACGTTATTGGTAAGCGACGGTCCAGTTGAAAATGAATATTTTTATGAATTATTAGAAATTCAACAGAAAGATTTAATAAATCTATTTGAAGAAATCAATAATGATCTTGAAAATTTAGAATTTGGATTTTATATACGGTTTGATTTAATAAAATCTGATTTAGTTACCGTAAATGATATTCCAAAATTTCTTGACTCTGTAAAACCACCTTCTATTTTGAAGGGTTTATCAACACCGGCATTAGAAACTTTAGCAATAATTGCTTATGAACAACCAGTTACTAAATTAAAAGTTTCTGAGATAAGGGGAGTGGAATCAGAATCATCTATTAAAACTCTTGAGTCTCGAGGGTTAGTACAGAAATCTGGAGAACTTGATGTACCAGGAAACCCAATTCTATATACAACGACAGATATATTTTTAGAAAAAACAGGATTTCAAAGTATTGATGAACTTCCTAGTATTGGTGAATATTTTTCGTCACCTGCAGAAGAAGAATAATTGAGAATAAATAAATTTTTAGCTCTTCATTTAAATACCTCCAGACGAAAAGCCGATGAATTAATACGTTTAAACAAAGTAGAAATAAATGGAAAGCTTGCAAAATTAGGAGATGAAGTATTTACTAATGATAAAGTTTCATATGATTCAAAAATAATAGAATCATCAATAACATTTAAATACTATAAGTTCTACAAGCCAAAAGGCTATATTTGTTCTCACAAAGCCCAGAGCAATTCAAAAATTATATATGAAATAATTCCGGATAAGTCACTTAAGTTCAATGGGAGACTCGATAAGAATTCGGAAGGATTAATGCTTATTAGTAATGACGGCGATTGGCTTAACAGTACAATTCACCCCTCTAAAGGATTGATAAAAAAATATATTGTAAGTGTTAGTAACCCGATTAACCTTCAAAAATTTAATAAAGCTGTTGTTGATAAAGAAGAATATCTAAGAATTTTAGATATTCAAGAACTCAAAAGGTTAACATATAAAGTTTCTTTAAAAACTGGTAAAAATAGAGAGATTAGAAGAATTTTCGAATCAAATAATATAAAGATTATGACTTTAAAACGAGTTTCTATTGGTGACTACAAACTAGGAAATTTAAAAATAGGTGAATTAAGAGAAATTAATTTATGAAAAAAATATAGTATTAGATTATGGAAAAGTTCATTCTTACAATTGATGGTCCATCAGGAGTGGGTAAAACATCAATTGGCAAACATTTAGCTGATATTCTTAAGTGTAATTTTTTTTCAAGTGGAAATGTTTATAGATCTCTAGCTATGTTTATAAATAAAAATATTGATGAGGATTATGGAAAATATGATATCGAGATATTAGATGGTATTTGTTACGTAAATAGAGAAACATATAGTTCAGAAGACTTGTATTCAAACGAAGTTACAATAACTAGTTCTAAAATTGCCAAGGAAGAGAAGATTAGAAATTATGTTAAAGAAAGTTTATTAAAATATTATCAATCTTTAGATAAATCTTTAGTTATCGAAGGAAGAGATATGGGGAGTGTCGTATTTCAAAATGCAAAATATAAGATATATTTAGATGCTGATTTGATAACTAGAGGTAAAAGAAGAGAGGATCAGTCAAAAATGAATGAGACTGTATCTGATTTAAAAAAACGAGATTTAGAAGATTCAAATAGATTGATTTCTCCATTAAAAGTTCCCGATGGAGCTTTAGTAATCAACAATACAGATTTAACTCTTCAAGAAACAATTAATTTGATTATAGAGAAGCTAAGGCTTCAGTAGCTGACCAACTCTTATCTTTCGAGATACTATTTTTAGCTTCTATCTTATTACTGGGAAACATTGTTACAAGCAATCTTGAAAGAGATGAAATATTTGCTCTAAGCTCTTTTGGAAGTGGGAAGTATTCATCCTCATCTGTGTCTATATAATACTCAAAGTTTTCAGGTTTTAAAAAATTGGAAATCTCATTTACAATATGTTCAGGTGCTGATGCGCCTGCAGTAATGGCTACATCTTTACTTTCTAAATTTATATCTTCCAAATCATTTAAAGTTTCTATTCTGTAGGCTTCTTTTCCTAAGTTTTTTATAGTTGTCACTAATGCTTTAGTATTACTTGAAGTGCTTGACCCTACAACAAGTACAATATCAACATTACTTGAAATGTTAATTAAAGCTTTTTGACGATTTGTAGTTGCATAACAAAGATCGCTTTTTCTTGGAAGATCTAAATTATCAAAGTCTTCTTTTACTTTATTTAATATTGGCTCCCATTCAGACATGGCTAATGTAGTTTGAGCAAGTAATGCAACTTCTTTATCCTGAAAATTAATATTTTTAATGTCATCAACAGACTCGACTAAATGCATATGTTCAGGTGATACTCCCAATGCTCCAATTGCTTCGTCATGATTTTTATGGCCTACATATATTATCTGTTTTCCACTTTCACTAAATTTCTTAGCTTCATGGTGAACTTTAGTTACTAATGGACACACAGAATTGACACTTGTTAATGATATATTTTTAAATTCTTTTTCAATATCTGGTGCAGTACCGTGCGCAGATAACATAACGATTGAATCTTTAGGTAATTCATCAGTATCTTCAATAAATATTACATTTTTTTTCTTGAACTTCTCTACGATCCAGTCATTGTGTACAATTTCATGATAACAATACACAGGTTCGTCGTATATTTTTAGCATCCAGGTCAAGGCTTTTATTGCCATTTCTACGCCAGCACAAAACCCTCTTGGAGTTACAACATAGAGCTTATTTACCATAAAATAAGATTAGCTATATTTAAAATATGAATGAAAACAAAAATAATGAAGTAATTTTGATTGGTTTACCTAATTCAGGTAAATCAACACTAATTAATACATTATCAAAAACCAAAACATCTATAGTTGGCTCAAAGCCAAACACTACAAGAGATAAAGTTAGTCAGAAAATAAATATCCATGATAAAGAAATTATTTTATCTGACTTACCGGGTTTAGACGATAATCCAGACTTTTTAAACAATGAATTTCAAAAAAAAGTTAAAGATTTTTTGATTGATGCCAACAAGATCTTATTTGTAATAGATATTGACTCTAAAAATTTTGATGGTCTTGATAAAATTAATTCATTAATTCAGGAAATAAATTGCGAAAACAAAGTTTTAACTGTTTTTAACAAATGTGAAAATTTTAATAATTATGAGTTAGATAAAAGATTATTTAAATATATATATGACAGAGAATTTTATGTGTCTGGATATCACAAAATTGGAACGGAGGAGCTGCTTGAAAATATTATTAAGAATTCAGGCTTAAGGAAAGCATCAAATAATGTCAATGATGTATTTATTTCAATAATTGGAAAACCAAATTCTGGAAAGTCAACACTATTTAACTCACTTTTAAATGAGGAAAGATCAATTATTTCTAATATTCCAGGCACGACTAGGGACTCATTAGTTGAAGAGGTAGTATTTAATAACAAATCATTTAAAGTTATTGATACAGCTGGTGTCCCAAGAAAAAAACAAAAAAATCAAGTTGATAGATATGCATCTACCTTATCTTTGAATACTTTAAATAATTCACTCATATCTTTTGTTGTAGTGGACTCTACTGAAGGTATTAATTTTGAAGATATGAGATTAATTAGTGAATCCATTGATAACTTTTCTACACCTATACTTGTACTAAATAAATGGGATTTATTAAATGAGGATGAAAAATTAAATATAAAT
Organism: uncultured Candidatus Actinomarina sp.; assembly: GCA_902519845.1. Taxonomy (GTDB): domain Bacteria; phylum Actinomycetota; class Acidimicrobiia; order Actinomarinales; family Actinomarinaceae; genus Actinomarina. Next base: position 87,723 of record CABYLQ010000004.1, on the reverse strand, counting down.
ACAAATTTAAGCACTTACCTAAAGAAGTTTAATTGGATAAAAGTAATAAGAATTTCAGCTCTCACAAAAAAAGGAATAGATAAATTTTCAAAGACAATAAATCAAATTTACAAACAGCTTGAATCAAGAATCGATACTTCTGAATTAAATTTATATTTCAGAGAAATATGGGTTGCAAGTCCACCACACCCTTTTAGAGGAAGGCGAGCAAAATTAAAATATGTTACTCAATATGAAATAAATCCACCATCATTTTCTTTTAATTTGAGTTCAAGAATTCCAAAAAATTATGAGTCGTTTATTGAAAATAAACTTAGAAAAGAATTTAAATTTTCGAATATTTCATTGTTAATTAAGTTTAAGTCTTAATATGGAAAATTTTGGTTTTAAATTTGGAGTGTTTTTATTTGGATTTTATTTAATGATTAGAATATACCAATTACTATTCAATCTTTTATAACTTTTTAATTAAATTATCAAATTGATGTATAAATAAAGACTAATTTTTATTGATATCTTTTGCATTTAATCTACTATGTGTATATCCACTTTTTTTTAAGTGGATTTTTTGTATACAAAAAGGAGAAAAATTGAGTAATTTTAGAGGATCCAAATCTTGGCGCCTTATTTTACTTTTTTCAATTTTTGCTTTAGTTGTAGTAGCTTGCGGAGACGCCGCAGATGAAGAAGAGGTTGTAGAGGAATCTACCGAAGCAACCGAAGCTCCAGCTACAACAGCTGCAGAAGTTGAAGAAGAGGCACCTGCCGGACCGGCTGGTGTATATAAGATGGCAATTTATTCTGATCCACAAACTAATAATTATTGGACTTATCTCGATACTGAAAATGATGTTTGGACAAGTTATGTTATGTCCGGACAAGCTGTTTCTTTATATGAATTGTCAGTACCAAACTATCAATTGGTCGCATCAATGGCTACAGAGCTAATTGAAACATCAACTGATAATGGTGATGGCACCTTTTCCTATAGTGTCCCTATAGCTGAAGGTTTTGAATGGAGTGATGGCGCGCCTATAACAGCAAATGACTGGGCATTTACTTTTGATACTGTAAAGAACTTAGGACTTGCTGGAAACTGGCTTGGATTATGGACACTTGGAACTGATGAAGCTCAAGGTGTTACAAGTGTTGAAGCTACCGATGACTATACAGTCAAGGTAACGTTTAACTTTGATCCAGGTTTGGCCAAATGGCAATATGGTGCTGCACAAGCACCTGCATTAAGTAAAGCTTACTGGGAACCAATTGCTACTGACAGAGAGTCATTACTTGCAGCTGATGCTTCAAGTGCTCCTGTTGCTAGTGCTTTTGTTTACGATAAGCTAGAACAAGGTGCTTTTTATACGTGGGCTTATGATACAAGTTCAATGTATGCACCAGGTGGTGAGTACACTATCTATGATTCTGGTGGTACTGGAATTAAGTGGGATAATGGTAAAGCTCCAGCTGTAGATGCAACATTTGGTGATGTTTCAGGAGATTCATTTTCATATTCAGTAGGTCCATTTGTTGGAACAGTAGAGTTCACACTGTATGGTGATCAAGATGCTGCTTATTTAGCATTTCAAGATGGTGAAGTTGATTTCGTTTTAAACCCATTAGGAGTTAAAAGAAATACATTTAACCAGCTTGCAACTACACCAGGTGTTGAAACTATTGTTAACAATCCAAATGGAATGAGATATTTTGCATCTAATACAAGAATTTTCCCTGGAAGTGATAAAGCTTTCAGACAGGCTATTGCTTGTATTATTGATAAAGAATTTATTATTGACAGTGTTCTTCAAGGAACTGTTGAAAGTATGGATGGTATGATTTCATCTGCACTAACTGCTTGGGTTACACCAACAGAAGGTGTTATGGCAGAATGTAAGGAATTAGATTCTGTTGGAAAATGGGAAAAATCAATATCTATATTACAGGATGCTGGATGGACAGCTGATGACTGGGGAGAACACCCTGGAAATGACACTAGAGCCATTCCACCAACAGGAATTAAAGGTCCTAATGGTGAAGTAGCACCTGATAATATGTTAATTTATGCTCCAGGTCCGGGTTATGATCCATTGAGAAATACTTTCTCATTATTCATAGCTGATTACATCAGACAATTAGGATTTGATGTTACAGCAAGACCTACTGGATTCAGTGTTATTGTTGACATTGCTTTCAGTGCTGAGGGTTGTAAAGATTGGCATTTCTACATGCTTGGGTGGGGAACAGGAACCTTCCCTGACCATATAGCAGAATTCTTCAAGTCTGACAAAGACTCATGTGATGGTGGATTTAATACACCAGGATTTAGTAATGCTGAATTTGACGCATTTGCTAACCAATTTGAAGCTGCAAAAACGCTTGAAGAAGCTGTTGCTGCATCAAACGCGATGGAGAAAATACTTTACGATGAATTACCGTACGTAGTATTATTTAATCCGCCGGTTCTTGAGGTTTATAGAAGTGACAGTATTTCACTTCCATTTACTGATGTATTAGGTGGTATAACTGACGCTTGTAGCGGTTGTCCAAGTACAGTTAAAAAACAACAATAAGACAGCCAAAGTTTAAAATGGCGGGCATATTAATGTCCGCCATTTTATAATTAATAGTTATGTACAAATATATATTTAAAAGAATTTATCAGCTGGTAATAGTTTTTTTCCTATTCTTGGTAACATCATATATACTTTTTGACTCAATTCCTGGAAATGCTTTTCAAAATATGCTTCTTAATCCTTTATTACCACCTGGTGCATACGAACAGGTGCTTGCACTTTATGGTTTAGATAAACCTTTATCAGAACGAATTGTTTTATATATTACTAATTTTTTTAAAGGTGATTTCGGTTATTCATATAAATATTATCCAAAAACACCGATTGAATTAATCGCTGAAAGATTACCACGTACTTTGATGTTGTTTGCAATGGTCAATATAGTTTCATTTTATACTGGTTTTCTAGTTGGTAAGATTCTTGCGTGGAGACGAGGATCAAAATCTGAAACATGGATTACAATAACATCTGTTTTTTCGTATACAGTATTTTATCCTTGGTTTGCATTAATGATGCTCTGGTTTTTTGGTTACAAAATGGATTGGCTACCTATAGGTAAATTTTTGTATCCAGAAAAATGGTATGATGCTCCATTTGACAGTGATGTGATATTCACACTCATGATCAAATTCACTGTTATAGTTTCTATAATTCAATTTCTGATTTATATGTTTACAAGAAATATAGAATCCTTAAATTCAAAACGTAATCTACGTTTTTTTGGATTTATATTAAATATTGTTGGCAGTTTTATTTTTTGGAATACTGGCGATGCACTCACAAAAAAAATCTACGCTATGGATATTGCTTATCATATGATATTGCCAGTTATTACTGTAACAATTGTTGCCTTTGCCGGAACAGCACTTCTAACGAGAACTACAATGATGGAAGTTTTAAAAGACGATTATATTTTAACAGCAAGAGCAAAAGGTTTATCTCAAAGAAGAATTAGAGATAGGCATGCTGCAAGAAATGCATTATTGCCAGTTGTAACTTCATTTATTTTTACAATAGTTACTATTATCGATGGTTCAGTGCTGACAGAAACTATATTTTCATGGCCTGGCATGGGTCAATTAATACTAGATAGTGTTCTTAACGAAGATATACCTGTTGCTATGGCTACATTTTCATTTATTGGTGTATTTGCCTTAGTGGCACACTTTATAGCTGATATTTCTTATGCGTATTTAGACCCAAGAATAAGGATTCAAAGTCAAGGATAAAATGGATAACTTAAAGAACGAAAAAGAGATAGCTAAATCATTAAGAAGAAAAGCAATTTCCAAAAATTGGAAACTCTTTAAACAAAGCCGATTGGGGATGGTTGGATTAATTATTGTTTTTTTCTTTTTTATATTATCTATTCTTCAGCCAATACTTTTTTTAACAGGTATTTGGGATCAAGGGACGTACAATCCCGTTGTTGGATATGTAGATCAAACACAAGATTTTCTTGTTGTAGAATGTCCAAAAGAGTTTCCAACCGAAAAATATGAAAAAAGAACTGATTGTCCTGGTAGAAATGAAGTGAATATCAAAACTTTGTTTTATTCAGATGGAGAAGTAGGGGAGACGATTCAACTTAATTTACAACCTGCCCCACCTTCCAGGGATCATATTTTAGGAACAGATTCATTAGGTAGAGATGTATTTTCTCAAATTATGGAAGGTAGTCAAGTTGCATTTTTATTAGGCATCCTTAGTGCAACACTTGGAGTCGGTATCTCTACTTTACTAGGGACCATTGCTGCCTTTTTTGGAGGAAGAGTAGATGCTTATTTAATGAGGCAATCCGATTTAGTCCTTATGCTGCCTACACTACCTTTGCTGTTTATCATTTCTGCTTTTGCAGAACTCAAAATATGGCATTTGGCTGTTGTATTAGGAACTATTGGCGGTCTTGGAGGATCAGTTATAACAATCAAATCACAAGCTTTACAGGTCAAAGTCAAACCTTTTGTAGACTCAGCAAGGATAACAGGAGGGTCTAATATGAAAATATTATTTTCTCATGTCTTACCTAACGTAGCCCCATTAGCTCTTTTATTTATGGTCTTTAGTGTTACAGGAGCTATTGCTTCGGAATCTGTTTTATCTTTTCTTGGATTGTTAAATATTGAAATGAGTTGGGGATTGATGATATATCTTGCACAAGTTGAGGGATATATTTTCTCTGGATTAAAATTCTGGTGGTTAATTCTGCCTGCTGGTTTATCTGTGACATTTTTAACTGGTGGTTTTTATCTTGTAGGTAGAGGGTTAGATGAAGTATTCAATCCAAGATTAAGGAAAAGATAATTGAGCAACATATTAGAAGTAAAAAACTTAACAATGCACTATGAAACCTTAGATGGTGATGTAGATGCAGTTAAAGATATAACATTCAATGTAAAAGCTGGAGAGTCATTTGGAATTGTTGGAGAATCAGGATGTGGAAAAACATCTGTCGCTATGTGTTTATTACAACTGCAAGCTGAAAACGGAAAGATATCTAATGGAAGTATTTTATTTGATGGACAAGAGCTTGTCGGCATGTCAGAAAATGATTTAAGAAAAGTTAGATGGGACGGTATAAGTATTGTTTTTCAAGGTGCAATGAATGCATGGAATCCAGTTGTTAAAGTTGGTGAACAAATTAGAGAAGCCATGAGAGAACATAATCCTAAAAGTACAAAATCTCAGAATACTGAAAAAATAAATGAGTTATTTAATATGGTCGGCTTAGATAGTTCTGCTTCTGAAAGATTCCCACATGAGCTATCTGGAGGAATGAAGCAGAGAGCGATTATTGCATTGGCACTTTCTTGTGATCCTAAACTTATTATTGCTGATGAACCAACAACGGCATTAGATGTAGTAATCCAAGATCAAATATTAACTGAAATAAAAAATGTTCAAGAATTACTTGGACTAAGTTTGATATATATTTCTCATGATATTGCAGTAATTGCGGAAATGACCGATAAAATTGCAGTAATGTATGCGGGATCAATTGTTGAAATTGGTCCAACTGAGGAGGTTTTTAAGTCTCCAAAACATTCATATACAAGGTCCCTTTTAGATTCAACACCATCAATTATGGGCGAAAAGAAGAAGCTACGGTCATTAGAAGGAGAACCACCAAGTTTAATTAACAAAATCGATGGTTGTTCATTTTCACCTAGATGTCCATCACCATCAAATGAATGCAAAAATCAATCAATAGAAATGGGATTAATAAAAGTAGGAATCGATCATTATGCTGACAAATGCTGTTCGGGTTGTATCAGTGAATAACTTAATTGAGGTAAGAAACTTAGTTAAACATTTTGAAGTTTCTGGAGGACTTTTTTCAAGAAATAAAAGAATAATTAAAGCAGTTGATGGAATAGATTTTGAAATCAAAGCTGGTGAATCACTAGGATTGGTTGGTCAAAGTGGTTGTGGAAAAACTACCACTGCTAGATCTTTATGTCTACTAGATCCAAAAACATCAGGCGATGTTAACTTTTATAATTCTGAATCTCAAAAAATGGAATCAATAGATGAAATTGATGACGAAGGTCTTCGTCAGTTCAGAAGAAATATGCAAATGATTTTTCAAGATCCTTATGAGTCATTAAATCCTAGATGGACATTAAAAGATATAATCAAAGAACCTTTAGACATTCACAATATCGGCGACCTTAAAGACAGGGAAGAGGCCGTCATTGAGATACTGAAAACGGTAGGTTTGACACCTCCACAGAACTATTTATCGAGATATCCACATGAGATATCGGGTGGTCAGAGACAAAGAGTTTCAATTGCAAGAACGCTAATTATGAAACCCAAATTTGTAATATGCGATGAACCAACATCTATGCTTGATGTCTCAATTCGAATTTCAATTATGGATTTAATGTTAAATCTTGCAAAGGAACTCAATGTATCATACTTATATATCACCCATGATTTAGCAGTTGCAAGATATATGTGTAACAGAATTGCTGTAATGTTTAATGGAAAAATTGTTGAAATTGCTGAATCTGAAGAGTTGTTACAAAATCCAATTCACCCATATACAAAACGATTAATTTCATCTATTCCAATTCCTGATCCAAATTACAAAAGAGAGCGTTATGAAGTTAACTACGATGAGCTAGATAAAATTATATCTAATAATCCTGATAAAAAAATGATTGATATTGGTAATGGACACTTTGTTGCAAGTCATGATACGAAAGGTTTCTTTATTGAAACTTAAAGATCTTTTTTTGATTCCAAATCTAATTACAATTTCAAGACTTATTGCTTCACTATACTTGTTTTTATATTTTTCTTTATCTGATTTCACTACATCAATGTTAGTTTTTTTAATTGCCATGATTGGCATTTCAGACTCTATAGATGGAATTGTAGCAAGGAGACTTAATCAGGTTAGTAAACTTGGGACAATTTTAGACCCTGTATGTGATCGAACTGTTTTCATATTACTTTTATTTTGGTTATTTGAAATATTTCCTAATTGGTTTTTTTATGGTGTAATAATCCGTGAAATTTTAATACTTCTTGGTTCGATATATGTTCTTTTTAACACTAAAACATTATCAGTTTCTAAATATGGAAAATTTGGGACAGTGTTAATATTTTTTTCAATTTGTTTTTTTGTCATTAATTACACAAATGAATCTGTATTATTTGTTTATTTTGGATTAACTTCATTAATTTTTTACTACTTTGTTGCTTTAGAATATTTCTATAGAATTATAAAAGATGAATAACGACACAATACCTTTTGAAGATTCAATATTTGTTAATCAAGAGGCTAGATATATTCTTTCCTTACTGAACGACGATATAAAATCTTCTTCATGGCTTCTTACAAATGGTATTCATAAAATAGGAAGATTAGCTAACAAAGAAATTATTTTGGATGATGTTACTGTGTCAAGGAATCATGGATACATAAGTATTGATGATGAAGAGATCCTTATTGTTGATGAAGGATCGACTAATGGAATATTTGTAAATGGTGAAGTTAAAACTGAAAGCAATTTGCAATCTGGTTCGAGACTACAAATTGGAAAATATAATTTAATAATAACAAAAGTTGAAAAGAAATGAATATTGGAGATGTATCTAAATTAATTAAAAAAGACTTTCCATCGATATCTATATCACGAATAAGATTTTTAGAAAAAGAAGGATTGATCAAACCTAAAAGATCAAAAGGAGGAACCAGAAATTTTTCTGAAAAAGATATTTTAAAAATTAAAAAAGTATTAGATCTTCAAGAAAATCAATATTACACACTCAAAGCAATAAAAAATAATCCTCAATTACTTTTGGGTAAGGCTGAAAAATCCAAAATTACCATAGACTCATACTCTAAACATGAAGCATTAAAAAAATCTGGATTAAAAGAAGAAGATTTTGATGAATTAATCGACTATAAATATGAGTCAAATAAAGATATTTATAGCCAAGAGGATGTTGATAGATTTTCTGCATTAGCGCATTTATTTTCTGTGGGTCTAGGCGTAAAAAACTTATCAGTACTAAAGTCGATGTCTGAAAGGGGAGTTGGGTTTTTTGAATCTTTTTTTAAATTTACCGATAGCAACACTGAAGAATTAAAGCTATCTGTAGAAAAATTTTCAGAAATAATCGGGAGTTACATATTAAAAGATTTATAACTCTTATAATTGTATTCACTTTTCTTCTTAACTCAATAGCACTTAGTGAAGAAATTGATGACGGTCTTTTAACTACAGAATACTATTTGTCATATGATTTAGACAACGAAGAGATTATGTTTATCAATAATGGAGATAAGCCTATTGCCCCTGCATCTTTAACAAAACTTATGACAGCATTATTGTTACTTGATTCAAATAATTTAGGGGATTTAATTGAAATAAATTTTCCTGAAAACTATGTTTATGAAGGAAAAGTTGCATATTTAGAAACAGGTCAGAAAATGACAGTGGAAAGTTTACTTGAATTTATACTTATTTATTCAGCCAACGATGCTTGTATTGCTGCATCAATGATTGTATCTGGAAACGTCGATGATTTTATTGCACTTATGAACAATAAAGCAAAAGAATTAGGTATGAATGGAACAAATTTTATTAATCCAGATGGACTAGATTCTGATTATCACTATACAACTCTGAATGATTTACTGATTCTATCTAAAGAAGTAGTGAAACATATAGAGTTATTAACCATTATTATGAAACCAAGTTTTATATCTGATATTGAAGGAAGCGATAAAGTTTATTTAAATACAAATAAATTAATTGAAAATAATTATTTAGGACTCAAAACAGGATGGACAAATGAAGCAGGTCTTACTTTTATAGGAGTCAATTTATCAAATAACAGAGAAATATTGACTATAGTAAACAAATCTACAGTAAACGAAAGCAAGGATAATCATTTTTCCGACACAGAAATACTTTATAAATTATCAATTGATACTTTTGTAAATAACGTTTTATTAGAAGATGATATAGAAGCCTATATTATCCGTAATGCTTTTAATACTTCAACGATTAAGACTGTGACATCATGGACTGTATTTGGAAATAAATATTCGGAAAATAATTTGTATCTAAATAATATAAATACAAAAAAACTTGAATTTAAAGTAAATGAAAATGTTCATAGTATTAAAATTACTGATTCTTTAGATAAAAAAATTTGGAATTTTAATTTTACAAAATTTTTATCTTTTAATGCAAATCAAAACAACGAATAATCCTGAATATTTTTTAACAAATTAATAAGTATTCTATTCTTATATTATGAACAAAAATATTATTGTTGAAGTCAACAGCATAAGATTAGAAGAGAATACAGAAACACCTATTATGCTCTTGCTTGATCCTACCTCACAAAAAGTTCTGCCTATATGGATAGGGACTATAGAAGCTGTTTCGATTGCTTACGCTCAGGAAGGTATAAAACATCCAAGACCTCAAACACATGATCTTATAATTGACATTGTAGAATCATTAAATGCAACAATTGATGAAGTTATAATTTCTGATTTGCAAGACAATACATATTTTGCTGAAATTGTTATATTAGGTGACCAAGGAAAGGTTTCATTATCTTCTAGGCCTAGTGATGCTATAGCTTTAGCTCTTAGAACTGACTCAACAATTTCTGTCAATGGTGATTTATTTTTGAACAATTCTATTGATTTAATACAAGATAAAACCAATGAAATTGAGGAATTTAAGTCCTTTTTGGAAAATATAGAACCAGAGGATTTTGTTTAAAACCTTGATTTAATCTTTTATCATAGTAGATTTACCTTATGCAACAGGGTTACACAGGTCCAGAAGTTTGTAATATTACTGGGATATCTTATAGGCAATTAGATCATTGGACATCAACAAAACTTGTCGATGCCTCAATTAGAAATATAAAAGGATCTGGTTACCATAGGATTTATTCATTTCAAGATATTATAAAAATAAAACTAGTTAACAAATTAAGAGAAGCTGGAGTAAGTTTACAAAAGATAAGGCTAGCTTTAAAAAATATTAAACAAATTCTTGGTAAGAATATCAATTTATCAGACGTATCTTTATTTTCTGATGGAAAATCAATATATGTCATAACAAGTAACAATGAGATGTTAGATCTAATAAAACAAGGGCAAGCAGTTTTCGGTATTTCACTAGGGCCAATTCACACTGAAACGGAAGCAGAAATTCATTCTCTATATCCAGAGAAAATATCTGCTACGAATGCATGATATTTGCCCATCCATCAGAAAAACTATTTTCTGATCATTTGGATTTATTTAATATAGAGTGGATTTATGAACCAGTGAGTTTTCCATTGGAGTGGGGTAGTGGATCTATTAAAAAAATGTTTACTCCAGATTTTTATTTACCTTCCTTAGATTTATTTGTTGAAATTACAACTATGAATAAAAATTTAATTACAAAAAAAAGAAAAAAATTAAAGTTAGCAAAAAAACTTTATCCTCAAATAAATTTTAAATTACTAAATGAACAAGATTTTTATAATATTCTTAGTAAAAATGAATCAGAAATCATTCAAAAAGCTGTAGCTAGCTGAATTTTCTAAAATACTATCTACATTATTTATTCCTAAATTTTTAGCTATGTCTATTTCTTTTTTCATACTTGTATTACTCATTAATCTATTGTCAGTATTTATGCTTACATTAAATTCAAGATCAATTAAATCTTTTATTGGATGTTTACTATATTCTTCATACATATTTGTATGAATATTTGATGTTATGCATATTTCTAATGGAACCTGTTTATTTCGTACATATTCTGCAGTTTTTCCTAATTTTTTACTAGATGTGTCAATATCTTCAATTATTCTTACCCCATGGCCAATACGTTTAGCTCCGTTATCAAGGGCATCTTGAATAGAATTAACCCCATCACCTTCACCAGCATGAATTGTTAAGTTTATTCCATTTATTTTTAATTTATTAAATTCATCTGCAAATAGTGAAGGTGAGAAATTATATTCAGGTCCAGCTATGTCAAAACCAATTATCTGATCCTTAAAATCAATAGCTATTTCGCTAACTTGCGAAACATTTTCTTTATCATTCCTCATTCCACATAGAATCAGGCCGGATTTAATTCCATACAAATTTTCAGCTTGTTTAAAGCCAGAGTTTATTGCATGTATTACGTCTTTTATTAGTAAGTTGTTATTAACAGAATATAGGGGAGCATACCTACTTTCATAAAGTGTAATTCCACAAAAATGCATATCTTCAGCTGCTTCAAAAGCAATTCTTTCAAGATTGTCATAATTAGACATTAATGCTGTTGTATGTACAAAAGCTTCTAGATAGTCCTCAAGAGATGTCGAAGATTCTCGATTAAAAAAACTTTCTATATCTTCAACTTCAATTAACGGTTTGTAATTATCTTTGATTGCTAATTCTTTAGCCGTTATAGCCCTTAATCCGCCATCTAGATGATCATGTAGCACAGCCTTATTCATAACGCAACATAATATATATTATAGGACAAAGAGAGTTGGAATGTTTATGCATATATTTCCTTCAAGACACTCTCCTTATGGGTGATTGGTAGCCAATGTCCTGCCCCTGTTATTTCATTTATTGTAACATTTGTACCAGACTGACTAAGTCTTTCAAACATTTTTTCATTTAACTTTACAGCATCATCAATTTCTCCAAAAATAAAAATTACAGGAGTTTTTACTAGCTTTCTCCATTGAGCGGATAGTTCAAAATTTAGATCAATATTTGCATACCATGATAAAGGTTGATCAATTGATAACCCTTTAAAATGCTTTACAAGCTTATCAATATCACTATCTTCAAAAATTGACTTATTAACTTGGTTTTTAATAAATACATTTTCTAGTGAAAGATCAGGGTTAATGTTATTTTGATTATTTAATCTATATGAAGATCTAAAGAAAGACTCTAGATTATTATCAATAATTAGCGATGATTTTTTTACATCTTGAAATGATGATATATAGTGAGGCTTGCCATCATAATTTAATTCAGAATAAACATTTGAAGTTGGAAACTCTGTACCTCCACAAATTGAAATTAGTTTTTGAATCGTGATATTTTCTCGTGAGACAATTGCCCATGCAACTATAGATCCCCAATCATGCCCAACAAGTGTTAGATTTTGATCAAGTTTAAGTGTTTTAACTAGATCCTCAATATCTTTAGATAACTCTGTAATATTGAACATACTTATTTTTGAATTATCTAATCTTGATAATGGGTAACCTCTTTGTTCTACGATCGTAACTCTGTATCCATTGTTAACTAAATCATTTTTAATTTTTTCCCACATAAACAAATTTGAAGGAAACCCATGAAGAAGTAATACGTCACTCCCCTCACCGACTGTTTCGTAAGATAACGTAACCTTATTAATATTTATTTTTTCCACGTAATTAAATTATTTCTTCTCAATACAACAATACTTAAACAAATAGCAAAAAATGCCCATTGAAATGCATAACTTAAGTGTGGAGCATCATAAGGTTCTTCTAAATTTATACACTCTACACCACTACCGCATGAATCTATTAACACAATATATTTATTAGGAAGGATTACGTTCGTTTCACTTTCTATGAAATCTTTATCAATCCTAAATAAATATTCTGAATCAGGTATATCATCTTGCCCAACTCCTTGGACATCATAATCTAACAACCTACCTTTAAAATTTGAAGTTTGATATTTTAATGATGTATCAGCAATTTTATCTAACGGAACCCATCCGTTATTAACCAAAAAAAATTGGTTTAAGTTTGTTTTGTATAAGTTTATAAGGTGATAACCATTTTCTCCGTTGTGAACACGGGATCGTAAATACCATGTCCGTAATAAGCTGATATTTTCTAGATTATCTTTCAACTCAATCTTCGTAAATTCTTCAAAATAATTATTAATATCATTCAACTCTGTAACACTAATTTTGTTTACATTGTCCTGTGATTCTATGGACTCCATAATTGACTTATCTTCTTGGTATCGAGTGAGTTGCCAATACGACAATGAAAGAAAGATTAATACAACAATAAACCCTAAGTAAAACAAGTTTTTATGAGGCAGGTTATTTAATTTTTCCAAGAAGTATTTCCTCGTCTCTTATCTCCAAAGCTAAAAATTCCATTGGTATTTCCAGTTACACAAACACCCCCAAAATACATATCAAATGGTTCTGTTACTGTTGTATCCTTATTTATATTTTTATAGCCTGGCTCTGCTCGTACTCCTCCATCAGAATTTACATGAAATCTTGGTTTATTTATGGCTTCCTGCCAACTATCACCATCAGTAAAGTTTTTTAAAACTTGAGCTATTGCAGAACTGATCCTGTCTGCTCCAGGTGAACCAATAGTGCAAATCCCATCATTTGTTTCAATAATTAATGGGCTCATGTTTGAAATTAACCTATCTCCCTTTGTATCACCAAGAAATCCCTGCGGATTGAGTTCAACCTCACCCAAGGAGTTATTAAAGTACATACCTGTATTTTTACACAATACTCCAGAGCCATATCCACTAGAAAAAGTAATTGAAAAATGAAAATTGTTTTCATCTGATGTATTTACTTGAATTGTTGATGATGATTGAGATATTTTTGAAATTTCGTTATTTATTACATTTCGTCTTTCTCCAAAAAATTCATATTTGTTTTGTCTCTCTAAATACACATTTTTAAGAGCTTGTTCTAAATCATCAGACTCACTTGTCAGTCCATTTAGGTATTTAAGGACCATTAAACCTCCTATAGATGGACCTGCATGACCAGTTAAATATAAATCTTTATATTGATAATTAAACTTACTTTCCTCAATTAACTGATAATTAACAAAGTCATCAGCAGTTGCATGCCCACCTTCTATTTCCAGTGTTTGAATAATTGATTTTGATATATCACCAATATAAAAATCATTGAATCCTTCAATAGACATATGGTTAAGTGTGTCTGATAATTTATCTAGTTTTACGATACCGTTTTCCAGATCTTCATTAACGTTGTTCAAAGTTGATTTCGAATATTCATGCCACATAAACATGGGTTTAAGTGAGTGAATGAAATAATCTTTTGTTGGTTGGGTTAATTTAAAACCTTCTTTAGAAATTTTTATTGGATACTCTAATAGTTTATCAAGAGGAAGTGAAGCATATCTTTCATAAACTATATCTAATATTTTATAGATTCCTGGAACAGCAAATGTATTTCCACCCTTACATGTCTCTACTTGACCTCCATACGTCATTGAAATTCTATGTTCTTCATGATCGTTTCCATTAAATGATTTGGGGGCTACGAAATAACCATCCACCGTATGAGTTGTATTCTTTTGACCATCGTAAAAAGTTAGTAATCCTGACGCTGTCGGAGAAACTACTCCAAGGTCAGTTACCATTGAAGTAATAACACTCGTAATCAAAATATCCGCTGCGTTAGGTTTTAAATCACTTACAGATTCAGCTGCTTTTGAACTATATTCTGCAGTACTTGCTAATGAAACATTCATTGTAAACATTGTAGTTTATAACTTTTGTATGCAAAAATGTATATATGAACACTGATGTAACTAAATTTGATAATGATATATATCAAATAGATGTTCATATGGAAGGCAAGACAGAAAGAATGTCATGTTATTACATAGATTCATCAGATCCAATTCTAATTGAAGTTGGACCTTCGAATTCATTTCCATATTTGATTTCAGCATTAGAATCTCTTGGAATAAACAATATTAAAAGAACAGCTATTACACATTTACATCTTGATCATGTAGGTGGTATTGGACATTTAAATGAAAAATATAAAGATAATTTTGTTTATGTGCATGAGTTAGGTATTAAACACTTACCAAACCCAGAAAGGTTATGGAGGGCAGTAAGTGATGTATACACTGAAGAATGGCTTAAAAAAAACTGGGGTGAAATAAAACCTATCCCTATAGAAAATATTAAGTCACTTAATGACGGAGCCGATATAAAGCTTGACATTAATAGAAATCTTAAAGCTTTATATAGTCCTGGACATGCCAAGCATCATTACACTTTTTATGATGAATACTCAGGGACATTATTTATGGGTGATACACTTGGATTAATTTACCCGCATGGCGATTTTGTTCAACCGAATCTTCCTCCACCTGACTTTAATAAGGAAACACTATTCCAAACTTTAGACAGTCTTAAAAATTTAGAAATTAATCAGCTAGCAATTGCACATTTTGGTATACACAAAAAACCCTATCAACTTATAACCGAGGCAAAGGAAAGCATTGAAAATTGGATAATGTTTATAAACAATATTGAACATATGAGTGATGATGAAGCAAGTAATGAATTAGTACAGTGGTTAACTAAAAATTATGAATCATTAGACATTGAAAGTGAAACAATAGAAAATTATATTGGAAATGGCAATTTCATAATGCAGATTAATGGTATCAGAAATTACTTAACCAATAACTAATTAACTATCTTTAATTAGCTTGTTTCGAAACAAAATAAGTGATGGTGCAATTAAGAATTCTGTAAGTATCCCGAAAAAGAAATATAAGTCAATTGTTACATCTCCTTTTATTAATAAGGAAATAATTCTTGAAACAAGTACAGTAGTCCAAAGAATTGTTAAAAAATTAAGGTAAAAAAATCTTTGAGTTCGTAAATATTGAATACAGCCTAATGTACACATTAAATATAAACTTAACGGATACGTTAATAAATTTATATGCCCATTACCACCAGTATCAGTGAGCGCTAAAACTTCAATATATGATTGTCCAAAAAATAGAAAAGTTGAATTAGGAAAAAAAACTGAATAAATAATCAATAAAGAGCTATTTATAAGTAAAAATGACAAAAATAAATTAAGTAATTTACTGTAATTAATGTTGCTCACAGAATTTTTTTCCTTAAATAAAGAAGTGATAATGGAAGAATAAATTCAAGAGGAATCAGTAATACATAAGGAGTAATTGCCATACCATGCAAAGCGAAAGATAATAATCTTGCACCCATCAATGCATATCCAAATAAAATTATAAAATCTATGTATATAATTTCGTCCGTAGCTATATAAGAAAAACCCAATATTCCAAGAAAAATGTAAATAACATTTGAGTAAAATACAATATTCATTTCACCAACTTGTGCACCTGGATAGATATCAAAAAGATCGTATGCTAAATCTGAAAATAGAGTCGTCATTAATGACAAAGAAATTACACAAACTATGCCAAGAACAATTATAAATCTTGTTGCTTTTTTGTGATTCATAATAAGTAATTATAAGAGAAAAACCCCTAGTTTCCCAGGGGCTCTTCAATAAATATCGGCAGTGTTCTACTCTCCCAGAGGGTTGCCCCTCAAGTACCATCGACGCTAGTGGACTTAACTTCCGTGTTCGGAATGGGAACGGGTGTATCCCCACTGCTATCACCACCGTAATACTCAACTTCTTAAAAATTCTATAGCAAGCGCGCTTACGCCGTATTCAGCTCAAGCCCTCGACTTATTAGTATCAGTCAGCTGAATACATTACTGTACTTACACTTCTGACCTATCAACCTCATGTTCTATAAGGAGTCTTAACCGGTTAATCCGGTGAGAGTTCTTATCTTAGAAGGGGCTTCGCACTTAGATGCTTTCAGCGCTTATCCTTTCCGAACGTAGCTAACCAGCCGTGCCCTTGGCAGGACAACTGGCACACCAGCGGTTCGTTCATCCCGGTCCTCTCGTACTAGGGACAACTTTCTTCAAAACTCTTGCGTGCGCGACGGATAGGGACCGAACTGTCTCACGACGTTCTGAACCCAGCTCGCGTTCCTCTTTAATAGGCGAACAGCCTAACCCTTGGGACCTGCTCCAGCCCCAGGATGAGAAGAGCCGACATCGAGGTGCCAAACACCCCCGTCGATATGGACTCTTGGGGGGTATAAGCCTGTTATCCCCGGAGTACCTTTTAGCCGATGAGCCATGGCGCACCCACATGCAACCATGGGATCACTAGTTCCTACTTTCGTACCTGCTCCACTTGTTTGTGTCACAGTCAAGCCACCTTTTGCACTTACACTCAATGCGTGATTGCCGTCCACGCTGAGGTGACCTTAGAGCGCCTCCGTTACTTTTTAGGAGGCCACCGCCCCAGTGAAACTGCCCACCAGACAATGTCCCTGATCCGGATAACGGATCTAGGTTAGAAGCTCAATATGAAGAAAGTGGTATCTCAAGGATGACTCCACAACGACTAGCGCCGCTGTTTCAAAGTCTCCCACTTATCCTGCATACTGCACACCAAACTTCAATATCAAGTTGCAGTAAAGGTTCCGGGGTCTTTCCGTCCTGTCGCGCATAGTGAGCATCTTTACTCACATTGCAATTTCGCCGAGTCTCTGGTTGAGACAGTACTCAAATCGTTACACCATTCGTGCAGGTCGGAACTTACCCGACAAGGAATTTCGCTACCTTAGGACCGTTATAGTTACGGCCGCCGTTTACTGGGGCTTAATTTCAAAGCTTTGCCGAAGCTAACCTCTCCACTTAACCTTCCAGCACCGGGCAGGTGTCAGAGGGTATACGTTGTATTAGAACTTTGCACCCTCCTGTGTTTTTGATAAACAGTCGCTTGAGTCTAGTCACTGCGGCCCGTTCAAGCTCAAAAAGTTAATTAATCACTTTACTTGGGCGTTCCTTCTCCCGAAGTTACGGAACTATTTTGCCGAGTTCCTTAACCAGAGTTATCTCGCTCGCCTTAGTATTCTCTACTTGTCCACCTGTGTCGGTTTGGGGTACGGGCACTAAAAAAACTAACTAGAAGTTTTTCTTGGAAGTATGGAATTAATGACTTCGCCTAAAAGCGGCTCGGCATCATGTCTCAGAATTCATGACTAACGGATTTACCTATCAGTCTTCCTACACATTTACCCCAGGACAACCATCGCCTGGGATCATCTATCCTTCTCCGTCGCTCCATTGCTAACCTAGTAATATGTGGGTCGGTAGGCCCCGAAGGGCTTTCCTTAGCAACATATATTCGGTTTGGGCGCTTAATTAGTGGTACAGAAATATCAATCTGTTATCCATCGACTACGTCTCTCGACCTCGCCTTAGGTCCCGACTAACCCTGGGCGGACGAACCTTCCCCAGGAACCCTTGGACATTCGGCGGAAGAGATTCTCACTCTTCCTTCGCTACTCATGCCAACATTCTCACTTGTATGGTCTCCACGACTAACTCACGTTGTCGCTTCGACGTCCATACAACGCTCTCCTACCGATCTTATCTTCTGGATCGAAATCTGAATTAATAAGATCCCATAGCTTCGGCAGTATGTTTAGCCCCGTTACATCTTCCGCGCGAGAACATTCGACCAGTGAGCTGTTACGCACTCTTTAAAGGAATGGCTGCTTCTAAGCCAACCTCCTGGCTGTCTGAACACTCTCACATCGTTTCACACTTAACATACATTTAGGGGCCTTAGCTGATGATCTGGGTTGTTTCCCTCTCGTCTATGGAGCTTATCCCCCATAGGCTCACTGCTATATTTAAACACTTTGGCATTCGGAGTTTGACTGAGTTCAGTAAGCTTGTTGGCCCCCTAGCCCAATCAGTGCTCTACCTCCAAAGCGCAACATATAACGCTGTCCCTAAAGACATTTCGGAGAGAACCAGCTATCACCAAGTTTGATTGGCCTTTCACCCCTATCCACAGGTCATCCCCTGATTTTGCAACATCAGTGGGTTCGGGCCTTCACGAAGTCTTACCTTCGCTTCACCCTGCCCATGGATAGATCACTTGGCTTCGGGTCTATCGCATGCAACTAGACGCTCTATTAAAACTCGCTTTCGCTGCGGATACGGAATTACTCCTTAACCTTGCTACATACGGATAACTCGTTGGCTCATTCTTCAAAAGGCAGGCAGTCAGAAAATAAATTTTCCTCCTACTGCTTGTAAGCTATTGGTTTCAGGTACTATTTCACTCCCCTCGCCGGGGTACTTTTCACCTTTCCCTCACGGTACTTGTTCACTATCGGTCGCTGGTTAGTACTTAGCCTTACGAGGTGGTCCTCGCAGATTCACAAGGAATATCCTCCTTGCTACTTGGGATTACTCTAATAAGTAAAAGAATTTTCAAATACGTGACTTTTACACTCTATGGTTTAACTTTCCAGTTAATTTTTCTAATTCAGTTATTTTTGACTTATTGAAAGATCTGATGCTCTTTCTAAGAGGTCCCACAACTCCAACTTAACAACGACATCAGTCTTGACATTAAATTGGTTTAGGCTCTTCCCGTTTCGCTCGCCGCTACTCAGGGAGTCGCTTTTGCTTTCCTTTCCTCTAGGTACTGAGATGTTTCACTTCCCCTAGTTCCCTCTACCTGTTCTATATATTCAAACAGGAGTAATTTATAAATAAATTGGGTTTCCCCATTCGGAAATCCACGGATCAAAGCTTGTTTGACAGCTTCCCGTGGCTTATCGCAGCCTTCCACGTCCTTCATCGGCTTCCAGCGCCAAGGCATCCACCAATAGCCCTTAGTAGCTTGAACTATATGAATACTTTGCAATTGCGCTTGCTATACAATTTTCAAAAAGCCAAATGACTTTTTCACAGCTGAGTAATGTATCAGTCTTGTAGACAACCGGTGTTTAACCTTAGAACGAAAAGTTCAATGAACTTAAAGTTCTATGCTCCTTAGAAAGGAGGTGATCCAGCCGCACGTTCCCGTACGGCTACCTTGTTACGACTTAGTCCCAGTTACCGACCCTACCTTCGACAGCTTCCTCCCTAAAAGGGTTGGACCACTGGCTTCGGGTATTGCCGACTTCCGTGACTTGACGGGCGGTGTGTACAAACCCCGAGAACGTATTCACCGCAACTTTGCTGATTTGCGATTACTAGCGACTCCAACTTCAAGGAGTCGAGTTGCAGACTCCTATCCGAACTGAGACAAGCTTTAAGAGATTTGCTCCACCTCGCGGTATTGCGACTCGTTGTACTTGCCATTGTAGCATGCGTGCAGCCCTGGACATAAGGGGCATGATGACTTGACGTCGTCCCCACCTTCCTCCGGTTTATCACCGGCAGTCTCCTATGAGTCCCCAACATTACTTGCTGGCAACATAGGACAGGGGTTGCGCTCGTTGCGGGACTTAACCCAACATCTCACGACACGAGCTGACGACAGCCATGCACCACCTGTATAGGGCGCTAATGCACATTATATTTCTATAACTTTTCCCTATATGTCAAGTCCAGGTAAGGTTCTACGGGTATCATCGAATTAAGCCGCATGCTCCGCCGCTTGTGCGGGGTCCCGTCAATTCCTTTGAGTTTTAGTCTTGCGACCGTACTCCCCAGGCGGGATACTTAACGCGTTAGCTACGATACAGAAATCGTTAAACCAATTCCTACATCTAGTATCCATCGTTTACAGCTAGGACTACCAGGGTATCTAATCCTGTTTGCTCCCCTAGCTTTCGCTCCTCAGCGTCGATAGCGGCCCAGTGAGCTGCCTTCGCAATTGGTGTTCCTCCGAATATCTACGCATTTCACCGCTACACTCGGAATTCCACTCACCTCTGCCGTATCCTAGTCACAACAGTATCGATCGACATTTCAGGGTTGAGCCCTGAACTTTCACGACCGACTTGTTGAACCGCCTACGAGCTCTTTACGCCCAATAAATCCGGACAACGCTCGCCCCCTACGTATTACCGCGGCTGCTGGCACGTAGTTGGCCGGGGCTTCTTGTGGAGGTACCGTCATTTTCTTCCCTCCTGAAAGTGGTTTACAAACCTAGATCCGTCATCCCACACGCGGTGTCGCTGTGTCAAACTTTCGTTCATTGCACAATATTCCCTGCTGCAGCCTCCCGTAGGAGTCTGGGCCGTGTCTCAGTCCCAGTGTGGCTGATCGTCCTCTCAGACCAGCTATCCGTCGTAGCCTTGGTAGGCCGTTACCCTACCAACTAGCTGATAGAACGCGAGCCCATCTTAGTTCGGCTGACCTTTCCTTAAAAAATCATGTGATTAAATAAGAATATCCGGTATTAATCCGAGTTTCCTCGGGCTATCCCAGTAACTAAGGTAGGTTGCTCACGCGTTACTCACCCGTTCGCCGCTCAGTCATTTTCTGTAGTAAACTACTGAAAAGCTTCGCTCGACTTGCATGCATAAGGCGCACCGCCAGCGTTCGTCCTGAGCCAGGATCAAACTCTCCAACAAAATCTTTGAATAATTTAAATCTGACCAAAGAATCAACATGGGTTTTACCCATTTCAACTTAAAAAAGTTGAATCAACTTAGTAAAAAGTTGACAAAAAAAGAGTGCTAGAAAAATTAATTTCTGCACTACCGGCGTTCATACATTACTCAGTTGTCAAAAAGCCAAAATCTCGTACTTATAAGAATAACAGTAATTGGTTTAAAGTGTATTATTTCTTGTTTATTCTAAGAAATTTTCTTTTTCCAACTTGCAACACATTATTAATTAAAATTTCAGAGTTTACATCAATTGAATCAATTTTTTTATCACCAATCTTGACACTACCTGCTTCAATTAACCTTCTGGCATCAGAATTAGATTTAGATAATTTATTTTCTGTTAAAAAATTGGGTAAGTGTACTTCTATATTGTTTTCAACAGAAATTTCTGGCATATCATCTGGAATATTTTTATTAATTGTTAAGTTTTCAAAACTTTTTTCAGCATCATCAGCAGCTTTACTATCAAAAAGTTCGGAAATTACTAATTTTCCAAGAATTTTTTTAAAATCAAACGGATTTTTAGAATTGTTTGTTACATCTAATTTAAAAGATTCAATTTCAGAAATATCCAAATCAGTAAGCATTATGAAGTACTCCCACATGATTTTGTCAGGTATACTCATAATTTTTCCAAATATATTATTTGGTGTATCAGTAATTGAAATGTAATTATCTAAAGACTGAGACATTTTTTTGTTTCCATCTGTCCCAACTAATAATGGAAATGTCATTGCAATTTGTGGATTCATCTCGTAAGATTTTTGTATTTCTCTTCCCAACATAAGATTCCAAAGCTGATCATTACCACCAATTTCAATATCAGCTTCAACAGCTACTGAATCATAACCTTGATATAGCGGATAGAAAAATTCTAAGAGAGATATTGGGTTGTTGTCTTTAAATCTATTTGAGAAATCATCTCGCTCCATCATTTGAGCTAATGTAGTTTTTGATGCTAATTCCATCATGTCTTGAATTGATAATTTTGACAACCAATCTTTGTTGGATACAATTTCTAAATTATCATCGTTAAGAATATTTTTAATAATAGGAAGCACCCCTTTTGAGTTATCGTTAATTTCTGTTTCACCAATAACTTTTCTTGTTTCAGATTTACCAGAAGGATCACCAACTTGTGCAGTAAACTCTCCAAGTATTAAGACTGCAGTGTGTCCGTTATCCTGAAATTTTTTCAACATCCTCAAAATTGCATACCAACCTAGGGTTACATCGGGAGCTGTTGGGTCAACACCCAGCTTTACTCTTAATTTCTTTTTTGATTGAAGAAGATCCTTAAAGTCATTCTGAGGATTGATATTTGTTGCTCTATCTTCTAAATATTTCATTATATGACCAGTGTAAATCTCCATAAGTGTTTATCACGTGGTTTAGAATTTTTTCTTTGCTTTGCTATTGCTCTCTCGACAGGATGTATACGTGGTGATAAAGATATTGTTCCATCTAAAAGATTTTCACCATCTTGCTTAACATCTATACCAAGAGCCTTTGTTATATTTCCAGGTCCATATAAATTATCATATTTCATTTTTTGTTTTCTTCTTGTCTCGGCATAATTTTTACCAAGAATAATCTTTCCTGATCTAATCAATACACCCTGACAAGAACCAGGTTTAGATGTCAAAAAATAGAGACTGTTATTAGACCCGTATGTTTTTAGAACCATTATGTGGGGTGGCCCTAGGGGTAAAGATACTGGTATTTTTCTATTTAATTGATTTGCTAGAGACATCTCATCTCCGTTCGCTGTACCAAATGCTTCTGTTTCTGTAATCATTATTTCAGTAAATTTATTTTTATATTTTGTTGATATTCTCATACCTAAGATATCAACTGCAGCTTTTTGTGAGTTTTGTGAGAGTATTTGAAAAACCCTGTTGTTTAGACCAAGATTATCAATCATTATTACCACTGTTGAGAGTGATTTTGAATTTTGCCTCTAATGAGTTAGAGATTTTCATCAATATTTGCCTTGTTTCGTTATCATCATAAGTTTTTTCATAGCTTCTAGTAACTATTCTAATTCCTAAATTTCTTGAATTCTCATGTTGGAAATCATCAAATATTTCTATTTCATTTTCATTTTTACTAAGTAATTTATTGATTTCGTCGACGATTAAATGAGCAGAAAATTCAACCGGAACTGAGAATGATAAATCGAATTTAATAAAGGGATATTGGGAAAGACGTTTGTAGTTGATTAGTTTTAATTCATTTAAATTGAGTTTATTTACATATATTTCTCCCAGAAAAACTTCATTCTCGATCTCAAAATTATTTTGTAACTCTGTAGACAATTGACCAAAATGCCCAACAATTTCATTATTTTTAAATATAGAAAAGGAATAATTTTGATGAAATCCTGGTTTTATTATTGGCTCCAATTGTGTATCGTTTATTAATTGATTTATCAAACTTTTTACGTAGTATATGTCAATATTTTGATTACTTTTTCTAATATCTTGAGTTGTTAGATTAGCTGATGTTATAAACCCAAGTACAACGTTTTGATTCGGAACATCATTAAATGTGTTATCCACAGAAGAGTTAAAAACTGTATTAATTTCGAAATAGCTGTTTAAAATGTTGTTTTGCTTAAGATTGAATATATAAGTATCTAAAAGACTTGACATTAAATTAGATCGTAAATAATTGTTTGATTTATCAATTGCATTAAAGACCGTTACATATTTTTTTTCTGGATTAAATACAGTATTCATTTCTTTATTAACGAAACTTAGAGTTTGTATTTCTTGAAAGTTATTTGAAATAAGTATTTTTGAAAGATATTCTTTTACTTTCCAAAAATTACCCTTTTCATTTTTATATAGTCCTTGTGGAAGATTTGAAGAAAAATTATTAAATCCATGATGTTTTGCAAATTCTTCAATTAGATCCACTGGCCTGTCTAAATCATATCTCCATGATGGTGCGGTAAACTCGATGTTGTCGTTTTTTATTTCTCCATCGATCATTAAATTTTTAAGAGTTTTTTTAATAAATGAATCTTTAAGTTCAATTCCAAGTAATTTTTTAATTTCATCTTTTTTGAGATTAACTTTTTCATTTTTAATGTTATTTTTAGTATCAATACTTAATTCGGAATATTTGATGTCTTGACTATCTTTTAATGTCATGAGAAATTGTTCTAACCCGTATTTTTGAATGTTAAAATCTATTCCTCTTTCAAATCTAATTGAGGCGTCTGAAATAAGTCCTAATTTTCTTGAAGTTTTCATTATTGAAACTTTATCAAAGTAAGCGCTTTCAATTAGTAAATTAACTGTACTGTCAGTAACTTCAGTTTCAAGTCCCCCCATTACTCCAGCTAAAGCAATCGGTTTATCTCCATCAGTTATAACTAGATCATCATTTGTAAGTTTTCTTTTTTGTGAATCAAGAGTCGTAACTGTTTCATTGTTTTTAGCTTTTCTAACAGATACCGTATTAAAAAGTTTATCCCTATCAAATGCATGTAGAGGTTGTCCTACGTCGTACAAAATGTAATTTGTAATATCTACAACATTATTAATTATTCTTGTTCCGACATTTGATAATCGGTATCTAATTAAAAATGATGAATCTGTTACTGTAAAATTTTCTATTTCAACTGAACCATATGAATCACATTCCTTAATTTTTCCACTGTTAGTGTTTAAAATATTTGTTATCGATGGATTAAGTTTCGATTTTTTAATGTTTATTTTTTTATCAAAGTAATTGGACAGTTCTCTTGCAATTCCCAAATATGACATACAATCACCTCTGTTTGGTGTTATACCTATATTCCACAAATAATCTGAACTTGTATATATAGATGAGAAATCAGTTCCTGGCAGAATGTTATCGTCTAATATCAGTATGCCTTCATGATCATCCCATAGATCAAGCTCAGAGGCTGAACAAATCATACCGTTAGATTCAACTCCGCGAATGTCTCTTTTATCAATTTTAAAACCATCTTTAATTTCAGAATTAGGAAGGGCTACTGATACTACAGCACCAACATCAAAGTTCCATGCCCCACACACGATCTCATAAGTTTTACTACCAACATCAGTTTTTGTTACTCTCACTTTGTCAGCATTAGGATGTGGGTATATTTCAAGAACTTTTCCTACGACTATATTTGAATAATTCGGTTTTAGATCAGATTGTTCTTCAATTTCAAATCCTAAACTTTCTAGTCCTTCAGAAATGTCTTCATTTGATATTTCAGATATATCTATCCAATCATTAAGCCAAGATTTTAAAACTTTCATTAGAACTGCCTTAAAAATCTCAGATCATTTTCATAGAAATTTTTGATGTGGTCAATTTTATAACGAATCATAGCTAATCTCTCTACACCAACTCCAAACGCAAAACCTTGGGAATTTTTATCGTATCCTACATGTTGAAACACATTAGGATCGACCATACCGCAACCCAATATCTCTAGCCATTCGCCATCTTTCCAACTTACTAATACTTCAGCTGACGGTTCAGTAAATGGAAAAAAATGTGGAATAAATTTAGTTTTAATTTCTTTACCAAAAAATTCTTGAACAAAATACTCTAATGTCCCTTTTAAATCTGAAAATGTTAGATTTTCATCTACGGCCAAACCTTCGATTTGATGAAAAACTGGTGAGTGAGTTGCATCTAATTGATCGGATCTATAAACGCGACCAGGAGCAACTATATAAACCGGTGGTTTATTATTTTGCATGTGCCTTACTTGTACTGTACTTGTTTGAGTTCTGAGAAGTTGCTCTAAATTTTCATCTAAATAAAGTGTGTCTGATTCATAGCGAGCTGGGTGCCAATCAGGTGTATTTAAAGCATCAAAATTATGCCAAGAAGTTTCTGCTTCTGGGCCTGTTGCCACTGTATACCCAATTGCAGAGAATATATCCACAACTTCATTCATGACGCTTGTTAGTACGTGCTCTCTGCTTCCTAAATCTTTGTACCAATTGATTGTTATATCTTTATTATCCTTTAATTCCTTTTCTTTAAAAAATTTAGATTGAAAACTTAATCTCTCTTGATTTAATCTTTCAGAAATTTGAGTTGATAGCTCTTGAAGGACTTTTCCATATTTTTTTCTAGAGATTTCACTCATAGATGATAATTTCTTTCTTTCTTCTGAAATTAGCGAATTTTTACCTAAGTATTCTTTTTCTAAGTCATTGAATTCATCAATTGAAGTAACTTGTTCAACACTTAATAAAAAAGATGCAAATATCTTTTCTGTATTAACCTCAGGCATTTATATTTTTTTTGGCTAAATCAACAAGCTTTTTAAATCCATCAGGATCATTTATTGCTAAATCTGCGAGTATTTTACGATCAACTTTAACTTCAGCATTAGTTAGACCGTTAATAAATTTTGAATATGGAAGTCCATGTTCTCTTGAAGCGGCATTTATTCTTGAGATCCATATTTTTCTGTATGTTGCTTTCTTGTCTTTTCTATGTGCGAAAGCATCATTGCCAGCATGCATAACCTGCTCTTTTGCAGTTCGTAATCTTTTACTTCGTGCTCCTGTATAACCTTTAGCTTGCTTAAGAACTTTTTTTCTTGATTTCCTGCTACTAACAGATCTTCTAACTCTTACCATTTAACTCAACAACTTTCTGATTTTCTTTGAATCACCCTTTGAGGATTCTACATCACGTTTTAGCCTAGACCAGGAGTTGCTTCCTTTGGCTAGTTTATAGTGCGATCTATGGGCACGTCTTCTCATAAATTTTCCAGTTCCACTGACTCTAATTCTTTTTTTCATACCTTTATGAGTTTTGTGTTTCATTTCTTACCTCCATTTGGTGCTAATACCATTGTAAGTGAACGACCATCTGGTCTTGACGTAGATTCAACCATGGATAGATCTTCAAGCTCATCTCTCAAATTATCAAGAATTTTTTGTCCTAATTCAGGATACTCTGCTTCTCTACCTCTAAATCTCATTGTGAACTTCACTTTATCTCCATCTTCTAAAAACTTTTTTGATTGATTTAACTTAATTCTGTAATCATTCGTATCAATCTTTGGTTTTAGCTGTATTTCCTTTACGTTAATTTTTACTTGTTTTTTTCTTGATTCCCTTGCTTTTTGCTTTAGTTCAAATTTATATTTTCCATAATCCATAAGCCTTGCAACAGGAGGTTTACTTTCCGGAGAGACCTCTACTAAGTCAAGATCAAGCTCTTCAGCAAGAATCAAAGCTTTCTTCAACTCCAATTCTCCAACTTGTACTCCATCAGGTGCAATGACGAGCAACTTTTTAGATCTGATCTCTTCGTTTACATTTAATTCTGCTATTTGTTTTCCTTTCAATAAAAAAAACAGCACGAAGCTGTTTTACAAACCTAACTATTTTTCACAGTAGGTGGAACATTGTTCGCTTGATTTAATTATATAACTTAATTTTTATTATGTAAGAAAAAGATTATTTATGGCGTATGCAGATTCGGATCCTTTATTTTTATCATCCGAAGCTCTATTTTTTGCTTGTTCTAGAGTTTGAACGTTAAGAACACAATTTGATATATAGACATCTTTAGTAATAGTCATTGATAAAAGTGCGTTAGCAATACTTGAGGATAAATACTCATAATGATCTGTTTCACCTTTCACAATTACTCCTATTGCGACAAATTTATCATATTCGCCAATTAGAGAGTTTATTTTATGGATTAACTCCCAACTACCTTCTACATTATACGTATCACAGTGAAAGCTATCATCAATAGACTTTTTAAAACCATTGACAAGTGATGTACTTATATCCTGATAATAATCAGAATGAACTATTGCAATTTTACTCTTCATTAAAGTTATGACCCATTTTATTTTCTTTAGTGTCAAGGTAAGAAGAATTTTCATTCGTTATTTTACCCTTCAATGGTGTTCTCTTTACAATATTTAAACCAAATCCTTCAAGGCCTGCTCTTTTGCTGGGATTGTTCGTTAATAGGTTCATATTCGTGATTCCTAAGTCTCTAAGGATAAGCGCTCCTGTTCCGTAGTCTCTTTGGTCCATTTCAAAACCTAATTTCAAATTTGCCTCAACTGTATCAGCACCTTCATCTTGAAGTGAATAAGCCTTTATTTTGTTACCAAGACCTATACCTCTTCCTTCATGACCTCTCATATACAAAATAACTCCAGAACCATTTTTAACTATTGTTTCCATTGCATTATTTAGTTGATATCCACAGTCACACTTATTAGAGCTAAAAACATCACCTGTAAGACACTCAGAGTGAACTCTTACCATAGATGATTCACCTTGTAGATAATCTTTATATGTAAGAGCAATATGCTCTGTATTGTCATTATTATCTTTGTATACATGTGCAGTAAATTCGCCATAATCTGTAGGTACTTTTGCACTAGACACCAAACTTACTGGGTTGGACAATTTCAAGCGATACTCTATTAAATCTTTTATAGTTCCAATAGCAACGTCGTGCTTTGATGAAAATTCGATAAGGTCATCTATTCTTGCCATTGATCCATCATCGTTAATAATTTCACAAATAACGGCTACAGGATAATGGTCTGCAACTAAACATAAATCTACTGCTGCTTCTGTGTGTCCAGCACGTCTTAAAACTCCACCGTCCATAGCTTGCAAGGGAAAAACGTGCCCCGGAACTTTAAAATCATCTCTAGTTGCACTTGGATCACTCAATCCTTTAATAGTTTTAAATCTATCATCAGCTGAGATACCTGTTGAGACACCATCGCCCATAAGATCCACAGATGTTGTAAATTGTGTATCTTCTTCGTTATCAATACCCTGCATTAATGATAACTTTAATTTTTTAGCCACATCTTTAGCAATAGGCGCGCATACAAGTCCTTTTGCATAAGTAATCATGAAATTTATATGTTCAGGTGTCAGATATTGAGAAGATACAATCAAGTCACCTTCGTTTTCTCTATCCTCATCATCAACGAGGATTACCATTTCACCTTTTTTAAATTTTTCGATAATAACTTCTATGTCACTTATCATTAATCATTTTCTCCATATATTTAGCAAGTATGTCATATTCAATGTTAACTAATGAGCCATTTTTTAGGTATTGTAAATTTGTTCTTTGATAAGTTTCACTTATAACTGCAACACTAAATGATTCTTCATTTGGATCAACAACTGTTAACGAGATACCGTTTATCGTAATTGAACCCTTATCAACAATATACTTAGAATCAGTAATTTTGAAATAGTAAGTCCATAGATTATTTTCATTTTCTTCAATGTTTATTACTTCTGAAGTTGTGTCAACATGTCCTTGAACAATATGACCACTTAAGAATGTTGACATGGTTGCTGGTAATTCTAGATTAATTTTTGAACCAGTTTTATATCCTTTAGCAATTGTTCTATTGAATGTTTCACCAGATACTTGAAAGTTTAATATATCATTCTCGTAGTCACGTAAAGTTAGACACGTTCCATCAATCCCAATACTTGTTCCAGAATCAAGATTTTGGTATGAGTTATTATCAGTACTGATTTGAATTAAATCATCATTTAAATTCTCAATATTCCCAATAGAATTAATAATTCCAGTAAACATCACTTAATAGTATAAGTAGATAATGAATTATCTTTAATCTGATATTGATCATTGAGAATATAATCTTTTTTTAAACTATTTTGAATGCTTGTATCTAATTTCAAACCATTAACTAAATTAGAATCAGATTTAAACATATAAAACTTATCTATTTGTTGTTGTTCAAAAAAGTATGAAAGAATCTTATTACCCCCTTCAATAAGGCCTGTCTTGAAGTTATTTCTTAATACGTAGTCATTAAATGATCCTTCATCATTTTCAACATAGAATAAAAAATTACTATTATTTTTCTTATAGGTTATTAAATCTCTTGTGTTATTTCCCCAAATTACGATTGGCGTCGGACTTGAAAATTTATCATCAAGGCGTACATTAAGTTGAGGTGCATCTTTTATTAATGTATTCTTTCCAATGATTATACAATCTACGGTTGACCTAATATAGTGTGATATTTCACGAGACTGTTGATTACTAATATATTTATTGTTTTCTTTATAAATAATATTGTCATTTGAGATTGCTACTTTACCAATTAAAAAAGGTTTTGTATCAGAGTATTTATATCCAGGGTTTAGAAATTCATTAACACCTTCTTCAACTATTACTTCTATATCGTTTTGTCTTAATAGATCTATACCTTTTCCGTGTGTTCTCTTATCTTTATCAATGTCTCCTACCACTACCGATTTGATACCAGTTTGTATAACAGTTGATGCGCATGAAGGTGACGTATCATCATGAAAGCAAGGTTCTAGAGTTACGTATAACGTATCATCAGGTGATACTTCTGAATTCTTAAATAGACTGTATTCTGCATGATCGTATCCCTTATTTTGATGTGCCGCAACTTTTTTAATTTTATTATTTTTATCAACAAGAACAGCTCCCACTCTCGGGTTTGGTGTTGGGTTGTAACGCAATGCAACTTTTATAGCTTCAATCATATATTTAGAGAATTGTAAGTATTTAAGACTATTTTGCAAATATAGCTCCCCCCTGAACAGCTATATCAACATCAAGATTTCTTAAGGATTCTAATTCTTCTTTTTTTACCCCCCCATCAACAATTAACAAGTTGGAGTAATCAGGATAGAGATCTTTAAATTCTTGTACCCTGTCAATTAAATTTACTGCCTTAGTCTGATTTGAGAAACCAGGATTAACTGTCAATAATAAGACACTATAAGCTTCATCAATGTAATTAGATAAAGTTTTCATATCTGTAGTAGGAAGTATTCCAACACCAACATATGTAAATTCGTTCACTAGTGATTTAAATATTTCTGGAGTTGTAGTTTCACAATGTACAGTGACAATATCAGAACCATATTCAAAAGCTTTTTGTGTAAACAGTTCGTTATTATTTAGCATTAAATGGGTGTCAATCACGAAATCTGTATTATTTTTGATGTATTCAATAATTGCAACAGGAAGGGATATATTATTTGTAAAGTTCCCATCAGTTATATCAACATGTAATTGATCAAAACTATCACTATATTCATTTAACTCATTTAGAAGATTATAAATGTTAGATGCCTGAATACTTGCCGAAATCTTCATTGACGTCCACGTATGTAATCATTAGCCGTCATTTTATTTTTCCCTTCTGGTGTAATCTCATCTAAATATAAATTTCCATCTTTTAATTCATATTTAAAATCCGAATTATCTTCAGTATATTTATGAATTTTAATTATTTTGGAATCATATTGAATATATGCAGGCCCTAAAATATCGAATGCTTTAATTTTATTTTTAGCTTCATAAATCGTATCTTCTATTGAAATCATGTAGTCAGTTTTTACAAATTTGCTGGTTACAGAAACATTGCCTTCCTGAATTAGCAATGGTGATTTAAAGTCTATAGATTTGAAACTCCTTATAAAATCTTCAAGCAACGCTTCATAAACATTTGATGAATAATTATCGAGTACTTCCACATCATTTTGGTAAAGAATTGGTCCTTCATCAATTTCCTGCACAATTTTAAATATTGTATAACCAAATAATGTATTCCCATTTAATATTGCTGATTCTACCGGTGAAGGGCCACGAAGTTCAGGAAGCCTGCTTAAGTGTATATTAAAAATAGGTGCATTACCATTTATAAAGTCAGCTTTAAAAATTGCACCAAAACTTACACATATTCCATAATCCATATCTGAATATATTTCAGAATCATCAAAGTACTTAAATATAATATTGTTATTTTGACAAAAATTCTCTACAGGATTTGTTCTTAATTTATTTCCACGTCCACTTTTTTTTGGCTTTGTTGTTACCACTACTAATTCATTTATTTCTTTTGAAAGAAAGTTCAAATATGGAACGCTTCTCTTATCACTCCCAAAAAAATATTTATATGTCATCGCCTGGAAATCCGTTTACTGTTATTTTTTTAATTGCCTCTTTTCTTTCTTTTCTAGTTAGAGATGAAAGTAATAACTTTCCTTTTAAATGATCAAATTCATGTTGTAATACCCTACCAGTTAGTTCATCACCTTCATAAGTTATAGGTTCACCTTTAAGATTCTGACAATATATTTTTGCGAATTCAGGTCGTTCGATTTCCCAGTAATAACCAGGAAGAGATAAACATCCTTCTAAAAACACAGCACTTCCTTCTACTTCAATTTTATTCGGATTTATTGCTGTTTTTGGACCATCACCTGCATCGAATACAAATATATTTTTATTAATTCCAATTTGAGGTGCAGCTAAACCAACTCCCGGTGCTTCATACATTATTTTTATCATTCTTTCGGATAGTTTTTCTAACTCATTATTAAATTCAGTTATTTCTGAAGACTTTGTTCTTAATGATGGATGTCCAAATATTACTATTTCTTCCATTAAATTGAAGTCACTTTCCTTGGTTCATAAGTCTGAAGCTTTCTAAAGCTTGTAATAATTTCATTGTAATTTATATTGTTTCTTAAATTTATGTTGATTTCATATTCAAAAACATCATCTCTAACTCTTGGACCTAATATTAAATTAGTGTTTTCAAGAGAGAGCTCAGTATCAGAAAGTATTTTATAAACTTTATGATATAAGTTTGGACCCCATTTTTTTCGTTCTTTTAATTCTTCTTTTGTTAACTTTGTTATATATTCATATTCAAGTGCTTTATGTAGATCTATATTTTGAGTTGATAATATTATTAATTTTTTATTTTTAGTATTTACTTCATTTATTTTTTTTATTAAATAAATGAGCCTTTCAGAATTTAAATTATTTTTATATACAATTCTTGGGTTTATTAATACGCTTATGTCGTAATCTTCTTGATTATTTTTGATTATGTTAAAGTCATTTAAATGTTCTTCGGATGGTTGATCATGAGTAAGTATATTTGTTGAAAGGTCATATTTTGTTTTTAATAACTCGATGCATTCAGTTATGCCATTTCCATGATAAATATCTATATTTGTAAGATCAGGTTTTTTATAATGAGTTGCTATATCAAAAATATTCAAAGAAGGATATTCATTATAGAAATAATATCTACCACCAAAGTAATGTTGCTTGAGAGAAGCTAGCTCGATAATATTCATGGAGTTTAATTTTGGTAAATTAAATCCAATATCATTTGTATCAAAAAAGTGACAATTTGTGTTTTTTGATTGAAAAATTTTTGGGTAATTATTTGATAAGAGAATTGTATTTGTATATTTACTCTGACTCTGAATAACGTTCGATATTTCTTTGTTACCACCTGTTTTTTGATAAAAATCAATCTGAATGTTATTTCTGATCATATTCTCATACAGAGTTTTTGCTGATTTTAGAGATGGTGTAAATATTATATTTCGTTCTTTATTTTCAAGATTTGAGTAGATGTCATTATTGTTAAAAATTAAGTTTTCCGATAAACCTAATTCACTTTCTAATTTGTAATCAGTATCTTTATAAAGGTTAAATAGCGTCATACCTATGTTTAGAAAATTTGCAGAGGCAACATGTTTTAAAAACAATAATTGTGGGTTGTTAAGTTGACTTGTTACTTTTTCAATAGGTTTAATCAGTTTTATATTTGGTAATTCATTATGTGTGTTTATTACAACTGCATCTTTCATATTGTTTCTAAACATAACTTTTATTATCGAACCTATTTTAATTTTTTGTGTTAAGCGTGTAGGAATTGAATATGTAAATTTACTAAATTTATATGTATTGTTCGACAAAATCTCAACATCTGCAAACACTTTAAATTATTGTATTCTGAATTATCTTTTGAGCAATTAGATGTTTATTTTCATTTCCGGATTCATAAATCATTTCAGATTTATTAATTATTGTTACTTTATTCATATCTGAACCAAAATAATTATCACTTAAATTATTTATGACAAGGTAATCAGAATCTTTATTTTTAATTTTTTCGAAGTTTAAATCATTGTTTGTTTGCGCAGAAAAACTTATCACATTTACATCTCTATTCTTTAATTTATATTCTTTTACTATATCAATATTGGGTGACAGATTAATAGACGCATCTCCTTTTGATCGATCAATTTTTCCTTTAGTTTTTTTAACAACAAAATCTGAAACAGCAGCAACCATAAAAAGGTGTTTTAAGTTATTTGTTTCACTGACCATTGCTTTTAATAAATCTTCAGAAGTTTCAAAAATAATATTTCTTACTCCTGCCACAGGTTCTATGTCTTTTGAATGAATGTATACAACTTCATAACCTTGACTCATTAGTTCTATAGCTATTGCTCTCCCCTGTTTTCCAGATGATTTATTTGTTATAACTCTTACATCATCTATATATTCTGAAGTTGGTCCTGATGTAACAATTACTTTATCTTTTTTTGTATATAAAATATCAAAAAGTTCATTTGGTTCAACTAATCTTCCTACTCCTTGATCCCCTATGTCTAGATTTCCAAATCTAGGTCCACAAAATGTAACTTTGTCACTTAAATTTAGAATATTATCTTGAATTTTTTCATCCATAAACATTTCTTCATGCATTGCAGGTGCAATATATATTTCCTTGTCAAACATCAATAATGTAGATAAAAGAAGATCATCAGCTAATCCATGAGCATACTTACTGATAAAATTCGCTGTTGCAGGGTAAATAATAACTTTATCTGCCCATCTTGCATATTCTATATGTGGTGATCCTTCGAGTTGGTCCCATGATGAATATATTGTATTCTCATTTTGAAAATCTTCAGATACATATTTGAGACCTTCATCAGTTGAAAAAATTTTAACATTGTTTTGTTTATTTAGAAGCTGAAAAAGTACCTCAGACTTAGAAGAAGCGATACTACCAGTTATACCAAGTAGTATATTTTCGATCATTGATTTATTCTTTTTCGCTAACCTCTACTTTTCCAGATGCAATTTCTTCAAATGCAACGGTAAGTGGTTTTCGACTTAAACTTTGTACTTGTGGAGGTGTATAAGCACCTATACCTTCACCTAGTTGATTAAAATATGAGTTTATGTCTTTCGCACGTCTTGCTGAAGTAATGACTAAAGCAAATCTTCCAGGTGAGTTCTTTAACAATTCTTCAATAGGTGGTTTTATCATTTTTTCTCCAGGTCATATAATATATCTAATATTTCTTTAAGAGTAGTGTTTAAATCTATATTTTTAAGTACATAATCAAAATTAGGCATTGATTTTCTTTGTTCTGAAGCTAATTTCATTCTTTCCTCAATAAATTGATTATCATGACCTCTTTCTGTAAGTCGATTAATCAGAATTTCGTCATCAATATCAACAAATATACCTACAAACTCTGAATTATTAGATAAAAGTTTAGTTGCCCCATTAACTTCTAAATCTAATATCGTGAATTCACTTTTTGTAATTTCATTTTTGGAAGTACCGTAAAAAAAGCTTCCGTATCTTTCATATTCAATAAATTCTTCATTGGAAACCATCTCTTTAAATGCGTCCTCAGAAATAAAATAATAATCTTCTTTATCTTTTTCATCATCTCTCATAGGACGGGTTGTGTGAGATATTGAAAAATAAAAATCAATTTTAGATCTAAGTAAGTTAATGATTGTTGACTTACCAACTCCCGATGGACCACTAAATATAACTATCATTGTTCAATTACGTATTTTACTAATTTTTTTATATCAGCTTCTTTTAAATTTTTAATTTTTGTTTTTTCATCTAGACCTATTTCATCAAGGTATCTAGCTGTTTTAACTTTACCTAATGTTCCACCAGCAGTTAAATATTTATGCACCCTTATCGACGATAATTGGTTATCATTTTGTGCTTTGATTAACTCATCGTATATATTTTCTATGTTTTTCTCAAATTCATCTATAAACATTAATCTTTTTTTCTTAACTTCTAAAATGTACTTGTTATTCATAGTTAATATTTTCTGAAATTGTATTTAATATACCATTTACAAATTTCGCAGATTCAGAGGATGAATGTTTATCACAGAGCTTTACCCATTCAGAAATTATTACTTTTTTTGGAGTTAAATCCATTATTAATTCTGAAATTCCTAGTGATAATATTATGATTTCTACTTTACCAATTCTTTCATAAGACCAATTTTCTGAATATGTACGAATGGAATTTTCTATCCTTTCTTTATTATCATGAGTGTTCTTTAGTAATTGCTGAGCTCTTAATCTCTGGTTATCACTTAGTTCAGGAAAATTTTTGTCAATATCCTCAATTTCATCAAGACTGGCAGCGAATACTTTTTCAAATGAATCAATTCTAAAATCGTTCATGTAACCCTTGTCATGTATGATTTATCTTTAGTATCAATTTTTATAATGTCATTTTCAGCTATAAACATTGGCACTACAACTTCTAGTCCAGTTTCACAAGTTACCGTTTTAGTAGATGATGTAACTGTATCCCCCTTAACCGCAGGTTCTGCCTTTGTTACCATTAACTCAACACTTGGTGGAAGTACAACATCTATAGGACTATTTTCATACATTTGGATTGTGACATCATTATTAGGCACTAGTAATAATTCAATCTCTTTAAGTTTGTCTTGATCTAAAGATATCTGTTCGTATGTTTCATTATTCATAAAAATATATGATTCACCTTCGCTGTACAAGTACTGAAATTGTTTTTTATCAATAAATGCTTGTTCTACATTTTCATCAGCACGAAATGTTTTTTCAATGATTCCTCCATCTTTCATATTTTTTAATTTTGTTTTAACAAATGCCTTACCTTTACCTGGCTTAACATGTGCGTATTCCATAATCTGATAGATGACATCGTCAACAATTATGGACTGTCCTGGTCTAATATCATTTGTAGATACCATTATGGAATAACACCTTCTTCTTTAGCTTTGTTCTTCATATTAATAAAATCTGAGTAGTCATTTGTAAAGGACATTTTGCCGTTTTTATCAGTTAATAAATAGTAAATAAAATCAGTCTCAGGTGTTTCAAGAACTGCCATGATCGACCTTTCACCGAAACCTGAAATTGGTGTTGGCGGTAATCCTGTGTATTTATATGAGTTGTAAATTGAATCAACTTGTAAATCAACAAGTAAAACTTGTGATTTTCTTTCTTGGAGTGCATAAAGAACCATTGCATCAATCTGAAGAAGCATATCATCATACAATCGATTTTTAATAACTGATGACACTAGGGGTCTGTCTTCTTGAAGTTTTGATTCTGCTTCGACGAGGCTAGCAACAGTGAACAATTCATTCGTGCTTTTTAACCAGGAGGGTAACTGATATTCACTCAATAAAGTATCAACAACAGTTTCTAATTCATTTACTAGTATTTGGAGAATATCCTCACCTGAAGCATCTAGTGCAATCTGATATGTATTTGGATACAGCAAACCTTCCCAGTGTTGTAATTTAGTAAAATCACCAAGATATACATACTTGCTATTAACGTTTCCTGATATTAGTGAGTTAGCTAGTAAGTCACTGTCGTAACCAGTTTGAGATGAAATTGATTCTAAAGTTTCAGATATCCATAAACCTTCTGGAATTGTAATTGTATATGTTTTTAAAGGAGGTCCCTTAAGCAATATTGATGATATTTCTTCAAATTCTAGCTTATTTGATATTTCATATTCTCCAGCCCTTAATTTATCTGAGAGATTCTCATTTCTTAAATACAGTTCAAAAGCAAGTGATGAAGATATAATTCCTTCAGAAGATAGTATTGATGAAATCTCAGCTGCTGATGAACCCTGAGGAATATTTACAATTGCAATGAACTCTTCGACTTGATTATCACTTGTTATAATATTTGCAGTTTTATCAATAGAAGTTGCAATGTTAGATGCAAAAGAAATAGTAATCACAATAGTAATTACCGTAAATAGTACAGCTATTAACAATCTATTTCGAAAGTAATAACTAATCATTTATCAAATAAGAATTAAGTATTTCAAGGGCTGATAAATCGTCAGATCTTTCATTATTATCATTTATTAATTTTGATGTCATTCTTTCATCAACTTTAATAACGGGTAATTCACAAATTTTGCTTAAGTCCTTTGTGATAAACTTATCTACAACTTTTGTCATCCTAGTTTCATGATTATTTAAACCTATTGGATATCCAATTACTATTTCTTCAATTTCGTTATCATGCAATACTTTCTCAATTTCAACCAAAATATCAACTTCTTTACTATCTAATATCTTTAATGGATAAGGAGTATTCAATAACTTTTTTTTAATTGCTAAACCTATAAAGCGTTCTCCATAATCAATACCAATTATATTTTTCACTTGATTATTTTATTTAAATTTTCATTAATGAACATCAAAGTTTTATCAATTGAATAATCCTTTGGTCCTCCTCCAATTGATAAAGTTTCATCTTTTGATGCACCACCTCCGAAATTTTGAGATGTTTCGATTACTAGATTAGAAACATTAAGATCTTTAAGTTTCTTTTCATTCTTCATGGAAACAATTACATACTTACTGTCTATATTTGCAATTAAATAAACATAATCAGCTACCTCATTACTGATAGCCGTAACAGCTATGTTTCTCAAACTATCAACGCTATCAGTTTCAATAGAGCCAACATATGTTTTAAATTTATTTACTACATTTAGGTTGTTAGATATGTTTTCTACAATCTGATTATTTTCAATTTGTTTATATTTGTCAATTTTTGCTTTTAACTCTTCGTAAGTGTTTAAAAAGGTTTCTAATTTTGTTGGCACATCATCAATATTAGTTTTAAGAATGTTACTTACATTTTTATAGGAATTGTAAGCATTAGTCATGAAATCATAAGCTTCATAACCAGATAACATCTCAACTCTTCTTAAATTAGAACCTATTGATGATTCGTTTAACAATACAATTAATCCAATTTCATTGGAATTGCCGACATGTGTTCCCCCACATAATTCTTTAGAAAACTCACCTATGTTAACTACTCTTACATCATCATCATATTTATCACCAAAAAAGGCTAAAGCACCTTCTTTTTTTGCTTCATCAATATTCATAATTTTTGTAGAAACATCTAGATCTTGAAATACATTTTTGTTACTTAATGAAAATATCTCAGTTAATTGTTCTGACGAAACTTTTTCAGAATGACTAAAGTCGAATCTAAATCTTCCTGGTGCAACATATGAACCCGCCTGTGCGACATGATCTCCCAGAACTTCTCTGAGAGAAGAATGAACAATATGTGCAGATGTATGACTTTTTGAGACAGACCTTCTAAATGAATCGTCTACTACTGATTGAATTTTTTCTCCTATAGAAATGTTTAAACTTTTATTTATTATTAAACCTATTGCTCCAGAATTTGTTTGGATTACGTCATCTACTTGGTATTCGTTGTCTTCGTATATAATTTTACCTTGATCAGATATTTGACCACCAGCTTCGTAATAGAATGGATTTTTTTCCATAAAAATAGTTGTAGATGATTCTTCTACACTTACCATCAATACATCGCTAAGAGTCTTTGTTTCTTCATATCCTGTAAAAATATTGCAATCAACGTCAAAATTAGAACTTTCAGTAGATTGTTTTTTAGATGAACTAGATTTAGTTTGATGTTCTTCAAATTTTTTCATATATTTACTATCTTCTAGTGTAATACCATTCTCTAGTGCTATTTCCTTTGTTAACTCATATGGAAATCCAAATGTTTCAAATAAGAAAAAAGCTTTATCTTCATTAAATGATTTTTTATCTTTAATTAACTTTTGAATTTCGATTGTTCCTTTTTCCAATGTTTTATGGAATAATTTTTCCTCAGTTAAATAAAGTTTTAATATCTTATCTTTATTGTTCAATAAATCAGGATATTGATCAGTGTAAATATCAATTATCGGACTAATTAAAAACTCTAAGCTTTCAATATTTGTGGTTAAGCCATAAAAAGCCCTAATGGCTCTCCTGATTAATCGACGTAAAATATAACCTCTTCCTTCATTTGTAGGTACAACTCCATCAGATAGCATAAAAGTAGAAGCCTTCATATGATCTAATACAATTCTTTCAAATTTAGAATTTTCACTTTTAATTTTTGGTTTCAAAAGGTTATATATCGGTAAAAATGTATCAATTTCGAAAGGAGAATTTTTATTCTGTAGGACCATAGCAATTCTTTCAAGACCCATCCCCGTATCAATATTTTTTGCTGGTAGTTCGCCTATTACGTTATATGGTTCATCTTGTATTGACTCCATAAAGACTAGATTCCAAATCTCTATAAATCTATCTTCTCCACCTCCAATAGGTCCACCGTCATCACCATATTGTTCACCTCTATCAATAAATATTTCAGAACAGGGACCACAGGGTCCAGGTATATTCATTTGCCAGAAATTATCTTTATCTCCTCTTTGGATTTTTTCCTCAGGTACACCTATAATGTTTTTCCAAATATTAAAAGACTCATCATCATCTTTATATACCGTAAACCACAAATCTTCTGGATTTATTTTCAAATCTTCTGTAATAAATTTATATGCATGTTTTATTGCATCTTCTTTAAAATATTCACCAATACTAAAGTTTCCTAACATTTCAAAGAAAGTTAAATGTCTATCTGTATCTCCGATTATGTCAATATCAACTGTTCTTATGCATTTTTGCGAGGATACTAAGTTATTACTTGGCGGTTTTGCATTACCAAGAAAATAATCTTTAAACGGTACCATACCAGCAGCTGTGAATAGCAATGTATCATCAATTGGTATTAGTGATGCAGACGGCATGATTTTATGATCTGAATTTTTAAAATAGTCTAAAAAGGCGCTTCTTATCTCGTTACTCTTCATTAATTTCCTCAATATATTTTAAATTATATTCAGTAAGTTCATTTTCAAAGATAACACTTGGTGCACCAGTTAAAGGATCTAAACCTGATTGAGTTTTCGGGAATGGAATTACATCTCTTATTGACTCGGTATTTAACATAACAGCAACAAATCTGTCTATGCCTAGTGCTATTCCAGCATGCTGAGGAGTGCCATAAGATAGAGCTTCTATAAACCATCCAAACCTATTTTTAATATCGCTATCTGACAAACCCCACATTTCGAGTACTTTAGTTTGAATAGATGGATCATTAATTCTTTGTGAACCCGAACCTAATTCAGATCCATTAAGGACTAAATCATAATGCAATGCCTTTGAAGAAGAAGGATCATTTACAAAGCTATCAACATCTTTTGGTGATGTAAATGGGTGATGTGATGGCTGTATTTCACCATCTTCTGTTTCAAAATAAGGAAAGTCGTAAATCCATAAAAAATTTAAAGTATCATCAGGTTTGAATATTGACCTTCTTAAAATATCAAGAATTGGATATATTTCTTTTGAGCCTGATTGAAAAAGTAGCATTCCTTCACCAAGTTTTAATATATTATTTTTTTCATCATCGTTAATAATTTTAGATAAAGGACCACTAACTTCATTATTTTCGATCTTGAACCAACCAAGACCGTTGCTACCATTGTTTTTTAAAATTTTATCTAATTCATCTATTTGTGATCTAGATAAAATATCTTCTGTAACAAATCCTTTTACAAATCCATTACTTTCTATTGTGGACTTAATAAATTTAATGTCAGTATTTTTAAAGATATTTGTAAAGTCTTTAATTGTACTTTTTATTCTTAGATCGGGTTTATCTGTACCATATGTA
This sequence comes from uncultured Candidatus Actinomarina sp., assembly GCA_902519845.1. Classification (GTDB taxonomy): domain Bacteria; phylum Actinomycetota; class Acidimicrobiia; order Actinomarinales; family Actinomarinaceae; genus Actinomarina. The sequence goes on along the minus strand of CABYLQ010000004.1, from coordinate 45,622 downwards.
TTCATAGCTTCATCATATGTCATTTCAATAAAAGGTATTTCAACTTCTAATCCATAAACGTCAGTTAAAAGATTTTTTACAATAGATTCAGTAATTCCCCTTACGATTTCAGGGGATCCATTCGATATTTCTAAATCAAGTTGAGTAAACTCTGGCTGTCTATCTTTTCTAGAATCTTCATCTCTATAACACTTAGCAATTTGATAGTATTTATCAAACCCTGACACCATGAATAATTGTTTATACATTTGTGGTGACTGCGGCAATGCGTAGAAGGCCCCATTTTGTTTTCGTGAAGGGACAAGAAAGTCTTTAGCACCCTCTGGCGTTGATTTAGTTAATGTTGGGGTGTCAAGTTCAAGGAATCCTAATTCGTTCATTGATTCTCTTATTGATCTAAACGTTCTAGATCGAGTAATAATATTTTTCTTCATATCTTCTCGTCTTAGATCAAGATATCGGTACTTAAGTCGTATATTTTCATCTGTATCAAGTGAGTCATCTAATTGAAATGGTAAAGTATTACTTTTTGAAAGAATGCTAAAATTTTTAACATTTATTTCAAATTCGCCTAATGGTTGTGAATCATTTATCATTTCAGGATCTCTTTTAATAAATAATCCGTCAATTGATATATAATATTCTGATTTAAATGTGTCTAAATCAACTTTTTCAGCGTCTAAGACTAATTGAATTCTTGAATCTGTGTCTCTTAATTCTATAAATATAAGATTTCCATGATCACGAACACTACTTACCCAACCCATTAAGTTGGTAACTTCACTGTTTGTGTCTTTATTTTTTAACTCTGATATGTTCATAATAATTTTCGTAAGTTACTTATATTAAACTTGATAGATTCATTATTGTTAATATTCTTAATAGTATTTTCAGTACAATTTACAACATAGTCAACATTGTTTTTGATAGCTTCTTTGTATTGCGTATTTTCTTTGCTACCTCTAACCGGTAATAAATAACTTATTCCAGCTTTGTCTAATTTAGAACTCACTAAATTCAAATCAGACAAATTTTGAGCTATCAACATTACTCTAGTTTTAGAAGGAATAGATTTAACAGTATTAATTAATCTATCTACTCCAAATGCTACACCTACACCCGATAAATTTCCTAATCCAAGAATTTCTGAAAGACTGTCATACCTACCACCACCGCCTACAACTGTTCCATTAACAACAAACTCAAAAGTTAAATCATTGTAATAATCTAATCCCCTAACTAATTTAGGATTTTCAACAAAATTTATACCTTCTGTCTTCAAATCTTTTTTAAAAGCTTCATATTTGGATAATGTTTCATTATTAAGATAATCATAAATAACAGGTGCTAAATCGATGATTTGATTATCAAACGGATCATTCGAATCAAGAATTCTTAAAGTATTTTTACCAATTTTATCTACGCTTTCTTTGGAAAGTTCTCTTTTATTTTTACTGAAATACTTATCTAATTCTTCTATATATTTTTCACGTTCATTCTTAGTTCCAATTGTGTTGAGATTTAATTTCGACTTTATATTTAATAGTGACAAAAATCTTATTGAAGTTTTTAGGATTTGTAAGTTTGAGTATTCATCTATTGTACCAACTATCTCTGCTCCAGCCTGAATGAATTCTCTGTATCGATTTTTTTGAGGATTTTCATACCGAAACATTTTTCCAAAATAAGAATATTTTCTTGATTCATTCCTGAAAAATTCATTATGAAATCTAACTACACTTGCTGTTGCTTCGGGTCTTAAAACAAGATCTCTATTACCTTTATCTTTAAATTCATACATTTGTTTTGTGACAATTTCAGAATTTTCACCGATAGACTTATCAAATAATTCTTTATGTTCAATTGTTGGTAATTCTATTAAATCATATCCATATGTGTTAAATGACTTACGAAATATGTCATAAATATATAGATACTTTTCAGCTTCTAGCCCGTAAAGGTTTCTTGTACCTTTTACTTGTTCAATCATTCAAATATTCTCTTACTAACAAATTGTTATTTTTAATTGATTTTACTGTGTCTTTATCTCCGTGTCCGGGATAGACGAGATAATCATTTGGAAACATTGTAAATACACTATTTATTGAATTGATCATATCACTTGTATTCCCAGAATATAAATCAGTCCTTCCTATGCCATCTTTAAATACAAAGTCACCGGTAAATACAACACCCATATTTGGAAATTCAAAACTCGTACTACCCTTAGTGTGCCCAGGATTACTATGAACTTTTATATCGTTATTTAAATTATCAACTGAAATTAAATCACCTTCATACTTTGATGGATTTAAATTAAGACCAGAAAATCCTTTAAGTTGTTCTTCAGGATTACGTGCTAATTGTTCATCATCCAAATTTATATATATAGAACCGTCAAATGAACTCATTCCTAAAGAATGATCGAAATGACCGTGTGTTAAAAGCGCCCCACCAATAGTGAAATTTTTTGAGTTAATGTAATTTAATACGTCACCTAAATCCGGAGGTAAGTCAATGACATAAGAAATACCAACATTCACATCTGGTGTTAATACATAACAATTTGATGTTGTGAAACTTGTGTAAGTGTAAATATCGTCCAATTTTAATTACCTGGATTAACTCTTTGAACATCAAATACATTTTCAATATTTTTGGCATCGGTAATTATTGAATCGAGTTGTTCATTACCACTTATTTCTACTTGGAATAACAAAGTAACAATACGTTTACTGTTGGTGAGTGATTTAGCTACGAGGATATTTCCACCATTATCTGATATTGCTATAGTTGCATCTCTAAGTAGATAAGGCCGATCTATTGCTTCAATTTCTAACCATACGATAGAACCAGATTGTGCATTGAAACCCCAGCTGACATCAATAATTCTTTCACCTTTAGAACTATCGATTTTTATATTTAAACAATCAGATCTATGAATGGATATTCCGTTTGAAATAGTAATAAATCCAAGAATATCATCACCAGGTACAGGCACACAACATCTTGCCATACGTACTTTGATATCATCGTATCCTTCGACAATTATTAATTGATCATCTGTTGTCTGGTATTTATCGGGAGATAATATATCTTCTTCTTCAGTAATTTCTTCAGGGAATACAAATTTACGAATTTTATTACCTACATTTGAGATTTTTATATTACCGTTACCAAGATTTTGATAAATTGTTTCATAGTTAGGATATTTTAAAATGTTTAGTAGTTCGTTTAAAATACTATCTTTGTCTGAGTAGTTAAAAATCTCATCATTTTCTTCTAGCCATGTATTGAGAATTTGTTTTCCTTTTTGTATATCTTCATCTTTTAGTTGTTTTTGATACCATTGTTTAATTTTAGATCTAGCACGAGAGGTTTTAACAAATGACAACCAATCTCTGCTTGGACCTTTATTATTTTCATTGGTTGTTAATACTTCAATCGTATCCCCTGTAGACAATGTTGTACTTAAATTCACTAATTTTCCATTAATTTTTGCACCAATAAGTTTCTCACCAACTTGAGTATGTACAGAAAATGCAAAATCTACTGGTGTTGATCCTTGCGGTAATGTAATCACATCTCCTTTTGGTGTTAAACAAAATACTTCGTCTTCATAAAGATCTAATTTCATGTGATTTAAAAATTCATTTGGATCAGGATATTCGGAAGTTAAATCAGACAAATCAGAAGCCCATTTTTGAACGTCATTTGATGGTTTTTCTTTATATTTCCAGTGAGCAGCTACCCCATATTCTGCTCTGTAATGCATATCATGAGTTCTAATTTGTATTTCCATTTTTTGACCTGTTTCAGTCAAAACAGTCGTATGAAGACTTTGATATAAATTAAATTTGGGCATTGAAATAAAATCTTTAAATCTACCTAATACGGGTTGAAAATTAGCATGTATTAGTCCTAGTATTGTGTAACAATTTTTAACATCATCAGTAAGTATCCTTAAACCTACTAGGTCATTAATTTCATTAAATGATAATCCATTATTTATTATTTTCTTATAAATTGAATAGTTGTGTTTTGGGCGTCCAATAACTTCAGCCGATAAAGAATTGTCTGATAAAAGTTTATCGATTACTTTTACAGATTTTTTAATATTTTTATCTCTATTGGGAGCAGACTTCTCAATTAAACTTTCAATCTCTAAGTTTTGATTTTTATGTAAAAGTCCAAAGGAGATATCTTCTAATATATGTTTAATATTTTGTAGCCCGAGTCTATGAGCTAACGGTGCATACACATAAAGTGTTTCACTTGCTATTCGTTCTTGTTTGTGATCTGCCAAATATTCTATTGTTTGAATATTATGGAGTCTGTCAGCAAGTTTTAAGATAAGGACTCTTATGTCTTTAGACATCGCAATTACCATTTTTCTAATAGCTTCAGCTTTTGCTTCTTCGTTTGTGTTGTATTGAATCCTATCTAGCTTCGTGACACCATCTACAATATTTGCTACATCAGATCCAAATTCTTTTTTAATGTTTTTATACGTTACATCAGTATCTTCAATAAGGTCATGTAAAATAGCAGCAATTATTGTTTCTAAATCCATACTTAAATCTGACAAGTAAAGGGCTACTTGTAAGGGATGAGTAATATACGGTTCTCCAGAAGCTCTCTTCTGGTTCAAATGACCATCGGAAGCAAAATTATATGCTTTTTCTAACAGATCTTTATCCTCAATAAATTTTGAACTTAAGACGTTAAATAGCTCATCAGCACTTAAGATATCTAGATTTTTAACCATAATTTAATGGTAGTAAGTTTTTTATTTATTAATTATCTTTGATAAAAAGGGAATTGTTACAAAAATAGAACTGTAAGTACCAGAGATAATTCCGATAAATAATGGTAATGCAAAATCAGTTAGCGTACCAGAAAGCCCAATCACATTACCCAAAAATAATATAGACGCAATTGGTACTGCTGATGTAATTGATGTGTTGATACTTCGCATAAGAATTTCATTGAACGTTTTATTCAATGTTTTGATAGATAAATCAGATTCTTTATTCAATCTTTGACTATCTCTTAATTTATCAAACAAAATAACCGTGTCGTAAAGTGAATAACCAAGAATAGTTAATAAGGCGATAACTGTAGATGGCGTTATTTCAAAATTTAACAATAGATATATCGAAGTACATATAAATAAGTCATGAAGTAATGCAATAAGTGCGACAATTGAAAACCTAAACTGGAATCTTATAGATATCAATAAAACTATAAAAGATAGGAAGATAATCAATGCACGAATACCACTGCTCGTTATTTCTTGACCAAATGTTGGTCCCACTCGTTGAAATTCTATCTCGTTAGCATCTATATCAAATTTATTAGCTAAATAGTTAAGAAACTGGGTTTCTTGTTCTTGTGTACCTTCAACAGCTCTGAACAGTATTGAGTTTGAATTTTCAAAAGTTTGATATCTTGAGACTTCTAATATCTCATTGGCTAAAATTTCATCAATATCCGATTTCTCATAATCAGAAGAAAATTGATATGTTGTTCCACCAGTAAAATCTACAGAAAAATTTAGGTTTAATAATCCAAATGACGCACTGACAAAAACAATTAAAAAGAAGACAACCTCAATTATTAATACATTCTGTAATAATTTTCTTTTTTCATAAAAGTTAATTGATGTATTACCTAAAAATAGATTTTTAAACATTTGTAATGTCCTTATTTTTTATTGGATACATCAATCTTGTATTATTTAATTTAGCGACAATTACTGGTATAACGTTCCTTGTATATAGCCTTGTAAATAATAAATCAAAAATCGTGGCAATACCCAACGCTAAAGCAAAACCTCTAATTGGACCAACAGCAAGTATATAAAGTAAAAAAGCAGCAGAAAGAGATACAAAATCAGCTGTTAATATAGTTTTCCATGAATCGTCAACTGCCTTATTTGCTGCAAATTCAAAAGATCTACCAACTTTTATCTCATCTTTTAGTTTTTCGAATGTAACAATATATGAATCTGCAGCCAACCCGATAGAAACTATTATTCCAGCAATACCGGCCAATGTTAGAGTAAACCCTTGAAATTCACCAAGTAATGTAATTACTGAATAAAATAATAAGCCAAACATTGATAGACCAAATACGGAAACAAATCCAAGTAAGCGATAGTAAAGAATAATAATGATAGATATAATAATTAATCCGATTAAACCTGCTTGTAGTCCTAGATTCAAAGTATCCTCACCTAAACTAGCTGAAACTTTTTGGATTGATGATCTTTCAAATGATACTGGTAATGCACCATAACGAAGAATTACAGCTAAATTGTTAGCTGCTTCACCTGTGTCAGTATTGCCCATTGAAATAGCAGCTGTTCCACCTGTAATACCAATATCTGGATTAACGTCCAAAGCAATTCCTGGTGCTGATACTATCTCTCCGTCAAGAACAATAGCTAATCTTCTTCTTTCTCCGATTTCACGTGCTAATTTTTTGGTAAGGTTTGTAAATTTATCCTCTGACTCAGGTTTAAAATCAAGTGATACTATCCATTCATTTTCAGGATAAACAGCAATGGCATCTTCTATATCGCCACCTGTTAATTCAGCTGGACCTAAATGATAAATAACTGGATATCCTTGGTCTATTGAAAGTAAGTAAGAATCAAAATTAGGATTATCTGATATTGTTATACCTATTTGTTCATCAACCCCAGGTACAGCTATTTTTGTAGGGTTATCAGGATCATCTTCATTTGGAATATACTGAAATGCCGGTGAATAGCCGGTATCAATAGATGAATCAAGGACGGGTCTAAAAGTCAATAATCCTGTTGCACCTAATGCTTCGATAGCTCTTTCTTGGTCTGTAACACCAGGAAGCTGAACTAATACTGCACTATTACCACTAATAGAAATCTCAGGTTCTTGCACATCTCCAAAAGCCTCAATCCTAGTTCTCATTATTTCAACAGCTTTCTGTAAAACTTCAGGATCAGTTTCTTCATCTGCAGTAAGTATTACGGATATGCCACCTTGTAAGTCAAGACCGAGTTTCGGCGAAAGACTGGTTTGTTGAACATAAATAAATAAACCAATAGCAATGAATGGGAGAAAAAGTAATTTAAAATATCGTTTCATGAAATATTTTTAATATAAGCTTTTTGAATTTTTATTTCACCTTTTTTAAGAACTAAGGTAACTGTCGTATCTTCTATTGATGTTACACGTCCAAAAACGCCACCATCAGTCAATACGTCATCCCCAATTTTTAAATCTTCTATGAATGCAGCATGTTTCTTAGCTCTTCTTCTTTGTGGTAAATACAGAAGAATATAAAAAACTACAAAAACCAGAATTATTGGTAATAAATTAATAAATTCATCCATTTAAGTATTCCTCTTTAAAACTATCAAAACTTGAGTTTAATATACTATCCCTAGCTTGTTGAATAATATTTTCAGTTTGAATTATATTATGAACAGTAAGATAAAGCCACGAAGATGTGGTTTCATTGACAAATAAATGTCTTAAATATGCTTTAGAAAAATTTTTACAGACATAACAATTGCAATCTTCATCAAGAGGACTTGTATCTTTTTCATATTTATTATTTTTGATGTTTATATATTGATTTTTAATAATGAGTTTTCCATGTCTTGCTAAACGTGCAGGCCATACACAGTCAAACATGTCCACACCAGAATCAATTAGATCTATCAATCCAATTGTGTCACCTAAGCCCATAACATAACGAGGTTTATCAACTGGAAGTACATTAGATAAAAATTCAACAACAGATTTCCTTTCTTCTCTTGATTCGCCAATAGCTAATCCACCTATTGCATACCCATCAAAATTGAGATCGATCATAGATTTTGCTGATTGTTCCCTTAGGTTAAGATTTAATCCACCTTGAACAATACCAAATAAACTTTGTAGTGAATTATTGTGTGTTTCTTTTGCTATTAATGCCCATTTTTTTGTGATCTCAATCGCTTTTTTTTGTTCTTCATCAGGTTTATCAATGTCGATTAAACAATCAAAAATCATTGCTATATCACTTCCAAGCAAATTCTGAGTTTTTATTGAATCTTGTGGAGTTAGTTTAAAGTACGATCCGTCATATACGTTTTTAAATTCAACCCCATCATCATATAATTTTGTTGGTAATGACCATGATTGAAAGCCTCCTGAATCGGTAAGAATTAATTTATCCCAATTCATAAATTTATGTAAGCCACCATGATCGCTGATTATTTTTGGTCCAGGACGCAAATGTAAATGATACGCATTTGCCAATAAAATAGAAGTTTTATTTAAATATTCGTGAGGTGTTGATTTTATAGTTCCTCTTGTAGCAACAGGCATGAATGTAGGAGTTTCAACTGTATTTCCATTTAAGGAAAGTAGTCCTGCCCTAGCTTTTTTATCTGTTTTGATTATTTCAAATTTCATTTATTTGTTATTTTAAATAGCACGGCATCACCAAAACTTAAAAATTTTAATTCTTTTTTAAGTGCATAGCTGTATAGATCTTTCCAATTATCTCCATAAATTGCATGAACAATAGAAATTAGAGTACTTCTTGGAGCATGAAAATTAGTAATTAAATAGTCTGCAATATTGAATTTAAAATCTTTAGTTATAAATAAATCAGTTGAACCCTTTAATTCAGACGTAATATTTACATACTCCAAAGCTCTTAACGTTGTAGTCCCAACGCAGTAAATTTTATATCCGTTCTTTTTCTTTTTAATAATATTTTCATATGTTTTTCTTTGAATCTGATAATTTTCTGAATGAATATTAAAATCTTCAACATAATCTGTTGAGATGGGCTTAAAAGTACCAAGTCCTATATCTAGATTTATAAAATCAATCTCTATACCCTTATCCTTTAATTTTTGGAAAATATCTGATGTAAAGTGTAAGCCAGCTGTAGATGACGCTGTAGAAAAACCTTTCTTGCTAAAAAAGTTTTTATAGTATTTATATTTATGTTTTTCATCAATGATGTACGGAGGCAAAGGAGTAATTCCAAATTTTTGAATGATATCTATTACTGGCGTAGAAAATATTACCTTAAACCTATCTTCTTCATGTGAAACTAATGTTATATTAAAATTCTCAAGTTTGATTTCTTCATTAAGTTTCTTTTTTCCACTAGTTTTTATAAGGCATAATGCTGTGTCTTCATTTAAAACTTCCAATATAAAAATTTCAAATTGTCCACCTGTTTCAAACTTTCGTGTTCTGATTCTTGCATCAACTACTTGTGAAGAGTTAAATATCATTAAAGATTTTGAATCAATTATTTTATTTATTTCTGAAAATTTGTAAATTTCCTTTGTTGAAGCATCAAGTAGCTTTGAATCTTCAGGGTTTTTATATGGTTCTTGAGCTATAGATTCAATAGGTAATTCATAATCTAATTCAGATACTGGTGTTTTATTCACTTACTTATTTAGTAAGCTAATAAACAAATCATAAGACATAGAGACAACTTCTGGCATACCATCGCTACTGCGCCTTTTATTGCCAGATTGCCTTTTTAATTTTTTCCAAAATAAGACTGTATTTTTATCTCCAGATTTTTCTAAAGCTTTTTCTAATGATTGATGAATGTTTAAATTTTGTCTTGATTTTGCTTCAATAAAATATTCGACTCCATCCACAAATAGTTGTATATCGCCAAGATCATTTGAACCACCCTCAGCAAATCTTTGAGCTTTCATGTTCGAATTTTTGTTTAATCTTTTGACTATATTAGTTTCGTAAGTAGTACCCTGTTTTTTTGCTTTATTGACCACAAACTAATTGTAGCTAAATTTATTGTGTTATTGCTTCTTCTATGAGTTTGTTATCTATGTCAAAATTTGCATAAACATTTTGTACATCGTCCAAATCTTCAAGTGCTTCAATTAATTTAGATAACTTGTTAAATGCATTTAAATCTAAATTAATTGAAGTAGATGGTAAATACGCAATTTCGGAATTAACTAAATTGAATTCTGAAGATCTAAATAGTTCGTCAATTTTTTGAAATTCAGATGGATTAAATTCGAAGGTTAAACCATTTTCATTTTCTTGAATATCAACACAGTTATTATCAATCGCTATATCTATAATATCTTCTTTATATTCATCAAATTGGAAAATTGCTTTACGTGCGAATAAGTAATTGACACTTCCTGGAGATCCAGTACTTCCTTCGTGTTTATTAAATGTAGCTTTAACGTCAGAAGACGTTCTGTTCTTGTTGTCTGTTAAACATTCAACTAATATCGCAACACCACTAGGACCATATCCTTCATAGGTAATTTCATCGAATACACCTATTGATGAATCACCGTTTATTCTTTTTAACGCGTTTTCAATATTCGAATTAGGAACAGAATTTGATTTTGCTTTACTGATAGCCTGGTATAACGACGCATTGTTATTTGGATCAGCACCTCCAGTTTTGCCAGCAACCTCAATTGCTCTTATAAGTTTTGCAAAAAGTTTGCCTCTTTTGGCATCGTTAGCACCTTTTTTGCGTTTTATCGTTGACCATTTAGAGTGACCTGACATTTAAACCGTCCTTTAGAAAATTTTTAAGCCATTCTAGATAAATAATATCATTTGAAAGTTCTGGATGAAATGATAACCCAACAATATTATTTTCATGTATACCAACAACTTCTTCATCTATTAATGCAATAGGAGTGACTGTTTGAGCGTAAGATATTATTTTTGGTGCTCTAATAAAACAATACATTTCCTTATTTCCATTGAAATCAACCAAGCCCTCAAAAGATTCATTTTGACGTCCATATGCATTTCGTTCTACAACTGTGTTCAAACAAGAAATTGATGATTGACCGTCAATAACATCATTTGCTAGGAGAATTAATCCAGCACATGTTCCCAAAGTTGGCATTCCTTCATTTATTTTAATTTTAATGGATTCAAACAAATCATCATTCTTTTGAATTTTCATCATTGTTGTTGATTCACCACCGGGGAGAATTAATGAATCTATATTATCAAGATCTGAAACAGATTTTATTAATTGATATTCTTTATCAATAAGTTCTAATGATTTTACGTGATCAAAAAACGATCCTTGGAGAGCTAATACTCCAGTTTTCATTACCAACCTCTTTTGGCTAGTTTCTCCGTCTCATCTAAATCGTCAATATTTAGTCCAACCATAGGTTCACCTAGTTCTTTAGATACTTCAACAAGTTTTTCTGGATTGTCAAAGTTTGTAGTTGCAATCACAATAGCTTCAGCACGTTCTTTAGGATCACCACTTTTAAAGATTCCTGAACCAACAAATACACCGTCACAACCTAGCTGCATCATTAAAGCTGCATCTGCAGGTGTTGCTATTCCGCCTGCAGCAAAATTTACAACAGGTAATTTTTTTGACTCGTGTATGTCTTTAACAACTTCAAAAGGTGCTCTTATTTCTTTAGCTATTGACATAAGACTATTTACATCAGCAGTAATAATTTTATTTATACCATCGGTCATACTTCTCATGTGTCTTACAGCTTCAATAACATTACCAGTTCCAGCTTCACCTTTAGTTCTAATCATTGCAGCACCTTCACCAATTCTTCTACATGCTTCACCTATATCAGTAGCACCGTTGACAAATGGAGTTTTTATATCATGTTTATAAATATGATTTTTATCATCAGCAGGTGTTAAAACTTCACTTTCGTCAATAAAATCTATACCAAGTGATTCAAGCATTTGTGCTTCAACAAAATGACCTATTCTTGCTTTAGCCATTACAGGAATACTTACGGAATCAATAACTTCTTGGATAGTTTCAACAGATGACATCCTAGCTACACCACCTTCAGCACGAATATCAGCAGGTATACGTTCTAAGGCCATAACAGCTACCGCCCCAGACTTTTCAGCTATCACAGCTTGTTCAGCGTTGACCACATCCATGATTACGCCGCCTTTTAACATTTCTGCTAAACCTTTTTTAATTTTAAAAGTCGATTCAATTTTCATACTATTAATAATAACTATATATTTTTATAGACATAAATCCATTTTTGCAATACTTTGTCCATGCTGTAATTTTGAGAAATATAATTGTATTGTTTCGACCAAATTTCATTTAAATTTTCTTCATTAAGATTATTTATTGTCTTTTTAAGATCTTCAAAATTATCTTTAGCAAAAAAAATGCCAGAGTCATTTAACAAAGTTTTAAAAGCTTTAATATTTGAGCAAATAGCAACATTACCCTGATTGATTGCCTCTAATATCGTAATGCCAAAACTTTCAGATTTGTTGTTTGGAGCTATGTATATGCCAACATTACTAATTATTGATTTTTTATCTATTTCAGATGGACTTATATGATAAATAACAGATTTATTATCCGTTTTTTTATTAGTAACAGCTATAAATTTAAATTTTGATTCATAAAAATTAGCTAATTGAACAAAAAGTTTTAGATTTTTCCTTTTTTCATCTCTACCAATAAACAGAAAGTTACCATTATCTTCGTATCTAATATCTTTATTAATCTCAATCATGTTTGGAATAATTACTATTCCCTTGTTTAAGGACGTAGCATTATTTAAAGCTTCACTACTTACAGCGGTTGAATACAATTTTTTATTTCTCGTAAATAAATATAAAATCTTTAAACATGCTTTGATAAAATTTCCAATATTTGCATGATGCGTAACAATAATCTTTTTTTTAGTATGTAATCTCCAAAAGAAAAAAGGCATGAATGGTTCGTGCACATGTATGACATCAGCCCAAGAAATGGCTTCATTAATTATTTTCTTACTAGGAAAAAAATTTATTGGGTTCTGTGAACCATTAAACGGAATCTTGACAGAATTTCCGATGTCGTAATCATAAGATGATGGTCCAAGTATTTTTGTATTGATACCTTTATTAACGAGTCCATTTTTTAATAACTTAACTTGATTCTGTACACCACCATGATGATCTAAATCGTAAGGACATACGAGTAAGACTTTAATATTCAGCTGTCCATATTGGTTGTATAGAGTGCCAATCATTGATGTCCATTGAAAGCAGCTCCTCGAAACTATTTGATAATGTCTTGAGACCTTGTTGAATGCTTGTAGCTTCATTTTCAAATAGTGGGACATAAAAAGGGTTGTGAAAATAGAGCATGTAACCTGACGATTTTTTAATCATTGCTGTTGGAACTATTGGTACCCCCGTTTTTAAAGATAATGCAACTGGTCCTCTCGGGAATGATGCAATATTAGAAAAGAATTCAACAGCAACGCCAGATTTGTTTACACTTCTGTCAGACAACAAACATATGTCTTTCCCACTAATTAATTTCTCTTCAAGGGTATTGAAAGTATTTTGACCTTTTCCACCAATGATAATTTCTATTCCAAGACTCTCTCTCAATTTTTTAAACCAATTTAGAACATACTTATTTGATAATGGTTCTGCTACAGCTAATAAATCTAAATTTATATTATTACCAGCTGGAATTGCAAATTCCCAATTACCCATATGAGGTAATGCAAAAATAAGACCAGGATATTGTTTTTTTAGTTTTTTGACGTTGTCATGATTGATTACTTCCATATTCTTAGATATGTATTTATCGAAATTATTATTTGTTAACCAAAGCGTTTCTAACCAGTATCTAGAATAATTAATTTTTACTAACAAAGGATCATATCGTAATTTTTTAGGTTTGAATATTTCTTTTTTTCTTTTATATAGTTTTGCTGAAGTTCTGAATGTGAAAATAAAATATATAAATCCAATTGGATAAGAAAGAAAGCGAACAAAATTAAAAGGTAGGATTTTTAATACCCCATGAAAAAAACGTATAAACAGATATTGAAAAAGTTTCATTACAAATTCTTGTATAGGATAATAAATCTTTGATAAACTGTAGTCCATAAAATAAGAGTAAAGATATAAACAGCTGTAAAAGGTAATGAAAATAACATGTAAATCACTGCAAAAATAACTCTTTCTGGTCTTGCAGCTAAACCTACTTTATTATCTATTCCTAATGTTTCACCTCTTGCTCTCAAATAAGGTACTAGCGTTGATCCTGAAAGTACTAAGAATATAAAAAATAAATGAATATCTGATTCTGTAAATTTAATAGCAACAACACTCCAAATAAAAAGTTCACCAATTCTATCGATAAATGAATCAATTAATGCTCCTTTATCCGACATAGTATTTGTTTTTCTAGCTAATGGTCCATCAAGACCATCAATTGCACTACCAAGAAAAATAACAATGGCACCTAAAGTTTTAAGGTCTATAAATAATAAATAACATCCTAGGGTTACGACTAACAAACCAATTATTGAAAGTACATTAGGTTTTATACCAATGAATATACAAAATTTAATAAAAGGTGAAGCAAACTTTTCAGAATGCTCCTTTAAATACTTCTCAAGCATCTAATACATCTTCTGTGTAAACATCATTTATTAAATCAAGACTATAAGCATTTATTTCAACAATTGATTTTAACTTGGGAGGATTTTCGTGGCTATAAACTATCACTGTCCAAACAGGATTTAAAAATAAAGGCTTTAATTTAAATTCAAAAGTTAAAGCAATAGAGTAATAACCAATTGAATGTGTAATGATATTTTCAAGATGTTCAATAATAGAATTTTGATTTAATGAAATTCGATTATCAATTAAATATATGAATATGGCAACTAAAAACAATATTAAGGACGTTGTAGCAAAATTAATCCAATCTATAAAATAATTAAGTAATAAATTTAAGAATGCGATTACAGATACTAAGTGACCAAATCTTCTACGACGAATTGGATCGGGAATAACATAACTACCAACTGCTAGAGAGTTTAAATCATCTGGTACATTCTGCCTTTGAACATCCTCCTCATTAATATTGATTCCTTCAGCCATTAGAGCTTAAACTTCGGAACTTTAATAACATTTTTAATTTGTTTAATTCCATCTTCTAGCTTGATATCTTTTTGATTATCTTGATTGTGAATATTTAACGCCATTGTTTGGGAACTAACATCTTTTTCTCCAATGATTATTGATATAGGTACTTTTTGTTTAGTTGAGTCGTGAATTTTTTCACCTAAGCGTATTGATCTATCATCAATTTCTATTCTCACATTTTTCAGTGTTTTTACTATTTCTTCAACATAATTCGTTACTTCACCGATTGTCAATATTTTTACTTGGACTGGGGCTAGCCAACCTGGGAAATGTCCTGCATAATTTTCAATTAATATCCCAGTAAATCTTTCTATAGAACCCAACAATGCTCTATGAATCATGACTGGTCTAATTCGTTTGTTATTCGAATCTACATACTGCAAATCAAAGTTGTCTGGTTGTGAAAAATCTACTTGTATAGTTGATAATTGCCATCTTCTGCCTATTGCATCTTTAACATGAAGATCTATTTTTGGTCCATAAAAAGCACCCTCTCCATGAGCAGTTACATAAGATATATTTTGATTGTCTAATGCTGAAGCCAAACTATTTGTTGCCTTAACCCAGTCGTCTTCATTTCCAATAGATTTTTCCGGTCTTGTTGATAAATCAGCTTCAATCAAATCAAATCCAAACGCATTTAGTAGTTTTATTGAAAATGTTAAAAGATTTAAGATCTCTTCTTCGATTTGATCATTAGTACAAAATATATGTGCATCATCTTGTGTAAATCCTCTAGCTCTTAACAATCCATGAAGAACTCCAGTCTTCTCATATCTATAAACAGAACCCAGTTCAAAGAACCGTAATGGTAACTCTTTATAAGATCGGATATCACTTTTGTAAATTAGAATATGAAAGGGACAATTCATTGGCTTTAAGTAGTATTCATCATCTTCATTATCTTCATTTTTTAATGGTGGGTACATTCCTTCTTTGTAATAATCAAGATGGCCAGAAGTTTCCCAAAGTATTGAACGACCAATGTGTGGAGTGTATGCATACTCATAACCATTATCTGCATGAGCTTTCTTTGAATAATCTTCAATATTTTGTCTTAAGATTGACCCTTTAGGTTTCCACAAAAACTGACCTGGACCAATTTCATCTGTATTAACAAACAAATCTAATTCGTTACCCAGTTTTCTGTGATCTCTTTTTTCAGCCTCTTTCTGACGTGCTAAATAATTATCTAAATCATCTTTAGAGAACCATGCTGTACCATAAATTCTTTGTAGTTGAGGATTAGTTTCTATCCCACGCCAATAAGCTCCTGCTAATTTAGTTAATTTGAAATGATTTATTTGGCTAGTACTTAAAACGTGAGGTCCCCTACATAGATCTTCAAAATTTTCATTTTTATAAATTGATATCTTATCCCCTTCAATACCTTCAGTAGGATCAGCACTAGTGATTAATTCCTGTTTAAATTGCTGATTGAAAAACTTATTTTTGGCATCATCAATTGAAATTTCTTCACGAATAAAAAGTTGATTCGCTTTATTTATTCTTCTCATTTCATTTTCAATTGATGAAAGATCACTTTCTTTAATATTTTCTTTAAACAAAAAATCATAATAAAAGCCGTCTTCTATAGACGGTCCGACTGCAAATTCAGTTCCTGGAAAAAGATTTAGCACGGCTTGAGCAAGTACATGAGCAGTTGAATGTCTCAGTGTATCTAGAGCATACTGATCTTGTTTTGTGTAAATTTTACATTTAGAATCTTCTTTAATGACATAAGATAAATCTTTTAACTCTCCATTAACATCCATACATACAGCACTTTTTGCCAAGCTATTACTTATAGATTTAGCTATTTCTTTTCCATCAATATCGGATTCAAATTCTTTAATTGACTTATCTGGAAGAGTTATTTTTATCATTATATTTTTATATTAATTACGAATATATTCTACCGAAGAAACTATAAATTTTATTAACATCTGTTTTAATAAATACATGAAGAAAAATACGGATGTAGTAATTAATAAAAATAAAATTACTGTTGTATTCAATAAGTTAATAAATAATCAAATTATTACACTCGAATTTACGACATTGAATAAATACCAACTAACTTGTACCAAAATATCAGTAACAAATATGTCAAAATCCTTACATATAAATTCAACAGATTTAAGAAAGATCAATATTCACAATCTTGTTAAAACAGCCATAAAATTGATTGATAAAAATATCAAATTAGAACCGACAAAATATAAAAAAATTGGTGCAAAATACTTACCTACACTGAATAATAAGGATTTAATTCAAATTATAAATAAAAAAAGTTATAAAAACAGGGATGAATTGTTGTCGGTATATTCACTTTTATATACAAATTTAGAAAGGGATTTTGGATCAAATATATCTGAAAAGATTTCAGAAAAAGTTATATATAAAGAAAGTTACGTTAAAAACTTAACAAAAGAGTGCTTTCAAGGTGGATTTCTTAGCAATTCAAAACCAGGTTTGGCTGGTGGAATACTAAGTAATAAAAGTCTAAAAAATCTTAGTTATTTTTAATTGTTATTGAATTTATGATCACATCACTCAAAGGCTTATCGGATGCATCAGTTTCAACCATAGCTATTTGATCAATTACGTCCAAACCTTCAGTTACTTTGCCAAAAATAGTGTATTGGTAAGGTAGTGGATAGTCAGTATGCATTATAAAAAATTGGCTTCCATTCGTATTAGGTCCCCTATTTGCCATTGCTAATATTCCTTTTTCATAAGGCGTTGGATTATCCAATTCATCGCCAAATTCGTATCCTGGATATTTACCCATCTCACCATGACCTGTACCGCTAGGATCGCCGCCCTGAATCATAAAATCTTTGATTACTCGATGAAAAATTATGTTGTTGTAGTAACCATCTTCAGATAATGCAACGAAGTTATTTACTGTATTTGGTGCAATGTCTGTAAATAATTCTACAGTCATTAAACCTGAAGTTGTGTTGATCTCCGCAGTATAAGTTTTATTAACATCAATTGAAAATTCAGGTGGATTTTTATAAGTTTTATCGTATGCCATAATTTCTTCCTCCATGGGTGTATTGTTTATTTCTAAATCAGTTTCATTTGTACCACAATAAACGAATACTAAGAAAATAAATAAAGAAATTTTTTTCATTATCGTTCTATATTAGTCAATCTTACTGTAGATCTTGCACAGACATCTCCATTGTTGGATAGAATTGCTTCCCATATCTGCGATCTTTTGCCAAGTTTGATGGGGGTTGCTTCACAGATAATGGTTCCATTTCTTACTGCCTTGATAAAATCAGTGTTATTATTAACACCTACCCATTGACCTTCTTGAGTAAAATATGCTGCATATGAAATAGCTGCTTCAGCCATAGTATCAATCACACCACCGTGAACCATGCCCATTGGTTGTTTATGATATTCTTCAACATCCAGAGAACTTTTAATATAGCTTTCTTTAATTTCTAAAATTTTGTGACCTATAAAGGGATCAAAAGTACCTTTAAGGAAATCATTATGATTCATGTTTTTCAAACACTTTCTTCAATCGTTGCTCGCCTGTACCTGATACAAACCACCATACGCCAATAAACGTGGTGACTAATAATAAACCGATTATTACATAAAAATAAGCTAAACCCAGATTTTTAATATAGATTTGATAAGAGGAAAATAAAAACGTTCCAATGCCATATGCTGTTATAAATAATGTTACAAAGCTGAACCATGTAAAGCCCTTACCTAGAATTGCAACAACGATCTTTTTGTCATTAATAGGGAAAAAGTATTCATTTTCTAATTTATGAGCGATAAGAATTTCTTGATCAAATTCTTTATTTATTTCTGTTTCAATAAACTCTGTATATTGACGCGAAAATATTAAAAAGTAAGCATGAAAACTTAACAAAACAGATCCAAAAAGAGATATTAAAGGTAATAAATAAAAAGCATTGTCATTTTCAAATGAAAGAAAGATAAAAATTGTATTTAAAATAAATAATACCCTCACATCAAGCAAAAATTGATCATGATAATATCGATTCATTGAACGCATTCTGTTTAGTTGATCTTTATAAATAGTTATTTTATCCATTGGTTAAAGTCTATATTGATAATGTTTAATATAAAATTACCAATTGGTTTAATTGTGTTACTTTTAATAACAACAATCGTTAATGTATTTTCTAATATAACCATTGAATACTACGGAATATCAGTTGATATCTTTAGAACTTACGAAGTTCAATGTGGAAATATATTATCTGTTATTAATACGACTGATATAAGTGAATTTAGTCAAGATTTAAGAGTTAACTGGAATAAATGCCAACAAAAAGCATATATTGTAATAATCACGTCAACAATTAGCTTAATTTTTCTAATTTCTTTATTATTATATTTAATTTACTTATATAAAAATAAACCGGCTAAAGATGATATATCTGACATTTTAGCTTTATTAAAAAGGATAAATAATAAATGAAAATTGGAGCAATGGTACCTCAGGGTTGGAGGATGGATTTAAATGGCATTCCACCAGAAAAACAATGGGATACTATTTTAAAAGCATCAAAACAAATTGAAGACTTAAATTATGAATCTGTATGGGTATATGATCATTTTCACACAGTTCCATCACCTACCCAAGATCCAACATTTGAGTGTTGGTCCTTAATGGCGGCACTATCTCAAGTAACTGAGAAAGTTAGGATTGGACAAATGTGTACATGTAACTCGTATAGAAATCCAGCATATTTAACAAAAGTAGCATCGACAATAGATTCAATGTCTGGTGGTAGATTGGAATTTGCAATAGGTGCTGGTTGGTACGACCAAGAATACAAAGCGTATGGTTATGATTATCCTACTGCTGGTGTTCGTTTGAAAATGCTTGAAGAAGCTTTACAAATATATATAGCTATGAATACACAAGACAAAGCAAGTTTTAATGGTGAATATTATTCGATAAATAATGCAATCAATCAACCAAAACCACTTCAGAAACCTTATCCACCGTTATGGGTATGTGGGGGTGGCGAAAAAGTAACTCTTAAATTACTCGCTAAATATGGCGACTATGGAAATTGGGACGTGGATGTTGATGGATTTATTTCTAAATCAAAGATTCTTAAAAATCATTGCGAACAGCAAAATAGAGATTATTCAGAAATAAAAAAAACATTACATACGAATGTAGTTATTGGTGAAAATGAAAAAGATTTAGATAATAAAATCAAAAAAATTACGGAAGTTACGGGGATACCAAAAGAAATGTATATTGATAAGCCTTTAATAGGCACAGTAGATAAAGTTTTTGATACAATTGATGAATTTAAATCGGTTGAGTGTGCATACATAATTGCGTATGTTCCTGATATTGTCTGGGGAAATTCCTTAGAAATATTATCTGAAAAGATATAAAAAAACGGAAGCCCCCAAAAAGGAGGCTTCCCAACAGGGCTGCGTATCACACTTAATTGAAACGCACTCTAAGAATACCATGAACATTTCTTAAAAGTAAAGTTATTTACCCAAAAGAAGGAATTTTAGTGTTAGGAACTAGTGAAATCCAAACTTTTCCTTTAGGAACATACAATATGTTGTTGTTGCTATCAACTATATGAAAGGGGTCTAAATTAGATCCACGTTTCCATATTGCATCAAGTAATTTTCCACCATGTAAAATAATTGCTCGTCCTTCACCAACAGTTTTTACTGAAGGCAATTGAAGAGGATGAATATAAGGTTCACAAAATAATGCAATCACAGTATCCGTTGATATTTGTCCACTATTTCCATTTTTATCTGCCCAATAATGAACATTATCTGTTTTTTGATTCTTGTATGCATCATAGTAACTTCGAAGATATTTAGCACCATTCCATGACCACGTTGTCGAAGTATATCCAGAAAATGTAAGAGTTAAATAATTATTGCTGCTCCAGTTTGATAGTGAAGGATCTCCCCAAGGAAATAATGGTTGAGGATTGTTTGTCTTCTTGTAACCACGGCCAATAGCTGTTGATTTTAATTTTGAAGTATCAGCGTATAAATTATGTGGTGCATTTCTAGAAGATATTCTAAAAAAGTCGGGTCTTCTATCAGTGATAACAGGCACTCCCATATCAACTATTTCTGGTATTAAACCTCCGGTGGCACCACTTGCAACTAAAACACCTCCTAATGGTCTAAGAACAGTAGGATCTGTTGGTCTCGCTGAACGAATAGGCCCATGATAAAGAGTATCACTTTGAAAGAAAATATTGATAAATCTTGTCATTCCACCCTCTACTAATACTTCAACCACAGCATCTGCATTTTGAGGACCTGACTGGGGCCTTGCATTCACATTATTATCATTTTTGATTCCTATAACTATTGAATTATTCGCACCTGATGGAATGGGTAATCCATTAACAGGTGAATTAACTCCTGTTGTATAATTTTGTGTTGGTACAGGACCAAGTGATTCATAAGTCTTTTCCTTAGTTAAAGACCAATTCTGATTTAAATATGCGTCTAACTCTGCTTGTGAATTAACTTGTGCTATCTGACCATATCTAAATACAAATACAGGGTAAAAACAAGGGTCAGGAACCCAGATCCGAGATTCATTAACATAACCATTTATGCATGATGCATTTGGGTTGTAATTTCTTAAGTCAACAGTTAAGACACCATTGCTACTAGTTGACGTTGGAGGATCATCTGTAGAAATTTCTATATAAGATTCCTTCCCTTTTTCTAATGATGATTGTGTTATAGGACCTAGAATTCCATCTACTACTAAACCAGCTAACTTTTGAAATTGTTTTATGGCATTTTTTGTTTGAGTGCCATTAATACCATCAATTTCCCCACTGTATAAATTTAAATCAAATAAAAGTTCTTGAGCTATCTCTATAGCTTGTGAATAATTATTTTCGTTAATAACATCAACCTGTGCACCACCTATGTTTAAGTATGAATCTTCTCCTTTTTCAAGAGCAGCCTTAGTATTAGGACCTAAAATTCCATCTACTAATAAACCAGCTAGCTTTTGAAATTCTTTTATTGCATTTATAGTTAATGAGTTATTTTTACCATCAATTTCAGCATCATATAAACCAAGATTAAAAAGTTGAGATTGCGCATCTTCAATATTGTTAATGGTTAAAGGCATTGTAGTTGTAGTACTCGTAGTAGTTACAGGAATAGTGGTTGTAGTTGGTATTGTAGAACTTGTTGTATTTGAGATAATTTCAATATCAGAAATATTAATATTATGATCAGTAGTCACTTGATCATTCTGGATATTTGCATATTGAATAACGCCAAATAAAGATAAAGAAATGACAAAAACTGCACCAATATATTTAAATAAACTTGATTTATTATTCTCTGAAGCAATTAAAACATCTTCACCTTTTTCAACGAATGTTTCTTTTTCTTTGTAATTTAAAGGTCTAAGAGTTGATTTTTGAAGGTTTCTTTTACTATATAAATCTTTATGTAATTTTTTATGCATAAATAACCCTGTAGATATATATTAATAAATTAATTTGAAAATAAATTGTTAATAATTAATTTTCAGACCATATGATTTCACCATTTAGAGGTAATATATGAATCCATTGTTTGCTTGGAGGTACTTCAATTTTATCTTGATTACTATCCAGAAATTCAAATGGTTCTGCAATATCATTTCTTCTCCAGGTACCTTCAATATATTTACCATTGTGAAAAATTGTAACTGGGCCTACTCCTACTGTAAGTACGCTTGGCAATGTAGTGCCTTCGTCGTTGTATAGTGGACCTTGAATAATTACAACAGTTGGTACTTCTAATATATCTGAATAACCATCTCTTGTGATAAAATTATGTGCGACTGCATCTTCACCAGGTGCATAGCCGTCAACAATAAATCTGCTGTATTCATCATTATCAATTTTCCAAATCACTGTAGTAAATTCACTATATTTAACGGTTACTCTATTAGCTCCTGATAGCCAATTAGATTGATTATTTCCAAATTCATATAAAGGATCTACATCCTGATTAAAATAAAAACCCTTTTTGTCTATATATTCTCTTACTAATTCTGTATCTGCGTATAAATTGTGTGGAGCTTTTCTAGTACCTATACGAAACATAGTTGGAGCAGCTACTTCTTCTAAAACAGGGACACCTAATTCCCTTATGGCAGGTACTAAACCTGCGGTAGCGCCAGATACGACAAGTATTCCTCCATAAGGTCTTACTAAATTTGGATCAGTAGGTCTTGCGGAACGTATAGGACCAACGTAAGAACTTGTCTTGTCCATATAAAAAGCTAAAAATCTAGTCATACCTCCTTCAACTAAAATTTCCATAACTGAGTCGGCTTCTTGTAAACCTGATTGAGGTCTTGCGTTTAAATTATTATCAACCTTAAATGCAATAACCCTCCTTGGTCTTTTTAGCCAAATTTCAGGTGATAATTCTAAACCAGTAAATGGTGACATTTTTTCATTATCGTACAGATAACTTTCAATAATATTTGTATCATCATCAGCAGATGTGGTTGAAGTAGTTTCAATATCATTTGATGAGTTTTCTGTTTCTATAGTTGTAGTAGATTCAACCACTTCAGATGATTCATTTGAAGATGTGCATAAAACCAAAGTAAAAGCTAAAAATACAAAACCAATCTTTTTCATACGTTCATACTAGTGCTGAAAATCCTAATTTAAGTAAATTTATTTTTGAATTGTTTATTTGAAAATAAGTTAGGTTTTTAAATAGTCTTCTTGATTTTCTATTAGTTATAAACCAAGGTGGATCAATTACTTTAGATATTCTAAATTTTGTTTGTACTACTCCTTTAAGTGGTGATTCAAAAAGCATAGAGTTGTGAACAATTGATTTTCCGCTTTGTATATCATTATCTTTATTTCCTGGAAATCCACCCCAAGGAAGTTGTGGAATGATATATCCGATAGCAGCCCATTCGTTTATAGCTACAGTGCCGTATTCTAATTTATCGATATAATTTTCTAATATATGTGAGTTAAGGTTTTTGTTGTGATCTTTCATAATCACCGATACACCTAGATTTCCCCACAAATCCTTATTACAGTAATCAATAGCTTTATTTGAAAAATCCTCACTGGAAGAATAAGCAATGCGTTTAAAGTAGAGTGCTGATGACCAAACTTCATCTAATTCATATTTATTATATGCTTTAATTTCCCGAGTTAAATGTGGCGTTACGCAACTTAATTTATTGACTCTTTCATAAGCCTTATCTTTTTCTAATTTATTTAGTCTCTCAATGCTTTCTGGATAATATGCTTTCCTATCCTTTGCTTTATTCATATAAAATTTAATGTATTTTATCAATGTATCAGTTTGTCCCCAACCGTCAGGAAGCACTACTACTTGAGCTGCTATACAATTAAAACCATTATTATTAAGTTTTCCAGTAACTATTTTTCGTGCTTGATATTTAATATCTGATGTAGACCAATTGCCTGGATGAATAATAATTGGTGTAACATTTCCAAGTTCAGATGTAATGTTTTTGGTGTTTAATTTTGGTATGCTTTTCAACTTTCTTTCTTTATCATTTAAGTGCCTTCCGTATACAATCTCCTCAAATGTTTTATCAGATCCAGTTAAATGGATATGATCAACTCCTTGATGATTAGCCATGTACTTTGATTCATCTACATTGCCTGTAGATACGATTACATATCCTCTTTCAATAAAATTTTGGAACACTTTTTCAAAAACGGGTTTTAGATAATCGTTAACTGGATTTAATTTAAGTAATATTACAGATCTACGAGTAATGAGGTGGTAAAGAACATCAAGGTAAGGAATTGATGAAAAATTACCAGCACCTAAAACTAGTGTTATAGATGGATCAATGTCATAACGCTTTGAAAAACCTCTGAATTTATTTATATCATCAAAAGACATTGATTTATTGAAATAAACTTTGGCATCTATAAAAGGAAAAGTTAATCTTTCTATAAATTTATTGGGAAATACTTTATAACTGTTTTCTTCTTCGTTATATGATTTTAAGGAAAGATCTTCATTCGATTGAAGGGTGTCAATATAATATTGTGTTGCCAAAACTGCTGCAAAGGGTCCTCCTAACCATTCCTCACCTTCAGCAGGAGTTTTAGATGTTCCTTTATTATCAGAACATACAGTTGACCAAAAGTATGCAACTTCTTTTATATTTGATATAACCTCTTCAAGCATTGAAGAAAGTTGTAAATCTGAAATATTATTAAATTCTTTAGAATTTGTCCTTAAGGTTGTTATGTATCTATCAATATCTAATTTTGTAAGGGACATACTTACATATTATTCAGTTATTTCAAGAAGTTCAAAATCTCCCCAGTTAACTGTTAAAAATTTGGCAGGAATAAGTTCATTTGGTCTACCAACAGGTAAGTTTTTTGGATAATCTTCAAGAACTATATCCTCTTGTTGTAAATCTGAAATAATTGACTTTAAGCTATCAGCTAGATCATCTAGTGTCTCTTTAGATTGAGTTTCTGTAGGCTCAAACATTAATGCTTCTGGAACTATTAATGGAAAGTAAATTGTTGGTGAATGAAAACCTTTATCAAGAAGTGCTTTACCTACATCGTATGCTTTTATCTTATGAGATTTCTTTAAGTCTTTAACAGAAGTCACAAATTCGTGCATACATGGTTCATCATAAGCTAAAGGAATAATTTTAGAAACTTTAGAGCTTAAATACCTTGCATTTAAAACAGCATAAGCACCTAAGGTATCCAAACCTTCTTTTCCAAGAAGTTTCATATAAACAAGGGCTCTCAAAGTAACTAAAAAGTTACCATGATATCCATGCATTCTGCCAATGCTATTTTCAGGTTGATACCAGTTATATTTTCTGTCTTTATTCTCAGCGATTGGTCCTGGTAAGTAATCTTTTAAAAATTCCTTTACAGCAACCGGTCCAGATCCTGGACCTCCACCACCATGAGGAGTTGCAAATGTTTTATGAAGATTAGAATGAACTATATCAAAACCCATGTCTCCTGGTCTTGAAGTACCTACTATTGCATTTAAATTAGCTCCATCATAGTAAAGTAACCCACCAGCATTATGAATGATTTGTGAAATAGTCAAAATTTCCTCTTCAAATAAACCACCAGTGTTTGGATTAGTTAACATTAAGCCAGCTGTATTTTCATTTACTATTTCTTTTAATTTCTCAATATTTACCATTCCTCTAGCATCTGTCTCAACCTCGACAACAGTAAATCCTGCCATACGTGCAGATGCAGGGTTAGTACCATGAGCAGAGTCAGGTACTATAATTTCTGTCTTGTTTATAAGATTATTAATTTCTAAATATTTTTTAATGATAAGTAAACCTGTTAATTCTCCAGAAGCACCAGCTGGTGGTTGGAAACTTGCGTAATCCATACCAGTAATCTCGCATAAATAATTACCAATTTCATACATAACTTTTAAACATCCTTGAGTGAATTCTTCTGGCATAGAAGGATGGATATTTGCAAATCTAGAATCAGAAGCAATAGAGTCAGCAAATCTTGGATTATATTTCATCGTACAAGATCCAAGTGGATAGAATCCTAAATCAACTGCAAAGTTTCTATGAGCTAACCTCGAATAATGCATGACTAAATCGTGTTCAGAAACTTCTGGTAATCTGGCTTTTTCTTTTTTTAATGATTCATGATTAATTTTGACCTCAGGTACATCTAATTTAGGAAAGTTTGATGCCCTTCTTCCTGGGCTCGATAATTCTTTTATTGTCGGTTCTGGTTTACCTCCAACTAATGGAAGTGAACTAGCGTTACCACCACTAACCATTGTCAATCTCCTGTAAAGCTTCAATATAATCGTCAATCTCTGTTTTTTTTCTCTTCTCAGTAACTGCAACTAAAACATGTTGGTCATCATAATAAATACCAGCTAAAAATCCTTTATCTCCCATTTTGTTAATAACTTCAGATGAATTAGTTTTAACTTCTAATAAAAACTCTCTTAAACTTGAATCATCATTAGGAATAACATACCCATTCTTAATTAAGGATTTTTTCATGTAGTTGGCTTTTTGTATTGAGTGATAACCCATATCATATAAACCTTCTGGCCCAAGCCATGAAAGATGAATAGCAGATCCAATTGCATTTAGTGTTTGATTTGTACAGATGTTCGATGATGCCTTTTCTCTGCGAATATCTTGTTCCCTTGCTCTTAAGGTCATTACATATGATTTGTTATTATCTTTATCTCTTGACTCGCCAATTAAACGTCCAGGTACTAAACGAGCGAATTCTTTTTTAGTTGCAAACCATCCGACTGTAGGACCACCAAATGATAATGGTGAGCCAAGGGATTGTCCTTCGGCAACTATAATATCAAAACCCATTTGTCCAGGTGTTGTAAGAACTCCCAACATAGAAGGATCTACATAACAAATTGTTACAATTCCTTTATCTTTTGCTTTTGTCACTAATTCAGTAAGATCTTGGCAAGAACCTTCATAATGAGGATAAGAAACAACAAATGCTGCTTGTGATTCATCAAAATCATAATCAGAAGGAAACAAATAATTGTCTAACTCAACATAATTTAAATTAAATTTGTTTTTATCAATCAAAGTATTTATAACCTCTTTACTGTTCGGGTTTAAACCAGACGAAATTGTTACACCATCTCGTTTAGTTTTATTTATTGCTACAGATATTGCTTCTGCGATCGAGGTTGCACCATCATATAATGATGCATTCGCTAATTCCATATCTGTCAGATCACAAACTAATGATTGAAATTCAAATAATACTTGAAGAATCCCTTGTGAAATTTCAGCTTGATAAGGGGTATAAGAAGTCATGAACTCAGGTCTCATAGTTAATGATTTGACAGTTTGAGGTAAATAAACATCATAATGACCTCCCCCAGCAAAACACACCAAATCAGACTTGTTACGTGCAGCAATATCATCAAAGTAATCAATTGATTCAAGTTCTGATAAAGACTCTGGTAAATCAAGACCATTTTCAAGAAGTAAAGCATCTGGTATATGGGTGAATAGATCATCTAGTGAGTTAATACTTAACTCATCAAACATTTTTTTTAAATCAAGTTCTGAATGTGGTACGAACATCAGCTCAAAAACCTCTTATTTACTATATTTCCTTCTATTAAATTACCACGAATATCAAACTCTATTAAATTCTGAGGAGGCTTATTTTCAAAAAGAATAAATCCAATACTTTTATTTAATATGGGAGAGAAATTGCCAGATGTAACAACCCCTTTAATATCACTTGACATACCAATTGTCTCAGTTCTTGCAATTTTTCTAGATTCAATAGTAAATTTCTTTAAAATTTTATGATTTCCATCCTGTAGTTGTGTTTTTATTCTGTCTGAACCTAAAAAATCATGTTCGTTTGTAATTGTCCAAGACAAAGAGGCTTCAACGGGTGTTATATCTTCAGTTAATTCAAAACCATACAATGGAAGTGATGCTTCAAGTCTAAGTGTATCTCTTGAACCTAATCCACATGGTTTTATACCTTTTTCGATAAGAAAACTAATAAGAGATTCTGCTTCAGCATTACTTGCCATAATTTCAATACCATCTTCTCCTGTATAACCAGTTCGAGCATACATAAAGTTATCTGATTTTGCTGTACTGAACTTTTCAGGAATTTCAAATCTATCGTTGATAAGTTCGATTGTTCTCGGTCCTTGAACAGCTATCAATACTGTCTCTAATGATTTATCAATAAAATCAACATTGTGGTCAACTAAATGTGATTTAATTTTAGATGCATTTGATGCATTAGGAATCAAAATGATTTTATCTTCAAATTTCCAAAAAATTACATCATCTAAAGCATTACCATTTTCATTTGTAAAGATAGAATACAATGCTTTGTTCATCGGTATATTTATTAAGTCAGAACAAATTAACGAAGATATCTTATCTAGTTCTGAATAATCAATTTCTAAACGACCCATATGAGATACGTCAAAGAAGCCAGATGAATTTCTAACAACATCATGTTCTTTTAATGTACCTTCATATGAGAAAGGCATAGACCAATCACCAAAATCAATAAATTTGGCATTTTGAGATTCGTGATATGAATGAAGTTGAGTTGTTCTTTTATCCATTAAGATACAAAAGTTTCATACTCCTGATAAGACATTCCTGAATCATCAATTGCATTGACTTTTGCTTTAAACATCCAGCCATCACCGCAAGGATCATTGTTAATTGTTTCTGGTTCGGTTTCTAATTGTGAATTGACCTCTGTAATTGTGCAATCCATTGGCGCATATGCTTCTGCAACAGTTTTAGTAGCTTCAACCTCAACAACTGGGGCACCTTTTTCAAAATCTTGTCCTATTTCAGGAAGAGTAACGTAAACAATATCTCCTAGTTCATTTTGTGCAAAATCTGAAATACCTACAGTTATTACTTCTTCGTTTATTAAGTACCATTCATGTGTCTCTAAATATTTTATATCTGACATATTTACCTACCTCGGTTTTACCGTTGATAGCCCCCCATCAACATGTATAGTCTGACCAGTTACCCATTTTGAGTCATCTGATAATAACCATTTTACAACAGGAAGTATATCATTAAAATCTCCTATTTTTGGGATTGGGTAAATAGATTTAGACATTTCTCTTGCCTGTTCTGTAGCAAGCAATCGTTGGCTCATATTTGAATCCAATAACCCTGGAGCAATCACGTTTACACGTAAATTATCTTTTGCATAAGAAGCTGCAGCAGATCTTGCCATTCCTTCTAACCCGGCTTTTGCCGCAGCAATTGCTTCATGATTTGATAAGCCTTTAGTACCTGCGACAGAAGAGAAAAATATTGCAGAACCGTTTTTCATTCTACGTGCAAAAGAACTAAGTAAGTAGTAACTAGAAAATAAATTAACTTTAATTACATCTTCAAATTCTTCTATTTTAGTTCCATGTAAAGGTTTGATTAGTATCGATCCAATACAATTTACTAATCCTTTAATTTCTTTGTCATCAGGAACTATCTTGCTAAATTCTCTTTGTTCAATCGTATTGTCAAGATCAATTGTGGAGTATTCCACATCTATTTCTTTAGAAAGGGCTGATAATTTTTCTTCATCCCTTCCAATAATTATTACTTCATTTTCAGAAGCTAATTCTTTAGATATAGCAGAACCAACAACACCCGTTGCACCAGCGACAATGTAAACCATGATTAATATTCTATAAGATATTTAAGTAATAGATAAAATATTTGAGGATGAAATCTTGCCAAACCATTCTGCAGATTTATGAGGGATGCGTTTATATGTTTCTCTATCTACTTCTACTAAGCCAAAATTCATTTGGTAACCAAGATCCCATTCAAAATTATCAAGTAAAGACCAGTATAAGTAACCAATTACATTTGAATTTTCATTCTCAAACTGGTGGACATCCTTAAGAACGGTAGTGACAAATTCAATTCTTTCATCGTCATTATCAGTAGCAATACCGTTTTCAGTAATAAAAATTTCTTTATCTGGAAATTTTTTATTAAGCCTCTTTAGATTGTACAAAACTGCATCAGGCCTGTACTCATATCCCATTTTTGTTGTTCTTGTTTCTTTCGTAATTGCCCCATTTCTACCAGCAAATATTTGAATAATTCTTGGTAAGACAAATTTTCTAACTATTCCAATGTTTAGTAACACTGCATTAAATAATTTCAAAAAAATACTCTTTGGATATCTAACAATTGTATAAGTTTGTAATCCAATAAAATCATCATCTATCGAGGCTTCAAGAAACTTATCTTCAAGATGATATTTAAGATATTCTTTAAGTTTATTATCATCATCATCTTCCCATTCTTGTAAAGCATGAGTCATTCCAACTTTTGCATTTGAGTTATATTGTTTTATTGTTTTAAGTGCCTTTTTGTGAGCAGACATAATATTTTCTGATGCGATTATAAATTTCGATTCGTTGGCAATTCCAGGTGGAAATTTATTGGTAGAAAAATATCCAAAAAAAGCAAATATTCCTGGTTCGTTTATGGTATTGAAATATAAAATTTCCTTTGGTAATTTTTGCATTAATTGAGCTACGTAATTATTAAAGTAATCATCAGCTTTTGGATTTAACCATGAACCTTTGTTATACAACCATTCAGGAGTTGTAAAGTGATGGAATGTAATTATCGGTGTAATATCATTTGAAATCAATTTGTTAGCTTTATCAACATAATGATTTATTTCATCATCATTGAAAGTTCCTTGTATTGGCTCGATCCTACTCCATTCAATTGAAAATCTAAATGCTTTAATACCTAAGGTCTTTAAAAGATTTATATCTTCATCAATCAATTCATAATGGTTACAAGCATCATTACATGGCTCTACGCATACGGAATTATTTTTATTTTCCCAGATAGTCCAATCATTATTATATATACCACCTTCTACCTGATATGAAGCAACAGCAGTACCAAATAAAAAATTGTCAGGAAATTTTAAATCATTCATTAAAAACTTATGGTAGCGTGATAAAAATAAGGTTACCTGATAGTGTTGAAATTACAATTTCATCATTGTACAAAATTAAAGAGGTTATACCCCAAGTATCACTAACAGGATAAATGTTCACCTCAGAATTTATCATGTTATAAGACATTATCTCTTCTGATATGAAGTCTGTGAAAAAAATGTTGTAATTATATTTACTATCAAAGTCATCAACCACATCGCCACCAATAATTGCAGTTCGTGGACCAGGATTATGTGTATATGTAAATTTTGGGAAAATAGATTCGGTTTCAATAAAACTTAAAAGATTAGAATTTTTTGAATCAGAGATAACGTCTATAGATAAAGAATAATTATCTACATTATAAATGTCTGATGTTTGTTTTATTCCCTCATAAAAAGGCCATCCAAAATAGGCAGGTGTATTCTCATATTTTAAAATATTTACTTCTTCATAGACATTCATACCAACATCAAAAACAATAATACGGTTCTTATACTCAAGAATTCTCCATGGATTACGAAAACCAAATGCAATTATATTATTTTTTGGAGAAATATTTTTATTTCCAGTGTGAATAATGTTGGATGACACATCTGAATTTTCATTTAGTAATATTACTTTTCCTGGATAAATTGTTGTGTTAACAGAATTAGTCTGAAACATAGCAGTTGGTGTTGCCTCTGTGAAATCGCCGATTGATGCAATATAATTATTATAATAATTTGACCATATGACACTCCCTGCGTAATGAAAATCTGATTCATTGTTTTCTGAAAATAATATTTCAGAATTTGTTACATTTGATAGTTCCCCATCATATGTAAATTTTTCAAAAATAAGGTTTTTGGAAGAGTCACTATAAGAAATTACGTAATTATTTTCAATAGGTGATGCAGCAAAACTTAAAAGGCCGCCTTCATTATTAATAGCTAACATACCAATTTTATTGAACAATTCATTTGTAGCTCCTGTAACTGGATCATATTCAATTAAAAGACCTTTTTTAATTGAAATATATAATTTATTATTAAATTTTGTAACAGAGCTTATCGTATCTTCACCAAATGAAACAACGGATCGAATTTTAGCACCAGTTATACATGAAATTTTTAAATTAGATGCATTCATATCCTGGCAATTATCAAATGAATGGGTTCTATTAGATAATTCACCGAATGTAGTTTCTGGGACCGTAGTGGTAGTTTCTGGGACCGTAGTGGTAGTTTCTGGAACCGTAGTGGTAGGACTACTACATGAAATAAAAGTTAATAATAAAATATATTTGAAATATGGCATAGGATATTAAATCACAAATTTTATAAAATGATTAATCAAATAAATAAATTAAGTATGCAATACCTATATAAAAGAACTGCAATAAAAGTCTTAAAAAATGCTGGTAATTTGATAAATAACGATTTCCATAAGGTAAATCATTTATCCATACATTTAAATTTCCTATATATATAAGAATAAGAAAAATAATCATTAGAATTGCTGCTTCTTTTCTATATCTTGTAAAAAATAAGAGTGGAAGAATTATCTCAATAACCCCAGTAGCTAAGTGTACAAAACGAGGAAAGGGAATAAAATCGGGAACAATCCTATCATAGAAAATTGGATTTAAAAAATGGTTTATTCCTGCCACAACAAAAAAGCCGACATAACCTAAAGTAACTATCTTTATAACCAATGTTTTGATTTTTCTATCGCTTTGAACCAAGATGTTAATAAATTTTCTCTAAACTCATTACTCATATTGGGGTTCCATGTCTTAGAAGTAGATATAAGTTCACCAACACTTTCAATATTTAAATTCTTAATAAATATGTAACTTGCTATTCCTGCACCAAGTGCTGTAATTTCATTTATATCTTGGGAAATAATAGTTTTGTTCAGAATATCTGATTGAAATTGCATAAGTAAATTATTTGATACCATTCCCCCGTCAACTTTTAAATTTTGAAATTCAATATCTAAATCTTTTTCCATACATTGAAGTAGCTCAAAGCTTTGAAAGGCTACGGATTCAAGTACTGATCTAGCTATATGTGATTTGTTTGAAAATCTTGTTAATCCAAATAAGGAACCTCTCGCTGTTTCATCCCAATGTGGTGAAAATAATCCGGAAAATGCTGGGACAAAATATACATTACCATTATCTTTTACTTGCATTGCAAGGGATTCAATTTCATCACTAGATTTAATAATGTTTAAGTTATCCCTTAGCCATTGAACTGCAGCACCAGCAATAGGAACTGAACCTTCAAGTGCAAAAAGGGGTTCTTCACCTTCGATTTGATATGCTATTGTCGTCAATAGCCCATTGTTTGATTCAATAATATCTGTTCCTGTGTTGGTAAGAACAAAACATCCGGTGCCGTACGTATTCTTAACATCTCCTTTACTAATACAATTCTGACCAAATAGTGCAGCTTGCTGATCACCTAAAATTGCTGTTATTGGTACACCTTTGATAACACTATCTATGTCTCCAAAATTTGATAAAGATGGCTTAACCTCCGGAAGAGAATGTTTTGGAATGGATAGTTCGTTTAAAATACCATCAGACCATTCCATGTTATACAGATCATACATGAGTGTTCTTGAAGCATTTGTGACATCTGTATAAAAGTTTCCAGTTAAGTTATATAAAATCCAACTATCAATTGTTCCAAAACATACGTCATTATCCAGAGACGATTTAATATCAGAGACATTTTCGATAAGCCACAATATTTTGGAAAGTGAGAAATATGTTGATACAGTTAAGCCAGTATTTTTAAAAAGTTTCGTTAATTTTTTATTATTTATTAACTCATCACAGATATTCTGTGTTCTAGTATCCTGCCATACTATGGCATTGTAAAAAGGTTTTCCCGTTGATTTACTCCATGCAACAGTCGTTTCTCTTTGATTTGAAATTCCAATACTAATAATTTCATTAACATCGACATCATTAACAACATTTTGTATGCATTTATTAACTGAATCAATAATTTCAATTGGATCATGTTCAACGGAGTTATTATCAGGAAAGTACTGTGTTAATTCAATTTGATGAGAATTTTCAACAGTACCATCACTGTTGAATAATATACACCTTGTACTTGTAGTTCCCTGGTCAATTGATAAAAAGGATTTCATAATTAAATAATAACTATTTTTATTAAGATAAGGCTTTAATGTTCAGAGTTCTAAATGCTTTATATTCATTATTTTCATTCTGAATAAATTGAAGATAGTCAACATTCAAATTTTCTTCAAATCGAATATAAATACTTTCATCGATACAATTGAAAGTTCTTGAAATAATTTGAACAGGTTCTTGATAAAATTGTTTTGAATAATGTTCACTTTGTGCCTTATTTAAAACTTTTAACCCACTTGAAACAGTGACTTCACCAACACGGATCCTGACAAATTTCCCAGTACTTTTAAGAGAGCCATAAATATAAATCTCATCGAATTTACAAAACTTATCTTCAGTTGAATCATAGATATCGATAATATGAATCTCTAAATTTTTTACATCAAAAACATTTAAAATTAATTTTGTAGAACCAGAATCATTTAAATAATAATTACCAAGGTCAGTAGCTACTGAATCATCAGGAATATTAATTACAATTAATAAAATTATGATTAGAAAAATAACTAAATTAGTATTTTTCGGTTTCTTATAAACCACTAAATGCCAAGCACCGCACCAAATGGACCAATTACAGTTCCAACAAGTGCTCCATAAATAAATCCGTAAATGAGACCTTTTCTTAAATATTTAAGTGTTTCAATTTTAAAAAGCTCATTTCCAAACTCAGCAATCTCAAATTTCTTTCTATATTTGTCATTAAAGATATGTTTCATTATTGGATACATGTAAAATAATGCTGCAAGCCCTATTCCTGATAGAAGACCTTGTATCAATCTTGTTGCAACTATTTCAAACATTATTAAAAATCTAGTTGTATTATCAAATAAACATGTGTCGTTTAAGAATTTTTTATGGATATATCACAAGATACTAATACCGTATATTTATTTCTTTTCGGTATCTCTATAGTTGCATCTTTTATTGATTCAATAGCTGGTGGTGGCGGTTTATTAACTACTCCATCAATGTTACTTGTAGGAATAAGTCCACTAACAGTTCTAGGAACAAATAAATTTCAATCATCATTCAGTACGTTCACTTCAGCACGAAATTATTTTGTAAATGGATATCTTACTGATCTAAACAAGAAAAAATATTTTATTTTATCTTTTATTGGATCATCTTTTGGAACCTTAATGGTAAGTAGGTTACCTGATGAAATTCTTCGTACGTTAATTCCGATACTTTTGATATCAGTTGCAGTCTTCTTTGTCTTAAATAAACAAGTAAAAAAAGATCTAAGTAATTACATGGTGTTGCTTACACCATTGATATTTCTTATCGGATTTTATGATGGTTTTTTTGGTCCTGGAACAGGATCATTTTTCGTAATGTTATTTATTGTTTTTAAAAATCAAACATTACTTGAATCAACAGCAACTTCAAAGTTATTGAACTTTGCATCAAACTTTGCTGCTTTTATAATTTTTGCATTTCAAGGATATGTAATATGGGAACTTGGAATTATAATGGCTCTTGGCGGTATTACAGGTGCCTATTTGGGATCAAAATCAGCAATAAAAGTTGGTGATAAATTGATTAGGCCAATACTGGTGGTTGTATCAATATTATTATCTTTAAGAATACTTTTCAGCTAACAACAATTGACTCTAAAATGTATCTATGAAAAGAATCTATACATATGGTCATCAACATGTTGAAAGAAATATCACCATAGCCGATATTATTTCAAATAAAAAAAATAACGTAAAAATGACACAAGTAACTGCTCAAAACAGAGAGGAAGCAGAAATATTATCTGATCAAAATATAGATATGATCATCACAGGTAGTGATACATATGAAGAAGTAAGACAGGGTGCTCCAAATACATTCATAACTGCCGCTTTATTTGCAGGTAGATTTATAACAAAAGATGATATTTTGAAAGGAGCTATTGAGGTTGCAATGAAAGGTGCAGACTCTGTATTAACTCCAAGAAGTCCTGAAATAGTTGAAATGCTCACAAATGAAGGATTACATGTACAAGGACATGTTGGTATGGTTCCTTCAAATGCAACAATATTTGGCGGGATAAGAACTGTTGGCAAAACAGCTAAAGAAGCATTAAATATTTTAAAAGAATTAAAAGAGTTAGAAAATGCTGGAGCATTTGGAGCTGAAGTTGAATGTGTTGCTGAAGATGCACTAGTTGAAATAAGTAAACATACTAATCTTGTACTTAATTCTCTTGGAGCTGGATCTGGTGGCGATGTGATATTTCTATTCTTTGAAGATATTTGTGGTGAAACAAAGGATATTAAAATGCCAAGACATGCAAAATCATGGGGCAATGGAAATAAGTTTTTAGAACAATTAAACGAAGAAAGATCAAAAGCTATAGGAAATTTCAAAAGTGATGTTGATAATAGTAAATTCCCAAACAATGAACATACAATATCGATGAACGATGGTGAGCTTGAGCTATTAATTAATGAACTCAAATAATATGTCTAAAATTATAAAAAAATTTTTTCTATTTTTTGGATTTCACAGATCGTATGGAAGAATATGGATTACTAAAAGATTTGAAAAAGTTCTTTGGGGATCCTTCATTGCTCTTTCGTTTTATAACTATCTGAGTAATTAATGTCTAATATCGTTGTATCTCCTCATAATCTTTCAACATTGGCGGGAATAGAAATACTTAGAAAAGGAGGAAATGCAATTGATGCTGCAATTGCCACAAATATTGTTCAAGGTGTAGTTGCTCCAGAAACATGTGGAATTGGTGGTGACTTGTTTGCTTTGATATGGATAAATGGTGAAACAAAACCATATTGTTTAGATTCATCTGGTTATGCAGGATCTAATGTATATATATCAAGTTTAAGTTCATACAATGACATTCCTTTAGATCATCCAATGTCTGTTACGGTACCAGGAGCTGTTAGTGGTTGGTATGCAATGCATGAACGATTTGGAAGTTTAGAAATTAATCATTTATTTCGCCAAGCTATAGAAATATGCAAAAAAGGATTTAAAGTGTCCACAGAACTACATCAATCCTTAAAAAATCATGAAGAAACATTAAAAATACAAGATTCAGGAAAGGAATTATATCCTTCCGGTCAAGTTCCCGATGTTGGTGACACAATACAAAGAACTTTATTAGCTAAGACTTTAGAACGTATATCTTTTGAGGGGCCAGATTATTTTTATAGAGGTGAAGTTAGTGAGGCAATATCAGAAGCCTTAACTAATATCGTTACTCAAGATGATATAAGCAGTTTTCATCCTCAATGGATTGAACCGTTATCAATTGAAATGTATGGAAAAATTGGATGGGTTACTCCCCCTCATACACAAAGTTATCTTACATTGGCTACATTAAAAATATATGAGATGTTAGACAGTGGTTCTAAAGATGTTGATTTGCATACATTAATTGAATCATACAGAGCAGCTGCATCACAACGTGATGATATAACATATGATTACGGAAATAATATAAATTTATTTCCAGGTTTAAATACTAAATATTTAAAGTCTTTGTCTAATTTAATTGATTTAGATAATTCATCAATATTTGATCAACCTGCTGATATTGGTGGTGGTACTGCATACATGTGTACTAAAGATAAAGATGGTAATGCAGTATCTCTGATTCAATCTAATTATTACGGAATTGGAAGCACAATTGGTGTAGGAAATTATGGTTTCTTTCTACATAACAGAGGAGCTGGTTTTAATTTAATAAAAAACCATCCAAATTCATTAAAGCCAGGAAGAAAGCCACTTCATACATTATCTCCAACTATGTGGAGTGTAGATGGAAATCTCGATATGGTGATAGGTACAAGAGGTGGGAGGTATCAACCACAACTATTAAGTCATTTTATTTTAAAAATACTTAAAAAAGAAAACTTAATAGATGCAATTACGTCTCCTAGATGGAATATTGATGAATTTGGAAAAAAATCAGTATCTGAAATAAATATTGAACCTGGGCTAGACGAAAATATTATTGATGAATTAATTAACAAAGGGCATAAAGTTAATCAACTTACAGAAGTGCAAAATAGTTATGGACCTATATCAGCAATTGTTAAAACTGAAGAAAGCTGGAAAGCTTCACACGACATTAGGGTTGATACAGCAAGTTCTATAATTGAATAGATAAAAAAGGAGAAAAATGCAATTACATAACAATAATGGAAACATTACAGTAATTATTGATGTGTCATTCGATGACAGAGATATGTTTATGGATTTCATATTAAATGAACAATGTCAGTTTATTGATAGTGTAGACCCTGAAGGATTGATTAAGTTTGAATGGTTTCTTGATGAAGATTCCAACACAGGAACTTTAGTTGAGGTTTTTGAGAAATCAGATAATTTTCAAGGGTTAGCTGGAAAAGTAATGGGCACACCGGTTAATGTGAAATTCCGCGAAATTGCGAATATTGAAAAAATGACAGTTCTTGGTGATGTATCAGATGAGTTGATGGAAAACCTTGCACCCATGAATCCAGTATCAAAAAGATACAAAGGTGGGCTTAGTTAGTTTTTGATTTCTCTTTAACTATTAAAAATAGAATTAAACCGGTAAAAAAAGTAGTGAGAAAATTTGTAACAATTAAAGGAACATCAGATAACACTATTCCATAACTAAACCAAGATAGCGACCCAAGAAACAAGAATAAATACGTAAGAGCTGACAATCCGTTTACTTCACGTGTTTTTAAGGTTTTAATTGCTTGTGGCAAAAAAGATACAACAGTAAAAAAAACAGCAAAATATCCAATGAATAAAAAATTCATTTTTTCATTTTATTAACAAAAACGAATGCAAGTACGGAAAAAAATTATTATTTATTTTTAAAATTTACTAATTTTGAAAGTGGTTCAGTTGGAAAGAATCCAGGTGGTGGTGGGTCGTCAACATTGCCTTCTCTCATAAAATTATTAAAATCAGTATAAAAATCATCTAGAGTCATTCCTACATTTTTTTCAAATGATTCAGGAAAACTAGTCTCATAAGAATCTTCTAGTATTTCAAAAAACATTGTTTCGAAAGATGTTATG
Organism: uncultured Candidatus Actinomarina sp.; assembly: GCA_902519845.1. Classification (GTDB taxonomy): domain Bacteria; phylum Actinomycetota; class Acidimicrobiia; order Actinomarinales; family Actinomarinaceae; genus Actinomarina. The sequence continues at coordinate 5,930 of CABYLQ010000004.1, read as the reverse complement.
TAGGCGAGATACATATTTACAATAAAACCCCCCGCTACACCACAAGACCACGTAGATCTACTATCTTCAAGACTACTCATTTCACGACATTTAACATCGCCTTTATCATATGTACCTTGCCCCATAATATGTTTTTTTACTTCGTAATATTCACCTTCCCAATCGCATTGAACATTGCTGCAGATTTCATCCGGAAGGCTTTGATCATGACCTCTTCTTTCAGGTTGTGGGTAATTGTTATCAATAGTTAAAGATAAATCATCATACACCTCTCTCAAGAGGAGTTTTGGAAATATATTTGCAGCACCTTCTGTATGCCATGCACCTACATTTATATGTTTGTAACCATCCCAACTATCTGTATCCATGCCCATAGTGCGATCATATGTGAATTTTCTCTGATAATGATGAAAATATTCATGTGCCCAACCAAACATTAAATCGTAATATGAAAGGGTTTTATCTTTATCATTTGCAATCCAGGGTGTATATAAAAAGGGATCAGGTTGGTTACAAAATGAATATTCATTTATTCCTGAATCTAAATTATTAAACAAGAAGAAACCACTCAAACAACTTCGATCATCGAAAAAGTCTTCGACAGTGTTTGTTGTACTTCCATAAACACCTAATTGATTTAATATTTCGAGTGCATCTGTGTTTTCTTCATCATTTTTTGAATATACATAATGTACATAACGATCATAAGCTCCGAGATAATCAAATAAAATATTATGAAATTCACTATGTTGTTTTATAAATTCATCAGAAATACCATCTGAATAAAGAAAACAAATTTCTGCATCTTCAAAACTTTTAGGCTTATCCCAACCAATCTCTTCGAAATGCTGTTTTACCGGTATATCTATAGATTGAATATATTCTCTAATTTTGCAATTAGCGTTTCTTTTATTTACATTAACCTGAAATGGCAAATTAGAATATTCAATTGCATTTACTTCATTTGATTCTTGAGATTGCGGAGTGGTTGTTGAAGGTGCAACAGTAGTAGATGTTGAAGGTGCAACAGTAGTAGTAGTTGTTGTTGTAGTGTCTTGAGATTCCGTAATAGTTGTAGTGCTTTCATCCTCTATTGTTACTAAATTACCTCCACAGAAAGAGATTAATAAAATTAATATAGTTGATTTTTTCATTAAATGTATTTTATATACATATATTTAATTTATGTGATTCAAAATATAAAAAAGAGTCCAGTTTCCTGAACTCTTTTTTGAGGTAACAGGCTTATTACCTAATCAAATCCTACACTAAATTTTTATAAATTAGGACTAAAATATCTAAAATTTAAGATTTAAAAAGATTTGTAATAACCATACTTACATATTCTGCGAAGATAGGTTTTGCGTCATTCCATGATATGTCGTAAATAATCTCGAAAGCTTCTTCAAACTCTTTACCATTTGCCATTATGGAATACATATGCATACCAGAATCAGCACCAGACATAGCATTCATAGCTTCAACAGTTAGGTAACCAATTGAATACCCAAGAACATAGTCAGGATTTTTAATACAAAGTCCAGGAATACTCTTGTTGTAATAATCTAAAACTGCAGAAGCTGAGTAGTCATTAAATGGAGCTTGAATATGCCTAACCCTTACTTGTGCTGATCTCATGTCTAAATATTCAACATAACTATCAACTCCAAGAGATATTCCAGCTGCATGAGCAATTCCTTCATTTAACCAACAAGGTGAAGCATCATTTGCACTCTGTTGTGGATTTCTAGCGTTACCAATCCATTGAGATGCAACAACTGAATGTGTTACTTCATGAATATGTAGAGGACCGTATCTATATATATCTATAGAATCTGCATTACTAATTCCAAATACACCAACTCCGAAATGAGGTGGTCTTTGATAAATACCTGAATTAGCTCCGGTACAAATATCATCACGACATGGAGCTCTAGCCATACCTCCTTCAAAACCTGAAGAATTTAATTCATTAACAGCCCAATCTAGGTCGTCATAGTTATAGAAGAATCCGTAATACTTTTCTGGCAGATTAAAGTTTTGCCAAAAACTAATACCTTTTTGAATATATTGCTCATTATCTAAAAAGTACAGAGAAGTAGAAGGACCAACATTTAATATGATTTCAAAAGAATTATTTTCAAATATATTATTTTCAGTAACTATTCTTTGGTAGTCATTCCATGCAAATTTTGGGATGTTATCAAGATTTGATATCAATTCAGTAATAGTTACATACTCACAGTCATCACATTTGTTCTTTACAACATTGCTTGCTGACGAGCCTGCAATAGTTGTTGTTGTGTCTGCAATAGTGGTTGTTGTGTCTTCAATAGTTGTTGTTGTGTCCTGTTCGTTATTATTTGATGTGTCCTGAACTACAGACACTTGATCCTGAGAATTACCACAACCAAAAATAAAAAATGGAAAAATTAAATAACAAAGTTTTTTATATTGTTTTATAAACACTAGGCATCAGCATACTTAAAAAAATTAACTACTTCAGAAATTGGTTTATCAGGAAAAAAGCCATCGGGTGGTGGATCATTTGGGTCACCCTCCCTCATGAATGAATTAAATTTATCAAAAAATTCATCAGTTGTCATATTTGTATGTTTTTTAAAAGAACCTTCAAAACTAAGTTCATAAATATCTTTTGGAATATCTACCCAAACAACTTCATAAGAAGTCAGATATGCGAGATATGCATTTGCTATTCCTATAAAACAAAATCCAGAAGTATCATAGCTAATATCTAATTTAGAAAACATATAATTATTACAACGGTCATCTGGATGCGATTGACCCTGCGCAGCTTTTTTTGCATTTTTATACCACTCATCCAAATTAATTCCTTCTACGTTGACGTCATCAAATGATGATCCTTCAAAAAGAGTGATGTTTTGCCAAGATTGGTTTAACCATATATTTGGAAATACTATTGCAGCTCCTTCAATCCACCAAACTGGTGTATCGACAGAATCTAGATTTCCCATATTTAATTCATAATGAAATGCTCTCTGATATCGATGAAAATACTCATGAGCCCACCCATGATAAATTACTGCTCTTCTTTCTAGAAGTGGGCTACCCCATTCTCTTGTTTCATGTGGATACTCTATGAATTCATAATCCATTATGCAGAGTGAATATGGATCTGGAGGAAATACTTGCCACATACCTGAACCTGTGAGACATCCTGCACCGACTAAATAACCGTCTATGATGTTTAATTCCTGATCCCAATGTATCTCTTTTAATTTATCAAACACTGGCTGTGAAAATTCATTTGTAGTAGTTACAACTGTCACGTATCTATTGTATGCTCCAATGATGTCATTTAGCATTGAGTGAATTTCATAATATTCATCGATAACTGTTTGTGGAACATCAGTAGCTACAACAATTTCTTGTGAGAAGTCTTTTTGAGGTTTGTCATATTCAACAGCAATGTAATGACATTTATGTACTTCTGTTTTAGCTGAACAACTATCTGAAGATTTTGTATTTTCTGATTCATTATCCTCAGGCGCATCAGTTGGAGTAACTTCAGCAACAATTGTATCTTTTACAATATTGTCAGATGAATCTTGCGAATCCACAATCTCATCTTGTGCTCCGCTACATGTAATTAACAAAAGAAATAAAAATAATGAAGTTTTTTTCATATTGAGTTAATTATACTCACCATTTTTAAATCTCTCGACAGGTGTAATATCTAGATCTCTTTGAAATTGAACATAACTTACAATCTCTGGATTTTCAAATTCATATACAGTGTTATCTTTAGTAAATAAATTTGTCATCAGTCTTAAAAATCCATTTAATTCTGATGCGGTTATATCTCCATCTGAAATTTTCTTGTAATATGCATTAATTACTTTTGCCGCCAAATTATGCATTCTTGCTATAAGTGAATTGTGATAAATATTTCTTATCTCATTGATAACGCCTTTACATTGGGGAGTTTGAAGTCTTCTATAAACAGTAGATCTATTTAGCCCTAATGCTATGGCAATCTGTGGATTGGATAAGCCTTCTACGTGTAGTTCAGCTATTCTAAAGTCTTTATTATCTGGTTTAATCTCTTCCATATAGATAATTTTAACAGTTGAAATCGTCGTTGGTTTTAGTGGTATGTATGGGGTGAAAGATAAGAGGGTTCCCATCCTGGAGAAACCCCTTATCTAAATAGCTATTTAAATTCCTCAAAATAGATAGCCGTTTAAATCTTAATCTTGTGTGGTGTTTATGAAGAACAATAAAAAAAGAGGGATGACTTGACTATCCCTCTTTTACAAGCTTCAAAATTCTGTCCGGAATTTAAAAGCTATAGCAATATATTAGGCATTTATTCGTTGTTTATTTTAATTATTTATTAAACATTTAAAAAATGAAAAGGGAACCGGCGAGTCCCCTTTTCGTGACAAAGTACTAGTGATAGAAACTTTGTCTCTTGAAGTTTACTTATTAACCACTGTAAGATGATTAAATCTTATATTACTTTTACATCTTGTAATATTTGACTTAGAGAGAGGGAGTTCTCTGTCTGAACTCCCTTTTTCGTAAAACACAAATGTTTTAAAAGAATAATTATCTTGTAATAAACTTGCCTTCTTTATCGGTAAATTTTCCTATAACTATCATTATTAAATCAAGGAGTACCCATAAACCAAGACCGCCAAGTGTAATTATTTGTAAAAAACCAGTCCCCATTTTTCCAACATAAAATCTGTGTATACCCAAAAAACCAGCAAAAAAACATAATAACAAAGTAACAAGCCATGTGTTGTCAGTTGTTAATCCTGTTGACTCATTGCTATTTAAAAGTTGTTCTTTCTTTTTATCAAAGTCATCCTGTGTGATTACACGATCATCTAATAGCTTCTTGTATTTTGCTAGTTCTTCAGCATTACTCATAGAAATATGATATCAAAAACAAATTAGGTGTGTGTTCGAACTTGGTTATTATCATTGAAAATTTAATTAAACAAATAGTTTTGTTTAATTAAAGTACCCCATTTATTCAATTCCCCCACCAGAGGAGTTCAGCTTTAAAACAAAGATATCATTACCTCCAGCAGGAGTAACGTCACCCCCGCCAAAATCTACTGTGAAATCAAAAGATCCTGTGATATAGACATTGCTTGAAGAATCAACAGTTATATCGTAACCAGGAGAATTTGGACTACTGGAAGTGTTAACCCATTGAAAGGTACCAGAGGAGTTCAGCTTTAAAACAAAGAGTTTAGAACCTGCTCCAGAATTAAGGCTTCCTGAACCAAAATCTATATCTGAAGAGACAAAGTATCCTGTGATGTAAACATTACTAGAGGAATCAACAGCTATCGCATATGGATAATCAACATGATCACCAGCATAAGTTTTAACCCATTGAAAAGTGCCTGAGGAGTTCAGCTTTAAAACAAAGATATCAAAATCCACCAGAAGTAACATTACCTTCACCAAAATCAACCGTTTGCTGAAAGTATCCTGTGATATAAGAATTTCCAGAAGAGTCAACAGCTATCCCCTGTCCTTGATCAGATGAAGAGCCACCATAATTGTTTGCCCATTGAAATGCACCAGAAGAATCTAGCTTTAATACAAAAATGTCCAACGAATTTGATTGAGCAGTAAGATAACCTCCACCAAAATTTATTGTTGCTTCAAAGACCCCTGTGATATAAGAGTTACCAGAAGAATCAACTGCTATGTCGTATCCACTACTTACCCCAGGATCAATAAAAGTACTAACCCATTGAAAAGTACCAGAGGAATTCAGCTTCAGTATAAAAATATCTGAATATGAATTAGAGATAACATCACCGCCACCAAAATTTACTGTTCCGTCAAACTCTCCTGTGATATAAGAATTTCCAGAAGAGTCAACAGCGATGCCTTTTCCTATATCACCTGAAGTATCACCG
>CABYLQ010000003.1 GCA_902519845.1 uncultured Candidatus Actinomarina sp. | reverse complement strand
AGCGCCCTGAGATAATAATTATATTGACGTATTTTATTAAAGGAGGATGTTTTTAGCTACAGCCTAAAGAATTCCCACAATTCAAGCATTTGTAACATGAACCATTTCTAATTGTTATATGACCGCATTCATTACAAGCAGGTGCATCACCCATCATATCTCCAAGAACTTCTTGAACTGTTGTCACAGAATTTGCTGTAACATCAGCTACTTCTAAAGCTTCTGTTTCTTGTAATTTTGTTACAAACTGAACCTCTTGATTACTACTCATTGATTGGTCAATTGTTGTATTGTTTGTTGGTTCCACTTCTTGAATCTCACTAGATGATTCAACTTTATCTTGAACAGGAGCAGTCGGAGCTTCTTGAACAGGAGCAGTCGGAGCTTCTTGAACAGGCTCATCTATTTCTTTGGGTGGATTTTGAACTATGTCTGTTCGATTCAAATACTCTAGACCAAGCGCTCTAAAGACATAGTCAACAATTGAGTTACTCATCTTTATATTTTCGTGACCTTCGACCATTCCCCGCGGTTCAAATGTCTGAAAGGTGAAAGTATCAACAAACTCTTCTAATGGAACACCATATTGCAGCCCTTTAGATACAGCGATAGCAAAACATCCAAGAACTCCTTTTAGAGTTGCACCCTCTTTTGCAATATCTATGAAAACTTCACCAAGTGTTCCGTCTGGATATTCTCCAGTTCTAAGATATACTTTGTGTCCAGCAATTTTTGCTTCTTGAGTCCATCCCTCTCTTCTCTCAGGTAATAAGAATCTTGGCCTTGATGTTCCAGCATAAGCTTTAGTTGGGCTTGTTCCTGCGGGATAGTTTCCATTCATCAACATTGATTCGCTTTCAATTATCTCAGAAACTTGCGGATCAGTCTCTTCAGATTCACCATCATCTGAAGATGCAGACAACGGTTGAGATGCTTTGGAGCCGTCTCTGTATATTGCAATTGCTTTAATTCCTAGTCCAGCAGATTCAAAATAGCAGTTCTCAATATCTTCTATTGTTGCTTCGTTTGGCATATTAACTGTTTTCGAAATAGCTCCAGAAATAAATGGTTGTGCTGCTGCCATCATCCTCACATGGCCCATATAGTGAATGAATCTCTCGCCATCTTTACCACACTTATTTGCGCAATCAAATACATCAAGATCAGTATCTTTTAAATGTGGGGCTCCTTCAATTGTTTGTGTTCCACATATATGCTTATTTGCTTCTGCAATTTCAGTTTTTGTAAATCCAAGCCTTTCTAAAAGATTAAAATCAAAAGATGTATAATCTTCTTCTGATATCCCTATTCTTTGCATGGCTTCCTCACCTATTACAAAAACATTGAAAGCATGTTGAATTTCAAACGCTCCAGGTAATGAGCCCTCTATATTTTCAATATCTTGGTCATTAAGACCTTTAGCCTTTAATGTTTCACTGTTAATAAACGGAGAACCATTCAGTGACATCGAGCCAATTACGTATTTGATAATATCTTCGGTTTCTTCATTGCTGTATCCAAGAGCGCTGAGTGCAGGACCTATTGATTGATTTGCAATTTTCATATAACCGCCGCCGGCTAATTTCTTAAATTTCATTAAAGCAAAGTCTGGCTCAACACCCGTTGTATCACAGTCCATAAGTAATCCGATAGTTCCAGTTGGAGCAAGAACTGTAGCTTGAGCATTTCTGTACCCAAATTTCTCTCCAAGTTCAAGGGCTCCATCCCAAGAAGCCTTTGCACCATTTAATAAATCTTCTGGACAAAGTTCTTGATCTATTGGCAATAGGTCGTGGCTTATTCCAACATAGTCATTTGAATCATAAGCTGCTTTTCTGTGATTTCCCATTACTCGAAGCATGTTTTCTTTATTTTCTGAATATTTTGGAAATGGACCAACAACACTTGCCATTTCAGCAGATGTTTTATATGCTTCACCAGTTAACATGGCTGTAAGTGCTCCAGCTATTGCCCTTCCAAGGTCTGAGTCGTAAGCAATTCCTTTTCTCATTAAAAGTGAACCTAGATTGGCATACCCAAGACCAAGTGTTCTGTAATCATATGAGCCTTGAGCTATTTCTTTTGATGGAAACTGTGCCATTTCAACTGATATTTCTAATACAACCGTCCATACTCTTAGGGCATGTTTGTAAGAATCAATATCAAAAACTTTTTTTTCATCATCATAAAACTTTACTAAGTTCAAACTAGCCAAGTTACATGCTGTATTGTCTAAGAATAAATATTCAGAACATGGATTAGAAGCTCTGATTTGACCGCCAGCTGGTGAAGTGTGCCATTCGTTAATAGTTGTGTTGAATTGAACACCTGGATCTGCACATCGCCATGCTGCATCTGCAATTTTGTTCCAAAGATCTCTAGCTTTTACCTTTTTCATAGTTGATCCGTCTGTTCTTGCGGTAAGCTCCCAGTCTCCGTCTGTTTCAAGAGCTTTAATAAATTCGTTAGGTACTCTTACAGAGTTGTTGGAGTTTTGACCAGAAACAGTTTCGTATGCTTCTCCGTTGTAATCAGAGGGATAGCCAGCTGCAATTAATGCTCTTGCCTTATCTTCTTCTATTGCTTTCCACTCTATAAAATCTTCAATATCTGGGTGGTCAAGATCAAGGATTACCATCTTTGCTGCACGTCTGGTAGTTCCTCCAGATTTTATTGCGCCAGCTGCCCTATCACCGATCTTTAAGAAAGACATAACACCTGATGACATTCCACCACCTGAAAGCTTTTCTCCTTCTCCTCTTAAATTTGAAAAGTTTGTTCCTGTACCAGATCCAAATTTAAAAAGTCTAGCTTCCTTAACCCATAAATCCATGATTCCGCCTTCATTCACAAGGTCATCATCAATAGATTGAATAAAACAAGCATGAGGTTGTGGCCTTGAATAGGAATCTTCTCCTGCAGTTAACTCACCTGTTACAGGGTCAACAAACCAAAAACCCTGTGCTTTACCTGTAAGGTCATATTTATAATTTAAGCCTGTGTTAAACCACTGAGGACTGTTAGGAGCTGCCATTTGCGTCGCAAGCATATACTTTAGTTCATCTTCAAATGCTTGAGCATCTTCTTCAGAGGCAAAGTATCCTGTTTTCTCTCCCCAATATCTCCATGTTTCGGCAAGTCTATTAAATACTTGTTTTGATGATGTTTCAGGACCTAAGATTTTTTGTCCATTTTCATCAAGTAACTCGTTTCCATTTTCATCTACTTGAGGGACTCCAGCTTTTCTGAAGTATTTTGAAACCATAATATCTGTTGCTACTTGTGACCAAGTAGATGGGATTTCTACATCGTTCATTTCAAAAACGACTGATCCATCCGGGTTAGCTATCTTGGAGCTTCTTTTCTCCCAAACAATATCTTTATAAGGATCACCAGGTGAGGTATATTTCCTATTTATTTTAAGCCCTGAATTTTTTGCCACAATTTCTCCTTTTATAACTAAATGTAGTATATGCCACTGTTCTTAACACTAAATATAGTGTTTTTTAATTATATACAAATCACTTTAATTTTCAAGCATATCTAGGTAAAATTTTCGCGAGGATAATGTTACAGACCCAACTTCGATACGTACAAACAGTTCTAACTTTTGGTATTTTCATTACCATTTTTTTGAACAACAGTAGCCTGATTATCGCCTGTTTTGTAGGTTTAGCATTAGCTTGGCAGCTTGAATTATTACTTTGCGAATTAAAAACAGACAATACCGAATTTATTTTTATTCTTCTATTATTGTTTATCTCGTTTATCCCAGTTCTGACATCCTTCCTAGGAATTGATGATATAAAAGGAATGATATTTTTAGTATCGATTTTGGTTGGAATTTTATATTTAGTTTTTAATGAAATTAGCATATCAACATTTGGTAGTTCGTATCTAGTGACAGTGATTAGTTTTTACATTATTTCTTTTTGTGTTTCAAAAGAATTTATTGAAAATTTAGATTATCTAACATTTTTATTCTTGATGCTTTTCTTTATAAAAACTCTTGCAACATTTTTAAACATTCAATTTAGCAACTATCAATATTTCTTTAATTTTTTTGCTTCATTTTTTGTTATTACAACTATTAGCTTATTTTTAGGTTTTAGTTTTGTATATATTCTTATCACAGCAGGTCTAGTCTCAATATCTACAACAATTTTAAATTTCCTATTTCAAAGAAATAGAAGAGAGTACAAATATTTTTCAGAGCTCACAACGCAAATTTATCTTTATGATTATTTAATTGCATTTTTATTCTCTTTGTATTTCGTAGATGTATTAAATCTCATTAATGGGTTATTCTAGACCCTGTGGTTAAAGATCTTGTAGCAAACTCTCCGTTCATAAATTTAGAATTTATAGAGGCTGGAGAATTATTTAATGAATCTAATGTTGAAAAACTATTTGATTATTACAAAATTGATTCAGGAAGTGTTTCTTTTAATCTCAATCGAGATTTTGTTGATTATCGAATAACCCCATTTTTCTCTACAGAACAGATAAGTGAATTAAATATAAATAACTTTGATCTTGACTCGTTGAGTTATTTTCAAGTAAGTGAATTCCTAAATCATCACTCATTTTCTTCCATCAAAATAGAGAAAAGTGATATTGCGGTCTATCTTCAATTGCCTGACAACTATGATTTTTACTTAAAAAGTCTTAGTAAAAAAAATAGGCACGAACTAAAAAGAAAAAAAAGGGTATTTGAGGATAAGTTCGATGATTTTTCTTATGAACAATCAAAAGATAAAACTGTTTTTGATGAATTTATTACATTGCATAGAAATTCAACTGGTGAAAAAGGTGATTATATGACAGAAGAGATTGAAAAGTTTTACAAAGCCCTTTTTGAAGAAGATAAATGGGCAATTCACTACCTGAAGCATAAAGATTCTATGATTGCTGGTGCTTTTGTCTATGAAACTGAAAAGGTAGACTACCTATACAACTCATGCAGAGACCATAATTTAGATGAATTTAATACTGGTACTTATTTAAATGACCAACTTTTACAAAATAGCATAAAAAAAAGTAAACAATATTTTGATTTTCTTAAAGGCGAAGAAAAATACAAATTTCACTTTGGTGGAGAAGTACATCAGCTGTATGATTTAAAAATTAAAGTATGAATATTCTCCAGTTATCATTTCACGCTTCTCCTTTCAGTGAATTAGGCAAGAATGATGGTGGAGGTATGAGTGTTTACGTTCAACAAATTTCAAAACACTTATCAGAAAAGCACAATGTAACTGTTGTAACAGGTGAAAAAGCAGACAGTTTCAAAGATAAAAATCTTGAATTTGTTTCATTGGAATTATTTGAGCCTGAACTAAATGTTGAGGAAAAAGAAATACACTTACAAAAGTTTAAAAATAAACTTGAAGAATCCATAGACTTAAAAAGCTTTGATGTAATTCATGCCCATTACTGGTTGTCGGGTCTTATTGCAAAAGAGATTTCAAATTTATTAAACATACCTTTTATTTTTACATCTCATAGTTTGGGGGTTTTTTTAGATGGTTACAACAAAGAAAGAGTTGATTGCGAAAAAATAGTAATGACATCATCTAATTTAGTTACTACTTCTTCAGTTTTTGAAACTATGTTGATTACTGATACCTACAAAATTGATGAAAATAAAATTAGAAAAATTATTCCAGGAGTTGATAGAGATATATTTTCTCCTGATATGTCTGTAAAAAGAGAAAATATTTTTTTATCGATTGGCAGAATACAAGAACAAAAAGGACAGCTTCAAACTCTAGAATTTTTAAATAATTTTAAAAAAATTGAGAATGATTTTAAATGTATTTTTATTGGGGGACCTAGTGGCAAGTATGGAAATGAATATTTAAAAGAACTAAAAAAAACTGTCAAAGATTTAAATTTGGAAGCACATGTTGAGTTCTCAGATAACCTTCATCAAACAAAAATTATTGAATTACTTAATAAATCAAAATTATTAATTCATACTTCGCAATTTGAAACTTTTGGACTTGTTGCGATTGAGGCTAACACTATGGGAGTACCTGTACTTAGTATAAATAATGGATCATTAATGGAAATTATTGAGAACAATAAAAATGGCTATTTATCAGAGAATTTAATAGATAAAGATGTAAATAATTTTGTAAGTAATTTACTTAATGAAGATAAAAAATCTGAAGAAATTTCTTTATCTTGCATTGAAAAATCAAAAAAATATGATTGGAAAAATACAGCTATGGAAATTGAAATTCACTATAGTTCTATAATTTCATAGTTCAAGACTTCATGATGATTACTAATCTAATGATTTAAGAAAGGTACTAAGTGCATCTTTATATTTTTGTGGATCAGCATTCCATGCTGTGTTGTGGCCAACATTTTCATACCTCATGTAAGTAAAATTTTTAGTCCTTCTTGAAGCAATATAATCAGACATTTCCACTGGAACCCATTCATCATCATCACCGTGAAAAAGAAGAACTGGAATATCTGAAGCTATTACCTCTTCAGTAAAATTCATTTTGTCAAAATCAACGTCATATCTAATTTCAGTTATGATTTTAAAATACTCAAACGTACTTGGAGGCAACCAAGGAAATCTTGCAGCACCATTTACTTTCACACTTTCCCAAAAATTTATCGTTGGAGCTTCATATATCACTCCACTTACTTTATTTTTATCATGAACATTTTTTATCCAACCAGATATAGGACCACCTCCACCACTTGTACCAAAAAGTATGACATTGTCAGTTAATTCTAAAGCTCTATTTACAGCAGCATCTATATCAACCCATTCAGTAGTTCCATATTGATATATGCCTGATGGATCTTTAGCAAATCCTCTATCATTTCGATAAGCAATAATCATCGATCTAAATCCAAGTTGTTCAAATTCTCCCGTACGCATTAATGCAAATACCTCTCTTGTATAGTCTCCTCTAAAGCCATGTACAAAAATTACAATGCCATTCTCACCACTTTTTGTTAAATATGCTGGAAATGTTCCAATTTCTGATGTGTAATTAATTGTTTCATACTCTAAATCAGCAACAGATTTCGGCGTGTAGACACCTTCTGTAGCCTGACCAGACCAACCTGACGTCCCTAAAATTTTGTATCCTTCATCATTTATTAAAACTAAGCTAGTCGCTCTTATCTTCTCACCTTCTACAATGTTTCCATTTACTTCGAGAAGCTCTCTTGTAACAATATTTCCATCCGTGCTTATAATTTCGCCAACAACTGCATCACCATTTTGACCAATTATTCCATATGTTCCATTTTCTAACAATGGCCCCCAAAGCTCCTCTTCAACATTTAGTGTGATTGTTTTAGTATCAATTTGAGATACAATTACTCTGTCTTCGGCTGTCCCTATGTCTTGAGAGTCTGTGAAATCAGGATTTAGCGCTCCTTCATAAATTAATCCAGAAAAATACCAACCTGCGCCAACAAGAATAGTTATTAATAATATTCCTAGTCCAATAAATATTTTCTTTATCAATTTAATCTTTCTCTTAAAAATGGAACTATTTTACTCAAAAATTCATCCGGGTAGACAAACATTACTTCTGTGTGTGAGAGTTCAGGATATTTATGAATAAACATTTCAACATTATATTGATTGCCAGCATTAATTAAATCTTCAGTATGGTGCGACAGCACTCTATCACTTTTTACTCCATTAAAAATAATCATTGAATTTTTTCCTTTGGACACTCCATCCTCAGGGCTAACTTCAGTTATATCTATTCCTTCAAAAAGTAGTGCATAATGATTTACTGGTTCATATAAAAATGCAGGAAAACCTTGGTAAATTAGTTCTTCTCTAACAAGAGTTGCAAAATCGAATGGAGTATCAACAATTGAAAGAGCCCCAATATCATCGCTTACATATTGAGCCATCAAAGCAACCATTGCACCAAATGATGAACCATGCAAGCCAATTTTGTCAGAGGGTATATTTTTTTCATTTATTAACCAATCAATCGCAGCTTTAACGTCATAAATTTCTTTTTGGCCTGCCGAATGAACACCATCTTCACATGTACTTTCACCATGATCTCTGAAGTCAAATGTCAAATAGTTAAATCCCTCACTTACAAGCATTCCTCCGACAAGTAAGACATCAGGAGAATGCTTACCACTAGTGACACCATGTAAACCAATTATTGTTGGAGCGTTTTTATCTGTTTCCATCCACCAACCACTTAAAACAACGTCATCATTTGTATTAATCAAAACAGTCTCATAATCTTGAACAAAATATTTTGAGGGATCCCAATCTGCTTTTTCTCCAAGTGTGTAATTATCAGGTCTATTTTCTTTTTCAGCCTCTACAACTGCACAGGGAACAGCAACTGATTCTCCATAGACATAAAAACCAATTCCAAAATATGCAATAATTATAAAAAATAAGATTCCGATTATTATTTTTCTCATCTTGTCCTTTTTTATGTATTTAAGATCTCAAGTACTTTTATACTTATTCTAATGACAAAGATTATATCATTTGCATCAGATTTTGGAGTTTCAGACGGTTCAGTTGGCGTTGTTAAAGGTGTAATTAGTAGAATCGATCCGTCTATCAAAGTCAATGATATTTCACATGGGATTCCTCCACAAAATATTAAATATGGAAGCCTTTTACTCATGAGAGCTATTCAATATATTCCCCAAGGTGTTCTATTAGCAGTTGTAGATCCAGGTGTTGGGACAGAAAGAAAACCTGTTGCAATTGAAACAGATTGGGGAGTAATGATAGGACCCGATAATGGATTATTAAATCTTGCATGTGCAACAGTTGGGGGAGCCAAAAAAGCATATCTTCTTGAGAATGAAAACTGGATTATCCCAAGTGATGGCAATACATTTCACGCCAGAGATATATTTTCTCCTTTTGCTGCTGGTATTGCCTCAGGTCAGCTTGACATTAAAGATTGTGGTGAGGAAGTTGATCTTATGAATCTTCAGCAATATTTGATTCCCCTGACAGAAAAAAAAGAAGATGAGGTAAAAGGCGAGATCTTGTGGATAGATCATTACGGTAATTGTCAAACTAACATTTCCCCGGATGAACTAGCTGATCTTGGAAAAAATATTGGGGATGTTTTAAGTGTTAATATACAAAATCAGGAAATTAAGATGACTTGGTCTGAAACATATCAAAGTGATGGGGTAAATCAAGTTGGATTAATTACTGATTCATGGGGTATGATTTCAATTTTTGCTAAAAATAAGAATGCCTCAGAGATAATAGGTATCGTTGATGGTGAAAAAATAGATATTAAGAAATAATATTTAAGACAATCGCCCCTGAAACAAAAATTATTACGGCTAATAAAACAATAAATATTAAAGTCCATGGCCTCATTTGACTATATTAGAGATATGCCCACATTACGTGTTGTCGTTACTGAAAATTGTGAATTGTGTGAAAAAGGTTTAAAAAATCTCAGTTTTTTAAATTACTTTTTTACTATTAAAAAAGTTGATGTTGGAGAAGGTTATCAAGAATTTTTATTAAGAGTTCCAGTAGTTTTATATGGTAAAAAAGTTTTGGATGAAGGAATATTAAGCCAGTACGTAATTTTTAGAAATTTCATTAAATATCGATAGGTTTTGACTTATCTGTATTCTCTACTTTTTTTTCTAGAAAAGATATGATCTCTTTTGCGACATCAATATCTGACGCAGATTCAATACCCTCTAATCCAGGAGAAGAATTTACTTCTAAGACTAAAGGGCCTCTGTCAGATTGAACTAGATCTACACCGGCGACATCAAGTTTTAAAATTTTTGCAGCCTTGACAGCACTTTCTTCCTCTTCTTTTGTAATGTTGTACTTTTCAGCTCTTCCTCCTAAGTGAACATTTGATCGAAACTCACCAGGTTTTGCGATTCTTTTCATTGATGCAACCACTTTATCTCCAACGACAATTGCTCTTATGTCTTCACCATTTGCTTCACTTATAAATTCTTGAACTAAAATATTTGCATCAATCTTTTTCATTGTTTCAATAACACTTATAGCTGCATCCATTGTTTCTGTTAGCACGACACCTCTTCCTTGAGTTCCTTCGAGTAATTTAATAACAAAAGGGGGCTCTCCAACACTTTTTAAAACAGATTCGACATCTCTTGAAAAATGAACATATCCAGTTACTGGCATTTCTACACCTGTATTACCAATAAGCTGTAGAGCTCTTAATTTATCTCTAGATCTACTAATTCCAGCTGATGAATTTGCCGATACTGACCCCATTAATTCAAATTGACGAACAACTGCCGCTCCATAAAACGTCCAAGTCGCAGCAATTCTTGGTATAACAGAATCAAAGCTTAGCTCTCTACCAGCAGAAAATATTCTAGGTTTTGCCTTAGCAATATTCATGTAACACCTTAAATAACTTACTACTTCAGTATCATGACCTCTTTCAAGAGCAGTTTCATAAAGACGTTTTGTAGAATACAATCTAATATCTTGTGATAAAATCCCAATCTTCATTTTTATTCTCCTGAAGGTTTTGTCAAAAAACCGATGGATGGATTAACTACCCATCTTCTTCCTAAGGCTTTTCTTCCAATCAACATCGTGTAATCCATAGGACCTCTATCAGTTAGAGTAAGTTCAATATTTTTTGTAATACCATCCATCAGGATATCAGTTTTTATGTACGGTCTTTTTTCAACATCACCATTAGAACTTTTTATTCTTTTAAATCCTGCAAGTGGTGCAGAGGTTTTTCTAATTGTATTGTTTCTTTTTTTTACAGTGAACTTTACGTACTTAATATCATTCTTAGTTATAAACTTTATGTTTGCAGCATCTATAGTTGCGACATTTGCACCAGTATCAATTTTTGCTATTACACTTTTAATCTTTAAGTCAGGCAGAGCAACGTGTTCTTTCCAACCTACGGCTCTTTTCTCTTTCTTTTTTTTGGCCATATTTTTATAAAATTACATAGAAAAGAACAATACTAAATGCGATCAAAAATACATGAATATATATTGCTGGCAACATAAAAAAAATAGTAGTTTGATTATTTAAACAATCAACTTGAATTTATTTGTTTATTTAACTTGATGTTTCTACTGCTTCAGCAGTTACTTCTTCTTCAGTTTCTAGAAGACCACAATCTTCTAATACTTCATTTGTATCCCCACCACCGAAGACAACCCTTTCAAATACAACTACTGCATAAAGTTCATCTTCGGTAAGTTTTCCAGCAAAACCTGGCATTCCTCCAATAGAAACTTTATCTTCGGCACCATAAGCTGGCCCAACATCAGCTTGCCATCCTGCTGATCCTAGCTCAATCCAAAGTGCATGATCACTACAAGTTGGGAATGTTGTGTAGAGCTCACCCCCAGTAAATGCTGGTCCAACACCACCACCTCCATTCACACCGTGGCAACCAGCACAAGCAGCTGCTCCAGAATATATTTGTTGTCCAAGAGCAATATAATTTATAGAACTTGCTGAGCCAACACCCTTGCCTTCAAAAGCAGAACCATCACAATTAATTGTCAATTGAGATTTTCTATCTATATCAAGAATGCCGTTTTCACCACATTCTTGAGTCGATGATGTGTTTATGATTCCAATTACTATAAATAAAGGGATAAGGACAAAACTTACATTTAACCATCTAGGCAAAGTAGTTTCTGCATTAACTTTGATATTTAATGTTTTATTAGCAAAAGCTATTTTTTGAGTTATTTTTTTGGTATTTCTTGAAGAAGATAATGTCTGAGGTTTCTCTTTTTCTTCCGAAACAATTTCATTTTTATCTTCTTTTTTTTCAATCTCTTCCACAGGTGCTGGTTCTTCGACAGGTGCTGGTTCTTCCACAGGTGCTGGTTCTTCGACACTCTTTTCGACAGCAGCTACACTTTCACCACCTGCCCAAGATTGTAAAACCTCATCAACACTTTTACCTGATGCTTCCGCTCTTGCCTCTGCAGATCGTTGTACCAACGATTCTGGAGCATTTAATATTTCTGCGACTTTACTTAAGAGTTCACTCATACTGGAAGCTCTTCTTCTGTAAGCTCTATTGTTTCAGCCTCTGTGATTTCTCCATTTACTATAGCTTTTGTCACAGATATAAAGAATAGAAAAAATGGTAAGAGGAGCAAAACTGATAAAAACAAATTTACTGATAAAGGAGTATTTATTAGTGACCATAACAACGCAAAACCTTCACCATATATCGTTGGATTACCTGCATTTGCACCTGCATTCCACGAATACCCAGAAATTATACCTATTAAAGCATTAGAGAATAATGTGCCAGATACAACAATTTTCAAAGTATAGGCAGTAAGAGACTCAAGTCTTGTATATTTTATTTCTCTACCAAAGATCTTTGGAATGAGATAATAAATAAAAGCAATAGATATCAATATAGAACTAAAAACGTAGCCATATCTTATTGCAATTTCAAAACTCGTAAGACTAAGTAAGGGGATAATGTTTGATAATGATGAAACAATTTGAAAGAGATTAGTTACTAGGAAAATTCCAAACGAAAAACTAACAAGGCCATAAATTATTTTATTTTCTTCATCTCTAGTTGTTACAGTCCTAAAAAAATTAACTGTGACTGCTAGCAGCGGTAGAGCCAAGCTTAATGATAAATAAAGTGAAATGTTTTCAATCCAATTAGGCAAAACTGAACCAAAATAAAATTTAAAGTTAGTCCATGGCAATAAAAATAGATACCCCCAAAAACTAATTGATCCTAAAGTTTTACTATATAATGTTCCGTTGATTCCCTTTGTAGTCATAAAATGAAGCAATGCTAAAAATACAAAAGAATATCCAACATATATATGTGTAGATACATACATAGAGTTAATAAAAAAATTATCACTAAATACAGAAAAATTTCCACGATAAATAACTAATGAAAGAGCATAAAATAAAGTTGCTCCATATAAATATTGCGCACTTATAAACATGGAAGCCTCTTTTTTGGCAAGAATATTTATTGATAAAAGACCTACAAAAGCAAACAAAATTAAAATTTTGAAGAGCATTGTATAGCTTGTATTACCAAAAGAAAAAAAGTTATTAGGAAACAAAAACCCTAATAATAAATCTAAAGACTCTAAACCTATTACACCTAGTGAGGTCAGGAAGAAAATTGGAAATATAACCAACCTCCTTCCAAGAGTTTTTGGTAAAAGATATGAAGTTAAAAATACGATTAAGAATGATAGCAAAAGGCTGTAAGTTATATGATTATTCAATTTATCTAGAAAACCGTAATTAAATACAATATTTTGGGGAAGAATATTCACAAAAAGAAAATAAGCTTCTTTTAATAGTGATATACCTCCAAAAAGTAATAATAAAAAGGGCATAACAACAATAAAAAATTTTGAAAATTCTTGTTCATTTTTTGGAAAAATTTTTATTTTCATTAGTTTAAATAGTAAGTTCTCAATTTGACTTTACTATTAATCTGTAAAAAATACGTCAATAAAATATGTAATTTCTTAAAAAAGTACCGTTATAAAATTTATATTATGTACCCAATTCTTGATACAATAGGTATTGAAAGTTTTGAGTTAATGACGTGTAGAGGGAAACTTGTTAAATTTTATATTTACTAATCGATACAAAATCGGCGTAGCTTTAATATTTGCTGGAATTGGTGGTGTCACTATCGGGGTCATTATTGCACATTTTGCTGGTTTTCCAGAGGGGGAAGCAATTGATTACTTTAACTGGATGCCTCGAGGATGGTTAATGCAAACTATTGGTCAACTTGTAGCCTTTGGAGCCGGACAACTTCTTTTGATCGGAATGGCAATGTTAGCTTGGGAAGATACAGAAATGACATGGGCTAGAGCAACATATCTTGCTTTCTTAAGTTGGATCCAATTCGCACTAATTTTTGGAGTATTGCCATCTGAATGGCTTAACCTTTCTCAGGGACCCCTTGAATGGACTAATCAAAGAGAGTTTATAAACTTTCCGCCTATTCTTTTTCTTGGTAATGAAATTGGTCTTAGTCTTGGAGCACTTAAAGATATTATTCAACTTGGAATTTCTACAGGTGCATTAGTAACTGCTTTTGTTGTTGGATATTTAATTCAAGACATCAATGAAGCAAAAGAGAGGGGTAAAACAAGAATTTCTGATTATGGTAAAGAAGTTGTGAAGGTGGGTGCTGATGGCTAAATCAGAAGTACTTATAGAGATGCCTGAATTTGAAAAACAATATAACCTTGCGATGGTTGAAGCAGAAAAGATTTCATCAAGAGTAAGACCAAAACAATTTCTACACATTGATGAAGCAGAGTGTATTTTATGCGAAGGTTGTGTTGATATATGTCCCTGGAAATGTATTCACTACTTGTCAACAGATGCTATTGAAGACTCTATCAATGTTGAAGCACCGAGTATGGAAGAAAATGAATCAGGATTTTTTGTTGTTGATGAAGATGCATGTACTAGATGTGCATTATGTGTTGATAGATGTCCAACAGGAGTAATTTCTTTGGGTAAATTTGCAGGATCATTGGCAGACGCAGCAATTAATAATGGTGTTTATGAAGCTCCATGGGATGAAGACTCTGGAGAAAGAAATGATAGACATGGATATATATATGGAAGACTTTAAATGAAGAATGAAAAAATAAAGTTTAGAGATCGTGTAAAAGATATAAGTGCAGGTCTTGGAGACTCACTTAAAGAAAGCTCATTGTGGGGAAGTATCTTTCGTCCAGGATCACCATTCAGAAAAGGATATTCCGACAGCCCAAGAAACAGATCATATGTTGTTATGAACAATGTTTTGTACCATCTTCACCCAGTAAAGGTTAAAAGACATGCTGTGAGATTGTCTTACACATTATGTCTTGGAGGTTTAAGCTTTTTTACATTTATTGTTCTTACAATTACAGGAATATGGTTAATGTTTTATTTTAGACCAACTGAAATGGCTTATGTTGATATTCAATCTCTACAAACTTCAATAGCTTTTGGCTCATTAGTACGAAATATGCACAGGTGGGCTGCACATATAATGGTCATCGTAGTCTTCCTTCATATGTCAAGAGTGTTTTATCACGGAGCATATAAAGCACCAAGAGAGTTTAACTGGGTAATTGGGGTTATCTTGCTTTTATTAACCTTGCTTTTATCTTTTACTGGGTATCTTCTTCCGTGGGACCAGTTAGCTATTTGGGCGGTTACCGTTGGAGGAAACATGGCTAGCTACACACCTGTAATTGGCGCTCAGGTAAAATTTGCCTTATTTGCAGGATTAGAAGCAACAGAAGCTACTTTGCTCCGTTTCTATGTTTTACATGTTTTATTTCTCCCGTTCATAATCGTTATATTTATGGCGATCCATTTTTGGAGAGTCAGAAAGGATGGAGGGATCTCTGGTCCCCTCTAGTTTTTATATATATGGTTGATATTCCAGAACATTTATTAATTAAAACAGCTGAGGCAAGAGCAAAAGCTTTAGGTATATCTGTAGAGCAAGCATTAGCAGAAATGAAGGGTGAGGTAGAACCTACAACTATTTCAAAAGAACCAGAAGTTATAGATGTAAAACCAATTGAAGTCAAAGAAGCACCAGCACCAGCAGCTGAAGTCAAAGAAGCACCGGCACCAGCAGCTGAAGTCAAAGAAGCACCGGCACCAGCACCAGCAGCAGGTGTAAAAACTGATGTACCAGCTGAAGTTGATTTTGCTCCAGAAACAAGAGTTACACAGAGACTATTGACAGTTGTAAAAGCCAAACCGATACAAAAACCAACTTCTGAGCCAGTAGATAAAGTAAACACCTGGCCACATTTAATGCTTCCAGAATTTATATCTTTAATGGCTATGACAGCTTTTCTTATTTTTATTAGCGCAATTTTGCAGGCCCCATTACTTGAAGAAGCAAATCCAAACATTACTCCAAACCCTGCAAAAGCACCATGGTATTTCCTTGGTTTACAAGAATTACTTTCATACTGGGATCCACAGATTGCTGGAGTTATGATTCCTCTAATTATTGGTGTGGCAGCATTTATGGCTATTCCATATATAGATAGAAATAAGGATAATAAACCGTCAAAAAGAAAATATGCAATTATGCTTTGGACATTTTTTCTAGCAGGAGCGGGAACATTGAGTTTAATTGGTATATTATTTAGAGGCCCAGGTTGGAACTGGACATATCCTTGGATTGATGGTGTTTGGTTTGATGACTTACTTGACTGGGTCCATTTCGAATGAGCCTGGTACAACTTTCATTTGTTGCAATTGCTTTTATTGGTTTATTTGGTGTTATTGGAATCATTGCAGTAGTCACTGGTAGAACGCCTAAAGCAGTAAATAAAAGGCTGAATTGGAAGAAAAATTTAGATAAGAGAGCACTAAAAGTAGATAAATCACAAACAAACTTTTTAGCTCCTGATGAACCTGAAAATGAAGAAGAAAATTTATCTGACGATATTGAAGAAAAAGATGATATTCAAACAGATGGATCAATAAAAGTAAAAGAAGAAATTATTTACGAAGAAATATCAGAAGAAGAAGCTGGAATGACTCGTAGACAATTCCTTGGAAAAGCATTAGGAATTACTTTCGGCGCTTTCGCCGGAATTCAATTAATCTCCTGGTTGGGATTTTTCTATCCTAAAGTCTCCGGAGGTTTTGGTTCTAAGATTGACGCAGGAAGAGTTCAAGATTTAAAAGACCAAATTTTTCAATCTGATGGATCTGTGATTCCTGCTTTCATCCCAGCTGCAAGAGCTTATGTATTACCATTCGAACAATCAGGAAACTCACAATTTTCTGACAGTGGAACAGTTGCTGATGGACTTGTTGCTGTTTATCAAAGGTGTGTACACCTTGGTTGCAGAGTCCCTTGGTGTAATACCTCTCAAGGGTTTGAATGTCCTTGTCACGGATCAAAATATAATATGGTTGGTGAATACTACGCTGGACCAGCACCTCGTAATCTTGATAGATTCATAGTGAATGTAAACACATCTGGAAAATTTATTATTGATACGGGTTCTATCATAGAATCTCCACGTGCTGCTGGAATGTCAGTTAAATATCCCCAAGGTATTTCATGTATTACTATTGCCGCACCTGAGGAATAATAATGAATAGTTCACTTTTTATAACACTTATTGCTTTAGCTGTTATCGGCGCAATTGCATACTTTTCTGCTGTTGGATTTCGAGGTGCAGGAAAGATTAAAAAAGTACCAAGAAATCTTCAAAAATATTTACCTGATGACCAGCTTGAGACAACTCAGCTAGATAAGATTTTGTCAGTTGCTGTTGTTTTAGCTTCTCTTTTAACAATTATGATTCCTTTATATTATTTAGGTGAACCAGCTAGACAAGAAAGCTTTGTAGAGGAATTTGATGATGTTTCTGTAGAAAGAGGGCATCATTTATATGAAGAATTTGGGTGTGGTAACTGCCATGGTGCAGATGGAAGTGGTGGTGCTGCATCGTATGTTGAAAAAAGAAGTGGGGTAAGTGTTACTTGGGTAGCCCCTGCTATTAATGATGTATTTTACAGATACGATGATGATGAAGTTTTATATTGGCTTATCTATGGAAGAGCAAATTCACCAATGCCAGCTTGGGGACTTAAAGGTGGTGGACCTATGAACGACGGCCAATTAAGTGATTTGATTGAGTATTTACACTCCTTTCAAATTCCTCAAAATGAAGAATTGCTTGAAATTGAGGGAAATATAAATTCATCATTATTAAGAATAGAAAATTCCGATTTACAAGTTGAGAGTGAAATAGCCAAACAAAATGAGTTAATAAACGATATAGAAATGGCACCAATTAGATTACCAATCGCAATTGAAGCAGTTGAGGTCGTCTCAGCGTTAATTTCTAGACAAAGCGGTATTGATACTGATGAAGATGGATTGTATGACAGTGTTGAAACTGACCTCTCAGCATACAGTGAAACGATAACTGAAATGTTAGGAACTCCAGTATTAAATCTTAATCCAGACGAGGAGGAATCGATTCCTGGAAGGAAAGATGCTTCTATAGTTAGAGGTTTCTTGTCTGAACTTGAAACAAAAGTTATTAATCTTGGAATACTTACTGATGGATATGACAAGTTTATGGATGAAGCTGAAACAGGTTTAGCATTTTTAGAAAATGCATACGAACAAAAGCTGTGGCTTATCGATTTCCAAGATATAGCTGATTCAACTTTCGATGGTGATTACGATAAAGCAATTAGAGCCGTAGGTATATTTAATGCATATTGTGCAAGATGTCATACTGCAGGTTATTCTGCTGGTGCTGCTTACACTAAACAAATTGGCTCAGGTGGCTTGGGGCCTGCTTTAAGGGGTGGAAGAGTAAACATTCAATTTAAAGAACGTGATGATTTTATTGACTTTATCATTAATGGTTCCGTAAACGGTAAAGGGTATGGTGTGAATGGAGTAGGTGGTGGAAAAATGCCTGGTTTTGGTGCAGTGCTTCCACAGTCCGATATAGAATTAGTAATAGATTATTTGAGAGGAATGACACCTGATGCGTGAAATAATGAGGACACTTTTATCGTCCAACCTTACTTTTACCGGAATAGTTCTCTTTATATTTTTCATACTTTCTTTTTTTGGCTCAACTTTTGTTTTGAATGCAACAAATCTTGGTAGAAGGCTAGGATTTTTAGTTGTTGGTGCTGCTACTTTTGGTTGGCTAGTAATTAATTCTTTCCTTTTTCTTCTTTATGCACCAAGAGGCCCTGCTCCTGCATCAATCGATGGTTTAAATGCGCTTGAGATCAGAATCATACCTCTTACGTATTTTGCAGGTTCACTGATTTTATTCATAATGTTTATGCTTGCTCTAAGTAGGTATGAACAAGAAGAAAAAGAGTCAGAAGAAACAAATAGTTAAACAAATCAACGTATAACTTTATCAATAATAAACTAATACTATGGAATTTATCTTTTCAATCGTAAGAAGTGTAATACTATTTGGTCTTGTAGTATTTGTAGCTTTCAGAATATTCAGAATTTTAAGGCCATTTGAAAAAGGCTTAATTGAAAGATTTGGTAAATACAATCGTGAAGCAACTTCAGGTTTAAATATAGTAATTCCTGGTATAGAAAGATTAATTGTTGTAGATATGCGTGAGCAAGTTATAGATGTTCCACCACAAGAAGTGATCACTAAAGACAACGTTACAATTACAGTTGATGCTGTCATTTATTATGAACCAACTGATCCAAAAAAATTAGTTTACAACGTAGGAGACTTTATAACTGCTGCAACAAAACTTGCACAAACGAACCTGAGAAATGTTATTGGTGATCTAGAGCTTGATGCAGCACTTACCTCTCGAGAAACAATTAATACATCTTTAAAACTCATTCTTGATGAAGCAACTGATAAATGGGGGACAAGAGTTGTTCGTGTTGAGATTCAAAGAATTGATCCACCACAAGACGTTCAGGATGCAATGAATAAAGTGATGAAAGCTGAAAGAGATCGAAGAGCAGCTGTTACTGAAGCTGAGGGTGAAAAAAGAGCAGCTATTTTGACTGCAGAAGGGGAAAGACAGTCCCAAATTTTAAGTGCTGAGGGTGAAGCGGAAGCACTCAAAGCAGTAGCTGATGCTCAAAAATATGAAAAAATTGCCATTGCTGACGGTGAATCAGAAGCTATACAAAAAGTTTTTGATGCTATTCATAAGGGTGATCCAACAAATGACTTGATTGCAATTAAATATCTTGAATCTCTTGAAAAAGTTGCAAACGGCAAAGCTACTAAAATTTTCTTACCTGCCGATCTTTCCGCAACTCTTGGAAGTATTGGTGCAGTTGCTGAATTATTTAAAGATGATGATTCAAAGGAATCAAAGAAATCTACTAAAAAATAAATAAATACCAATCAGAATTAAACAAAAACCGCTTACTGCATTGATTACTTTTTTTGTTTTTACTGAAGAATCCTGAAAAAAATAACTACTCATATATGCATAACTAATGTCGGCAATCAGATTAACAAATATCGTTATAGCTCCAAGAATAATAAGTTGCGTAAAAACATTCACATTTTCAGTAACGAATATCGGCAAGACAGAAAGATAAAATACCCACATTTTAGGGTTTATTAAGTTAAGTTGCAATCCTGCGTTAAAGGATCCTGCATTAATATTTGTATCATTTATTTTTATTTCAGCTTTTATAGTGACAATTCCTTTGTACACAATGTAGATAATTCCAACAATGTAGATCATTGTTAAAATTTGTGGGATTAAATTAAAGATAAAGGTAACGATGCCCGCTGTAATTATTGTTATAAAAATTGCTCCTGCTGCTGCTCCTGTAGCCACCTCAAGTCCATTCTTTCTACTTTTTTGAACTGATTCATTAACAATTAAGGCAATTATTAATCCAGGACTGAATGCAACACTAACTTGTAGAATAATTAATTCAATTACTGAGTCACTTGCAACCATTAAGCAAGACTATTTTTTAATAGACTATAAAACTTATCTCCATGACATCTTTGTACGACTCTTATTTTTGGGGCTTCAGGTTCCAAATTCAGAAAATCAAGAATACAGCCTCCTCTAGTTATTCCATCTCTAGTATCAACTCTTACATTAACTTCAACGGATTGACTTATGATTTCATTATCTAAGTAAACAGACATTGCAAGGGGGTCTGGTAAGTCATAACTATCGCTTCCAAATATGTCTTTCATCATTTCTCTTAAAACAACTTGAATATCGTTGGTAAATTTTGAGAACTTTGTACCGATAGCATCTATTTCTTGGATTTTTTCTGTATCAATCATTGCATCATAAAGCGAAGGGTCCCAGCCAATCACAGTTATAGGAATTCCTGAATTTAAAACAATATCTGCTGCTTCGGGATCAACCCAAAAGTTGTATTCAGCAAACTTTGTAATATTTCCTAAGGCATTTGAGCTTCCACCCATTATGTAGCAGTGCTTTATTTTCTCCAATTTTTCTTCATTGTTTTGTACTAAGCCAGCAATATTTGTCAATGGGCCAAGTGTTACAATTTCAATTTCATCTTCCTCCCTAAGTACTTTCTTATAAAAATCTTGAGCGGATTCAGCTTCGATTTTATGACTTTTAGGCTTTATGCCTATGTCACCTAATCCATCTATTCCATGAACGTTTTGGGCCGATGTAGAATCATTTCCATAACTAAGGGCAATAGCTGTAGATTCTTCAGAATTATAAACCTCTTTATAGTTTCTCTTCATTGGTTTATCTGCACCCTTAAATATTGGAACATCAACCTCACATAATTCATTTACATAACTTGTATTGATTAGACCCTGATCAAGTGGAACATTTCCTGCAACAACAGTCACCCCTAGTATTTGATCTGAAGGCAAATTACGATATGCCATTAATAGTGCAACTGCATCATCTGAGCCAGTATCTGCATCAATTATTAGTTTCATCATTTCTCTTTGACCTTTGTTATTTCTGGAATACCTTGTTTTAAAGCAACTTCACAATCTTTATACTCTGAAGCGATTTGATCGCTAATTATTAGAAGCATTTCTAAGACCTCTTCTTTTTTTCCTGTTTTAGAACCAAAAGAATTTGGAGCTGAGGAATAACTTTTTTTTACATTTTCAAAAATTTCTAAAGCTTCTTTTTTATTTAAATTGCTATCTAAAGATTTTCCAGATACTGACTCAAAGCTTTTTCGCTGTCTTCTTGGTAAGTTAAACTTCATTAATATAAATATCTTACTACTTAAAGAATCCTCTTTTGTAAGGAAACCTCATATTCATCATTGTATTTTTTCGTATCAATTTGAATAAATTGTAATTTTTCATGAAATTTTAGAGATGGTTCATTTTCAGTTGGTAGTAAATTGATTTCTGCGGTAAGATTTTCAACATCTACTTCTAGACAGTGTTCTAACAAATGCTCATAGAATATTGTTGCAAGCCCATTATTTCTGTAATCAACATCAATTGCAATCCTATCAATGTACATAAAATTGTTTATTCTATTTTTGAATTCATTAAAATTCTTATGTTTTATTTTGTACATGAAAGATTTTGTTTTAGAAGTATCTTGGAAACAGATTAAAAAACCTACTATCCTTTCATCGAAAGTAGCACACAGATTGAAATCTGAATTTTGAACCAAACTATTGAATTCTTCAATAGATGTTGATCCTACTTCTGGAACATTGTCTTGATTTAAATTAAAACAGCCTTCAATATTTGTTTCATCAATTTTTGAAAATATGATTTTATCCATGTATGAAAATATACATTTAATGTATAAAAAAGTAAAATATAAGCATGCAAAACACTTCCGTTTTAATGAGTTCTCCAGAATATTTTCGAGTTGAATATTCAATTAATCCTTGGATGACTGAGGGTGCAGAGATCAATTTAGAGTTAGCGAAAGATCAATGGGGAGGGCTCAAATCTACTATAGAAAAATGTGGTGCTGAAGTAAATGTAATTCCTGGGAATACGGTTTATCCAGATCTCGTATTCACCGCTAATTCTGGAATAATAAAAGATAAATCTGTTCTTATATCTAATTTCAAATATCAAGAAAGACAGGGCGAGGAAGTTATCTATGAGAATTGGTTTCGCAAGAACGGGTATGATGTTGCTCGAATTCCATCTGAACATAAATTTGAAGGACGCGGCGATGCTTTTGTTTATGGGGAATACTTATTAGGCTCATATGGAATTAGAAGTGATAAAGAAGCGCTTTTGTTCATAGCTGATCATTTTCAATTGATTCCAAAAATTGCAAAGTTAGTTGATGAAAAATTCTATCACCTTGATACCTGCTTCCAAAAGCTTCCTACAAAAAACAATGATGCTATTTTTTACCCTGATGCATTTGAAGATCAATCCCTTTCTGAATTTTCTGATGTATTTAATTTGATTCCAATCCATGAGGATGATGCGAATCAACTTGCATGCAATGCTGTAGTAATTAATGAATCAGTTATATTTCCCTCTGAAAACATTGAAATTATCGAAACTGTTGCACAATTAGGTTGTAATATTGAAATTTCAAATGTTTCAGAATTTATGAAATCTGGAGGAGCCTGTCAGTGTCTTGTGATTACATTACAATAAATTTGTGAGGATAATTAAAGCAATACTATGGCCTATTAGAAAAGTTATTTTTTTTCCAATTAAAATCTTTTTCTACACCGTTTTATTATTTTTAATAATTGTCTTAATTTTTCAGTACAGGACTGATTATGAAGTAGACGTAAGCCCTCTTTCCGTAAACGAGTATGAAAACTGTACTAATACTATTGAAGATTATGAGATTACAATATCTCTCCTTTCTGAATATATTGAAAAACTAGACAGTGATCAACAATCATTTTTAGAAAGAAATTTACCAAATCCATTAAATGTCTTAACAACCCCTCAAGAAATTTCTAATGAAGACTTTAAAAATGTGAGAACATTTCTTAAGTATTATCTACAGGCTGGCAGATTTCCAGGCTTAAATGGAAAAGCGTTTTCACCACAGGCTGCAAGTTTATGTAGAGATGGATTGAGTTAAGTCTTCTACTGTTGCATTTGTCAAGCTTTTTAGTATCTCTGGCTTTAGAAAGAACTTACTAACTCTATTTCCACCACCAATAAAGACTTTCTCCCTTTCCATAACATTCTTATCAATAAATACATTGATTTCGCTTGGTAGTCCGAGGGGACTTATTCCACCATATATTTGATTCGTTATTGATTCAGCTTCTTCTTTAGATGCAAAACTAATTTTTTTTGCATTTAATAAACTTTTTACTTTGTGATTTACATCCAATCTGTTGGAGCCCAGTACACAAAATAAAGCAAAGAATTCGTCAGGTTTTTTAGATTTTAATAATATTGCGTTACATGAATCTTCAATTTTAAAACCATAATGATCACAAAAACTTTGTGTATCAGAAAATTGATCCTCACACTCAAAAGCTTCAAGCTCATCAATGTTTTCTTCATAAATATTTGCAATATTTTGATGTATTTCAACCATAAAGATAATGATATCGTGATTAAAGTCAGTTACAATCCCTGTATGAAGTTCAAGACAATAATTGAACCATTTAAAATAAAATCTGTTGAATCTCTGCCTATAACGACACCTGAAGAAAGAGAAGGATATTTAAAACGTGAACATTGGAATGTTTTTGGTCTCAAATCACAGGAAGTAACTGTAGACTTACTGACTGATTCAGGAACCGGTTCAATGTCTTCTGAACAATGGGCAGCGATCATGCGTGGAGATGAGTCATATGCTGGCTCCCATTCTTGGCAGAGATTTCATGATGTAGTCTCAGATCTTACAGGTTATAAGCATATAATTCCGACTCATCAAGGAAGAGCAAGCGAGAAAATTTTAGCAACGATAACTGTTAAAGAAGGAGATATTATTCCCAGCAATAGTCATTTTGATACAACAAGAGCAAATTTTGAATTTGTTAAAGCAGAAGCACTAGACCTGCTATGCAAGGAGGGATTAGATTTATTATCGCCATCTCCATTTAAAGGGAATATAGACCTTGATAAACTTGAAAAAATACTTAAAGAGAAAAATGAAAAAATTCCATTTGTACTTATGACCATAACAAACAATACAGGTGGAGGACAACCAGTTTCTATGGAAAATCTAAAAAAAGTAAAAGAGCTTTGTGGTAAATATAATAAAATGTTTTTACTTGACGCTTGTCGTTTTGCTGAAAATGCATGGTTTGTTTCACAAAGGGAAGATGAATACAAAGATGTGGAAATAAGAGATATTACAAAAGAGGCATTTAGACTTGCAGATGGCTGCACAATCAGTCTCAAAAAGGATGGTTTTGGAAACATTGGAGGAATTTTAGCCTTTAATGATGATGATTTAGCTGAACAGGCAAGAAACTTACTGATTTTAACTGAGGGATTTCCAACTTATGGGGGACTGGCAGGTAGAGATCTGGATGCATTGGCTCAAGGCCTAAAAGAAATAACAGATAAAAACTATCTTGAATATAGAGCAAGATCTATTTCATACTTAGGAGAAAAGGCTCTAAGTTTTGGTATCCCTATAGTCCAGCCAGCAGGTGGACATGCTTTGTATATTGATGCAAAAACATTTGTACCTCATATTCCCTCTCATGAGTACCCGGGGCATTCAGTTGCATGTGAGATATATCTTATTGGCGGAGTAAGAACAGTTGAACTAGGCACTCTTGCTTTTGGAGTAGCTGGTGAAAATGGAAAGCCAGACGAACCTTCTACTCATGAACTAGTCAGGCTTGCTGCACCTAGGAGAACTTATACACAAAGTCATTTTGATTATGTTGCTGAGGTTCTTGAAAAATTAGCTGAAAATAAAGAAAAACTCAAAGGATATGAAATAATTGAGCAACCAAAACAGCTAAGACACTTCACTGCAAAATTAAGGCCTTTATAACTCTTAGAAATTATTTATAATTGCTAAATGAAAAAGTACGCAATATTTTTATTAACGTTTGTTACTTTTTGTTCACAAAATTCAAATATCGAAGTTTTAGAGGAAGAGACAACAACTACGGTTGCGCCAATTGTTGAAACACCTTCAGAAGAACCAGAATTATATGTAATGTTATTATGGCATCAACATCAGCCATATTATCCAAAAGATATTGATGGAAATTTTTCGAAACCCTGGGTTAGGCTACATGCAACAAAAGATTATCTTGATATGGTTGAGATGGTTCAAAAGTATGAGGATCTGAGGGTTACTTTTAATTTAACACCAACGTTAATGAAGCAATTAAATGAACTATCAGGTGGATCAAAAGATACTTACTGGGTTCATACCGAGATAAAAGGTGACGAACTAAATGACAATGAAAAAAAGTTTCTTAGAGATAGATTTTTTGATATTAATTCAAGAATTATTAATACATATCCTCGTTATGTTGAACTTAGAAATCTCAGACAAAATCCAGATCAATGGAACACACAAGATTATATAGATCTTCAAGTTCTCTTTAATTTAGGGTGGACCGACCCAAGCTATTTGGCATCTGAGCCATTAATTTCAATTGTTAAAAAAGAAAATAATTTCTCTGAAGAGGATAAGCAAATAATTTTAGAAGTCCATAAAGAAATAATTGATAAAGTCCTTCCAGAACATCTCAAAGCATATAGAAATAACAATATTGAATTAATCACAACACCGTATGCTCATCCTATTCTTCCGTTGATCCACAATACAAATTTAGGAAAAATAGGCGATATCACATCAAATTTTCCTTACAACACCTTCAGTTTCGAGGATGATGCAAAAGCACATGTTAGAAAAGGAAAAGATGTCTTTTTTGAAAATTTTGGCTTTTACCCTAATGGAATGTGGCCAGCCGAGGGCGCTGTTGCGCAAGAAGTTTTACCTTACTTTAATGATGAAGGAATTTCGTGGATAGCAACTGGGCAAAACCCTCTTGAGAAATCATTAGACGTAAGAATCCAGCGATGGGTCGGGGGAGTTGCGTCCAAACCAGAGCTACTTTACACACCATGGGATACAATTCTTCCTAATGGTGAGACAGTTCCTATATTTTTTAGAGACAATTATTTATCTGACAAGATGTTTGGTTATTCAGAAAAAAGAACAGATCTTTCAATTGATGAATTTGAAAATACAATTCTAAAATTACGTGAAAAAACATCTGACCTAGATTTCGTACCCATCGTATCAATCATTGCTGATGGAGAAAACTTTTGGGAAAACTATTCAAATGATGGAATTGATTTTCTGAACGGAATGTATTCAGTACTTACCAAATATGAATGGCTAGAAACAATTACTCCCTCTGAATATCTTGAACTGTATGGAAATAATTTAGATACTATTGACCAACTTTATCCAGCCTCATGGTTCCAACCAAACTACGCAACCTGGATTGGCGAATCTGATGAAAATCAAGCTTGGGACAATCTATACAGAACAAGATCAGATTTTGAAGAAGCCAAGAAATCTGGAAATTTTTCACAAGAACAACTTGATCAAGCTTATGAATATATATTACTTGCTGAAGGTTCAGATTGGTTTTGGTGGTACGGATTAGATCAAGATTCTACAGTTGATTATTACTTCGATCAGGCTTTTAAAGATTTATTAAATATGGTTTATCTAAGCCTTGGATTAGAACAACCGAATTTTTAATCCTGAAGTTTTTGTTTTTTTATTGGACTTGTACCAGTTTCTACTTTTTCTTTGTAAGCTTTATCAAAAGATTTTTGTTGCCATCCATCCATTCTGCTTCGACTTATTCTGATTACTTCTAATTGCTCCTGATCACTGTATTTTGACCATTCTTTAATTTCTTTTGTGGTTCTTGAGCATCCATAACATAAATCAGTTTCTGGATCACTGACACAAACATTAATACAAGGAGAGACAATACTCATACTAACTCTTCATTTTTTTAGCCAATTTATAAGTAGCATTTCTTAATTCTTTTTTAGAGTCTTTCATACCCTTGTTTCCTAATTCAAAAACATCTTTAAAAACACTCTCATCATTGTAATCAAACTTTCCACCTAAGAAATAAGCGCTTCCGGTATGTAATTTTAAGATTTCACCTAAAACTTTTCCATTCATTGATGAAAAATCAAACTTACCTTCACACAAGATCAGATTTTCAAATTTTTTTATTTTTTTGTTTACTTTCGTTTCATTTAGAAAGAAATCAGAACCAGATACTATTTCGCAACCCAATACTTCGCTGAGTGCAAAACTAAGGCCACCAGAGGCACCAGTTCCTTCTTTGTAAGGATTAATTTTTACCTCAAGCTCTTTTTCAAGTAAGTCAAAAATTCTTTCAATATTTTTTTCTATACTTTTTATTTCACTTTTTTTAAGTCCTTTTTGAGGACCAAATATCTTAAAAGCATTTTTTTCTCCCAACAATGGAATGGTCGTATCAATAAGAATTTTTTTATTAAGTGTCTTAAAATCTTCATTTACATTGACGTTATTAATTAATTCAAAATCTCTTGGTTTTGGATCCTTAATTATTTCATCATTTTTTAAAAAATCAATACCCATTTTGCTAAGCAACCCAATACCTGCATCATTTGTTTTTGATCCACCCATAGATAGAACATCTACATTATCAATTATTTTTGCGATGCAAGATGAATTTAGATCTAAAGTATTAATTTCAGAATTGTTTATACCAATTAATTGTGATGTTTCAATATAAATATGTTTGTTAATTGTCAAAGTTTCGACAGGTATCCACTTACCAGTAAAATCTTGCAGCATAAGATTTTCATTTGTTTTAAAACCATATTGTTTAAATATTTCAGTTGAACCTTCGCCCCCATCCGTAACAGGGAAAAAAGAAGCTTTTATATTGTTATATTTAAATATTTTATTAACTTCATTAATGACCTCATTAGAGGAAAGAGTTCCAGAAAATTTATCAGCAAATACAGCTATTCCCATCCTTTAATTTTATTTATATATAACTCTTAATAGGAATAAAATAAAATAATGAATATTGGATTTTTAACAGATGTCTATGGATATAGGGCTCCAATACACCCCGAATCTATCAAGAAATATCTATCTGATGTGTATTTAGAAAAAGATATATTTAATTCTCTAAACTACAAAGAATCTAATCAAGAAAATGTGAAAATTATTTCTAAAATAAGTGATTTAGATATTGTTGCTTGTGTAGAAAATATTGAAAGTAAAACAATAAAGGATCTTAAAAAAGGAGCAGTGCTCATTGGAATATTTGATTTTGAAAAGATTGAAGAAATTAAAAACTTAAGGCCTGATATTAAAGTACTAAGTTTCTTTAAACTTCCTAGAATTTCAAGAGCTCAAAATTTAGATGCTCTCTCTTCCCAAGCCAACTTGCTTGGATATGCTTCAGTTTTGAGAGCAGCAAAAGAGACATCCGACGTAGTACCAATGATGACAACTGCTGCAGGAAACATCCAACCGACCAAAGTGTTAATTCTTGGAGTTGGAGTTGCAGGCCTTCAAGCGATTGCAACTGCAAAAAGACTTGGTGCCAGAGTTTGGGCTTTTGATATTAGAAAAGAAGCTAAGGATCAAGTTGAATCTTTAGGTGCTAAATTTGTAGAAGCAAATACAGAAGCTCAAGATAGCGTATACGCGCAAGAAGTCTCAGATGAAGAAAATCAAAAAATTCAAGAAGCATTAAAGAAACAAGTTCTCGATAGTGATATTGTTTTAACATT
Organism: uncultured Candidatus Actinomarina sp.; assembly: GCA_902519845.1. Taxonomy (GTDB): domain Bacteria; phylum Actinomycetota; class Acidimicrobiia; order Actinomarinales; family Actinomarinaceae; genus Actinomarina. The sequence goes on along the minus strand of CABYLQ010000003.1, from coordinate 92,495 downwards.
TGCTCAAATACCTGGAAAAAAAGCACCTGTCTTAATTGAAAAGTCAACCATTAAAAATATGAGAGAAAATTCTGTGATTATTGATTTAGCAGCTGGAACAGGTGGAAACTGTGAAGGGACAGAGGTTAACAAAGTTGTTCAAATTAATAATGTAAAGATAGTTGGTGAAACAGATATTCTAAACACTGTAAAACATGCGGCTACAAAATTGTATTCAGAGAATGTCAGAAATTTAATAGAATTATTTATAGAAAATAGTGATGATGAGATTTTTGTAGAAATGAGTTCATAATGGAAGCAACTTTTTTACTTACATTGTTAATAACTTTTCTAGCAAGCTTCATTGGATACGAACTTATATCTAAAATTCCTCAGACATTACATACTCCTCTAATGTCTGGTTCAAATGCTATTTCTGGAATTACATTAATTGCAGCAATTCTTATATATCCAGAGGTAGGAGACTCTCAAATACTTCAAATTATTGTATTAATTGCTATTGCATTTGCAACTCTCAACATTGTTGGTGGGTTTTCTGTTACTGGTCGAATATTAGGAATGTTCAAGAAAAATGATTGAAATAATATTATTGATCTCTGCTATTTTATTTATATTTGCTTTAAAACTCTTTGGAAGACCGTCAACTGCACATAGAGCAAATTCTTTTGCGATGCTGGCCATGGCATTAGCTGTATTTAGTGCTTTTAATTTTGATTTTTCTAAATATGATTCTGCTTTTTACATCACAATTGTTGTTTCCGGACTTCTTGGAGTTTTAATATCAAAACGAGTTCAGATGACACAGATGCCTGAATTGGTTGGATTATTTAATGGCTTTGGGGGAGGAGCATCTGGTGCAATTGCATATGTTGAGTTATCTAATACTTCCTTACCAATTTCTGATGTTTTCGTAGCAATCTTCTCGATGGTTATTGGAATATTCACTTTTTCGGGAAGTCTTATTGCTGTATTGAAACTCCGTGGCAAATTAAATAACTTCAGTACAAAATTGGGCAACATATTTTCAGTATTTCTTCCTACGATTCTAATAATTCCAGCAGTTTTAGAAATGGACACCTTTCTAAATGAATTCATTATCTTGGTTGCATTAATTGCTGGAGTCATACGAGTTGCTGTTATTGGTGGAGCAGATATGCCAGTTGTCATAGCATTCTTAAACTCGCTATCTGGAATTGCAGCTATGTCAGCAGGGTTTATTGTAAATAGCATTATTTTGATCGTGGCTGGAGCTTTAGTAGGTGCTTCTGGAATTATTCTTACACTACTTATGTGTGCTGCAATGAACCGAACACTTCTAGATGTTCTTAAAGGTGGTTTTGGAACAACAAATATTAACAATGAGTACACAAAAGATCCAATAAGCACTTCACCAGAAGATGTTGCAATAGAGTTGAGTTATGCAGAATCTGTAGTCATTGTTCCTGGATACGGAATGGCAGTAGCTCAAGCACAGGCAGCAGTAAAAGAATTAACAAATACGTTAAAAGATAAAAATATTGAAGTGAAGTTTGCTATTCATCCAGTTGCAGGAAGAATGCCAGGACATATGAATGTACTTTTAGCTGAAGTAGATATTGACTATGAAGATATGTTTACCTTAGAAGATATAAATTCTGAGTTTTCCTCAACAGATGTTGTTTTAGTTTTAGGTGCAAATGATGTAGTTAATCCGCTAGCTAGAACTGATGAAGAATCTCCAATTTATGGAATGCCAATTTTAGATGTAGACTTGGCTAAACAAGTCGTAGTTCTTAAAAGGTCAATGTCGCCAGGCTATGCAGGGATTGCAAACCCATTATTTATTAACGATAATGCAAAGATGTTGTTTGCAGATGCAAAAGAGGGCTTAGAAAATATTATTAAGTCATTTGAACTTGTTTAACAAAAACTTAACAACAAATAATCCCAAAAAAATTTAAAGTATTTTATGATGTCACATAGTAAAATTTCAAAAATTATTCACTGGACGTTTACTTTGTTGTATTCTTATGGCATATTTAAGCAAGTTGACGACTTGAGTGAGCTTGAAGATCCCTCACTACTTAATCTTGAGATAACATTTGCAATAATTTTCTTGATTATTGTTTTAATAAGGTATTTCTTTATGAAAGATGCACCAACACTTCTTGGGGCGACCAAAGAGGTAAGGCCAGGCCATTTATTTCTTGCAAAGGCTATGCATAGACTCATCTACTCTGTTTTGATAATGTTGCCAACCACAGGCCTTTTGATTGCAGCTTTATTTAATTTAGGAATTGGAGGGATTGATTTCGCTGTCGCATTACATGAATTCTCTGCATTACTTAGCTATGTATTAATTGCTATGCACATTGGAGCAGCTTTTTATTCTAAACTAAAAGGTGAGGGAGTATGGAACGGTATGGTTCCAGTTTGGAAAGAAACAAAAAAATATGATTCTGAACTTTTAACCAAAATTAAAAATATTGAAAATCGTGCATACGACAAACTTGAACAAATTCTTAAAATTTAATTATCTATTTTAGACTTTTTGCCAAGCTCACTACATCTTTCATAGTTTTAACAATTTCATCAGGTTTGTAATACTTTATAAATAATATTTTTCTGGAATTTACAACAGTATCGGATATCCTCAATTTTCTCAAAGTTTTTTGAGCTTCTTCAACTATTCGATCATTTCTTTGAACAAATAAGTCTGTTAGATGCTCATCGTCACCATCAATTTCCCCTTTCCAATTTATTTTTATACCCATATCTAAGCTATTAGGGAAATAAGCATAGAAAGAAACATAGGTTGTAGAAGATCTGCCATGACTTCTTGTATAAACTTCAACTTCACATTTATAACCGTCTAGTTCACCAAAGATTTTTTTCTTTCTTAATATATTTCTTGGAATATCAGTTTGGAAATTTAATATTTCTGCAGATTTTTTTAGTGCTTTATTAATTTTTCTGCTCAAAGTTACAATTAGCCAAATTATTGCAACTACAAAAAGTATTATTCCCATTCCAGACCATATTGTTTCTTCCATTATTTTAAATATTCTTAAATATGTACTTATTAAAAACAGTCATTTTTTCAATCCAACTCTGTTCATAAAAATAATTTACAGATGCTGCAACAGAAGATAATAATGCATTTCCATCTTGTGGGGTAAAGCAATATCCTGTTAAATTATTTTCCTTTACGTGAAGTGAATCCTTTGCAATAATTCCATGGGAAAGCAATCTACCGTGGTAACCATGGTCCCGCCCAAAGGAAAATACCTTATTTGAAGATAATTTCTCGGTAGACATCAAAAATTCACTATTTTCTAAAGAATTTAATACTTCTTTTAGTTCAGTGTTTTTTTCAAAAGATAGATTAAACCATAAGGTATGCATGTATTGAGTTGGTAACTTTATAGCTGAAGAAAATAAATTTAATTCTTTTCCTTCCTGTTTAAATAATTCAAAGACATCTCGTGCATGATGAGTCCCAAATTCTTGATTATCATGTTTTGTAATTGTTGGGGAGGGTGAGAATGAATCATTCTGAGAAACATCATTTGCTCTTCTTAAGCATACAAAACGACCTTCATTCAAATTTTTGTCTGTGTCAAGAACAAAAGTTTTAAGGATAGAGGCAATATTATGGGTATTACATGAGGCTATTAGATATTTGTTTTGATCATTTGTTAAGACATTGTTATTTATACCCCACGCAAAAAATGGACCAAACCCATGTTCGGAACCCTGAGCTAAAAACCGTTTATCTTTATCTAAATTTGAATAAATTTCATCCCAGTTTTTGTTTCCAGATGGAGTACAGTCAATAATTACTTGGTTTTCTTCGTAGCTTTTCTCTAAATCTTCAACATCAAAACCCATAGATTCAAAATCATTTTTTGCGTCTGAATTAGCAACAAGCTTTGCACCTTTTCTAATCAAAGCTTCTACTTTCCCTTTTTCATCTGAAAGTGGAGTTCTTTTAAAAAACGAGATGTTGTCGATTCCCAGTTTTTCTTTATGCTGCGCAAGAAGACCAATTAGTGGCTCACCAATTGTTCCTGTACCAACGATTAATATATTTTTCATCACTATATTAAGATAAGAATATCAAACCTCATGAATAAAAAACTCATTTACCAATTTTCCTCCACCAAAACTGAAGGTGATAAATCTATGTTGGATTTACTTGGAGGTAAAGGAGCAAATTTAGCAGAGATGTCAACCCTTGGAATTAATGTCCCCCCTGGGTTTACAGTAACAACAGAAGTTTGTAATTATTTCATAGAGAACAAATCTTTTCCAGATAAATTTGATAAAGAATTAGTAACAGCACTTACTGACTTAGAAAAAATAACAAAAAAGAAATTTAATGACGATAAAAAACCTCTCTTATTATCTGTTAGATCGGGAGGAAAAGTATCAATGCCTGGAATGATGGATTCTATTTTAAATATTGGAATTAATGACAATAATGTAGATGCTTTAGCATCTAACTTTAATGATGAAAGATTTGCTCTTGATTCGTATCGTCGTTTAATTCAAATGTATGGAAATGTTGTTCTAGAAATTGAAATGGACAGGTTTGAAGCAATTATTGATAATAAAAAAAGGATCGATGGAGTCGAAAAAGATAACGATTTTGATTCTGAACAATTGAGTTGGATCATTGATGCTTTTAAAACCACTGTTGAAAGGTTTTATGGAAATCCTTTTCCACAAGATCCTATTATTCAACTCAAAGGGGCAATCGAGGCAGTATTTAAAAGCTGGCTAAACAAACGAGCTGTTACTTATCGAAAAATAAATAATATACCTAACAATTGGGGTACTGGAACAACTATTCAATCTATGGTTTTTGGAAATTTAAATGAATCTTCAGGAACGGGTGTTGCCTTTACAAGGTTTCCATCTACAGGAAAAAACAAATTGTATGGGGAGTATTTAATGAATGCTCAAGGAGAAGATGTTGTTGCAGGAATAAGGACACCATATCCGATAGGAAAACATGAAAAGAACATTCAACCTTCTCTTGAGGAAGAAAACCCAGTTCTATTTAATGAAATAAAATCTATTGGTGATAAATTAGAAACTCATTATAAAGATGTACAAGATATTGAGTTTACGATTGAAGATGGAGAATTATTTATTCTTCAAACTAGAAACGCAAAAAGAACAGCCCAAGCAAGTGTAAAAATTGCGGTTGATATGCATAATGAAAAAATACTAAGTAAACAAGAAGCAATCAATATGATTGATGCAGATCAGATTACTTCAGTTCTCCACCCACAGTTTGTTGACTCAGCTAGTAAAAAATTGTTTGAAAAAGGTTTAAATGCCTCACCGGGAGCTGCTGTAGGTGAAATAGTTTTTGACCCAGAAAAAGCTGAGATCGAAGCAGCAAGGGGAAAGAAAGTCATTTTAGTTAGAGATGAAACAAGTCCAGAGGACATAAGTGGAATGTTTGCATCAGTAGGAATATTAACAACAAAAGGTGGCATGACAAGCCATGCTGCGGTTGTTGCAAGGGGAATGGGCAAACCTTGCATAGTTGGAGCAGAAAATCTCAAAATTGACAAAAATGAAAGACAAATATCTAATGGTCAAATAACTATTGAAGAAGGTGATTTAATTTCATTAGACGGATCTACGGGTGAGATTTTTCTAGGGGAAGTCGAGTTAGAGTCTGCAATATTAACAGATGAATTTAATACTTTGATGGCATGGTGCGATGATTTTAAAAAACTTTCAATTAGAGCCAATGCAGAAACAATCAATGACACAGCTAAGTCTTTAGAGTTTGGTGCTGATGGAATTGGCTTATGCAGAACAGAACATATGTTTTTTGAAGGTGAAAGAATACTTCCTATGAGAGAGATGATTATGGCAAACAATAAGCAAGGTAGAAAAAGAGCATTAGATAAAATTATTGATTTTCAAATAAATGATTTTGTTGAAATATTTAAGCTTTTAAAAGACAAACCTATAACTGTTAGGCTACTTGATCCACCAATGCATGAATTCTTACCAAAAAGTGATATTGAAATTTCTGAGTTAGCTAGTTCTTTAAGAGTTTCATCGGTATATGTTACTGAAGTTTTGTCGAAGATTAGCGAAAGTAACCCAATGTTAGGACATCGAGGTGTGCGTTTAGGTTTAAGTTATCCAGAAATTTATGAAATGCAAGTTGAGGCAATTTTTAAAGCTAGTTATGAAATTCATCAAAAAGAAAAGATAATAATTAAACCTGAAATAATGATTCCTTTAATAATGAATGCAAATGAATTTACAAAAATAAAAAAGATCATCACCAAAAAAATTGAAAGCTTGAAGAAAGAATCAGACTTCAATTTTGATTATCAGATAGGAACTATGATCGAGTTACCAAGTGCCGCCTTGAGTTCATCAAAAATTGGAGAACATGCCGATTTCTTTTCATATGGAACAAATGATTTAACTCAAACAACCCTTGGTTTATCACGAGATGACGCATCTAAATTCTTAAACGAATATGTAGATAAAAATATTTTTGATGTTGATCCTTTTGTTTCAATTGATGAAAATACTGTTGGAAAATTAGTTGCTTCTTCAGCAGCTGATGGAAAAAAAATAAATAAAGATATAAAAATTGGTGTTTGTGGTGAACATGCGGGTGATCCAAAATCAATCAAATTTTTAAACACTCTAGATATTGATTATATTTCTTGCTCCCCATTTAGAATCCCAACTGCTCGATTAGCTGCTGCACAAGCAGAAATATCTAAATAATTAAATCTAAATATTCATAACATGCAATAATTTCCGATATAATTGCTTTTATGAATTACAAATTAATTAACAGGTTAGATCCAATAGGCTATTTAGGTTTAACATTGATAGGTTTTATTATGCCCGAAATTAGCTATAAAATATTTTTGTTTGATTTTTCAGCTGAACTAGCAGAAAACCAAGCAATGATAATAAGATCCACAGGTATTCCAATTTATTTTGCGGCTATGGCCTTCTTTTTACTAGGAGGAAATGCTGAAAATGGAAAACAATTAAATTTAATTAGATATAGCGGTGGACTCGGAATGATAGCTTTTGCTGTTTTCACAGATTTCAATGGGTATTTTCTTTTCGGATTACTTGAAATCAGCCTTGCAGTGATAACCGGAGCCTCAATTAAAAAAGAACAAGAGGAAGCTTCTAACAAATACACAACAGAAGATTTATAAAAGTATTATTTCTTGATACCTACTAACTATTTGCATAGTCAAATACCTAGAGGAAAAAATGATATTAAAAAATAAAACAATTCTTATTACTGGAATTCTTACAGATAAAAGCATTGCTTATACCTCGGCAAAAATTGCAATAGAAAATGGAGCAAGCATTATTGCAACAGGATTTGGAGATGGATTGCGCATAACTCAGAGAGCTGTAAATCGTCTTGATGGAGAAATTGAAGTATTAGATATGGACATTCAAAACACTGAACAAGTTCAAGATGTAGCAAAATTTGTAAAAGACAATTATGGAAAAATTGATGGGATTCTACATGCAATAGCTTTTTCACCAACAGAAGCAATGGGTGGCAACTTTTTAAATACAAAAGTTGAAGATGCAACAAAATCTTTTGAAGTATCTGCCTTTTCTTTAAAAACGATTACAAATGAATTTTTATCAGTGTTGAACGAAGGGTCATCAATTGTTGCAGTAGATTTTGATAATTCTCAAGCTTGGCCAGGATATGATTGGCAAGGTGTTGCGAAATCTTCATTGCAATCCATTGTGAGATATTTAGCTTTTTATGTTGGAAAAAATAGCATAAGAGTAAATGCTGTTGCTTCTGGACCCTTAGCTACAACAGCTGCTAAAAATATTCCTGGTTTTTCTACAATGAATTCAGAATGGAATGATAAGGCACCTTTAGGATGGGATACAAAAAATTCTGAACCAGTCGCTAAAGCCATAAATTTTTTATTATCTGATTACTCAGAAGCCATAACTGGTGAGATAATCCATGTAGATGGTGGAGCTCATGCAATTGGTGGAAGTATGCTAGCTGATTAATTTATTATTGCTTACTAAACACTAACACAGCATTGTGTCCACCAAACCCAAATGAATTAGACATTACATACTCAATGTTTTTTTCTATTGAATTGTTTGCTGTATAGTTTAAATCACACTCCTCATCGGGATCATTTAAATTAATTGTTGGTGGTATTTGATTATCTTTTAAAGATAACAGTGATGCCATAGCCTCGAAAGCCCCGCCTCCACCAAGTAAATGTCCAGTCATAGATTTAGTAGATGAAATATTAATTTTATATGCAAAGTCTTTCATAAGAGATTTAATTGCTAATGTTTCATTAACATCATTAGCTATAGTTGAGGTTCCATGAGCATTAATATAGTCAATCTCTTCTACATTTATATCTGCATTAGTAATTGCTTGCTCCATTGCTCGTAGAGCACCAATTCCACCCTCTGATGGTGCGGTAATATGATAAGCATCTGTGGATGATCCATAACCTTCAACAAAACCGTAGATTTTTGCATTTCTTTCATTAGCAGACTTTTCACTTTCAAGTATCAATACTGTAGAGCCTTCAGCCATCACGAATCCATCTCTATTTTTATCAAAAGGCTTACAGGCTTTTTGAGGTTCTTCATTTTGTTTGGAAAGTGCTTTTATTTGTGCAAAGGCTCCAATTGTCATTGAGGTTGTTCCTGATTCAGTACCGCCAACAAGGACTTTATCAACTATATTTTGCTCAATCATTCTTTTTGCCTCACCAATTGCATTCGCTGATGCTGCACAAGCAGTTGTAATTGTTAACGATGGGCCTTGTATCCCATACTTGATTGCAACTTGACCTGTACTCGAATTAGGCATTAATTGTGTAATTGCAAGTGGACTTATTCTATTTGAACCTCTTTCGTCATAAATTCGGACTGCATCTTCAGTAGCTCCAATTCCTCCTATTCCGGTTCCAAATACTATTCCAAATTCTTTACCTAAGGGCTGGTTAATGTCAAATTCAGCATCTCTTAAAGCTTCCTCTGCTGCATAAATAGATAATTGACCAGATCGATCTAACTTTCTTGCATTTTGTTTTCCCATGTAATCATTCGGATCAAAATCTTTTACTTCTCCTGCAAACGTCACAGGCAAATCTGATGCATCAAATAAAGTAATATAATCGACGCCGGAAACTCCATTTATAAGATTGTTCCATGTAGTGTCTACATTATTTCCGAGTGGATTTATTGTTCCTAAACCTGTTACAACTACACGTTGTTTAGTCATGGCCTAAAGTTTTGAGTGCAGCAAGTTTACAGCTTGACCAACTGTTACAACCTCTTCTAACTCTTCCTCATCTATTCTTATCTCAAACTCATCTTCAAATGCCATTACTACTTCTACAATTCCTAACGAGTCGATATCGAGATCTTCTTCTAATTTTGCTTCCATAGTTATTTTTTCAGATTCAATACCTAATTCTTCTTCAAACAGGCCTTTAACCTTTTCAAAAACTTCATTTACTTCCATAATTACTCCCACTAAGTTGTTAAACCACCATCAATAGGTATTACTTGTCCTGTTATATATTCTGACTCATCTTTGCATAAAAAAGATACCATGTTTGCAATATCTTCTGGCATACCCATGCGTTTTATTGAAAGTTGTTCTATAATATTTTCTTTATTTTCATCATCTATAAATGATGTCATGTCTGTTTCTATATAACCTGGGGCTATGACATTAGACGTAATATTTCTGCTGCCTACTTCTTTACTAATTGATTTTGATAATCCTATCAAACCTGCCTTTGATGCAGCATAATTTGCCTGGCCTTGATTACCAGATGTACCTACAACAGAGGATATAAAAATTAACCTTCCCCATTTATTTTTAATCATCTTTTTTATGGCTCTTTGAGATGTATAGAAATTTCCAGTTAGGTTTGTTTGAATAACATCATTCCACTCATCATCTTTCATTCTTGGTAAAATATTGTCTTTTGTAATTCCTGCATTGTTTACCAAAATGTCGACATGTTTATATGCTTCTTCAATTAAATTAAATGCCTTATCAACTGAATTTCTATCTTCAATATTTAATTGAACAGAAAGACTTTCTCCACCTAATTTTTTTATTTCTTCTACAACTTCGTCAGCCTTATCTTGAGAATTTGAGAAACCTACAACAACTTGATAATTTTTTCCAAGCTCTAAAGCTATAGATTTTCCAATACCTCTTGAAGCACCTGTTACAAAAACTGTTTTCATATTTTGTCTAATTTGTCTGGAACTTGATACTCGATTGCTTTTTTAATTGTGTCGGTTGCAGTTCCATCAAAATCTGGAAGTTTTGCATCTGATTTATTTATTGGAGTTACACGATCTCCTAGTCGAACCGCACAAGCTCCCCAAGCAAGACCAGCGCCGACGGCCGTAAATACTGCAATTTCTCCACCTTTTATCTCACCTTCTTCAAGAGCATCTACAAATGCTGTTGGTATTGATGCTGCCGATGTATTTCCGTATCGATGAACTTTTTTGATTGTAGTTGCATTTGGAAGTCCAAGTTTTTTTTCAAGTGCTTCAACGATCCTGATATTTGCTTGATGTGGAATAAAAATGTCTACATCGTTTTTTGATAATCCTGATTTTTCAATAGCCTCTGCAGACGCTTGTGCCATAGCTCTAACACCAGATTTAAATATTTCCTGTCCATCAAAAGTCCACCGTACTTTAGCTGCTTCATCAGTTTTAAATCTATCCATTGCTGAACCAAAATTAGGAATTTCTAAGATTTCTAAATTGTCTGAACTTAGGCCATTTGAGAACGAATAAATTTCACCATCTGATTCACTTTTACTTTCTTCAATAACTACTGCACCTGCACCATCACCAAAAAGCACCGCGGTATTTCTATCAGACCAATCAAGTAACCAAGTAATATGCTCTGCCCCTATTACCAAAGCTCTTTTATAAAGATTACTTTCGACGAATGCTTTTCCTTGTTCAAGTGCATATAGAAAACCTGCACAAGCCGCATTTACGTCATAAACTGAGGCATTTACAGCACCAAGTTTTTTTTGAACGTGTGCTGCTGCAGAGGGAACAATACTGTCAGGAGTACATGTAGCCAAGATTACAACATCAATATCTTCTGGATTTAAACCAGCACAGGCTATTGCATGTTTACCGGCAATTTCTGCCATATCTGATGTGTTTACATGGCTAAATCTTCGTTCTTTTACCCCTGTTCTTTGTTGAATCCACTCATCAGAAGTATCAACAAATTTTGACAAATCATCATTAGTCATAATGTTATCGGGCGTACATTTACCCCAACCTGTTATTGCTGATTTCAAAATTTCCCCTTACTTTGATGATTCTAAAGAGTTTATTACCTTTAAATCCTTATATGATATAGACTTTCTGACCATTCCAGCAGTTACATTTCCTGGCCCAATATGACACCACAAATCTGGATCTATATCCTTGTTTACATACTCAATTTGTTGGTTAAATAAGACAGAACTATCTATTTGATTCACAAGATTTTCTTTCAAAGTTGATACTTCAACCTTTTTTGCATCAACGTTCATATAAACGGGGATATTTCCTTTGGAGATATCAATTTCATTTAAAGTATCTTCAAGTGGTTTTTTTGCAGAGCTTACAATTTCAGTATGAAATGCACCTGCTACTTCGAGCGGAATTACTCTTTTTGCACCAAGTGCTTTGGGGTTTGACTTTAGGTAGTTCATATCATCAATGTATGAACTAATAACTATTTGTGAAGGATCATTAAAATTTGATATCCATATTTGTATTCCTTGATTATTTAATTTTTCTATTTCTTCAATTGTTGTTTCCAGATCACTTGTTAAAACAGCTCCCATTGTTGTATTAGAGTTTTCTACAGCTTTCTGCATCTCTTCGCCTCTTACTGCAATAACTTTTAATGTATCTTTAAAATCTAAATATCCTGATAGGCATAAAGCTGTATATTCACCAAGAGAATGTCCAATCAGTGCAGCTGGATTGCCTAAATTATTTATTGTTTCAATTCCGTAACAATAAGAGACTGAGAATATGTAAGGTTGAGCAATATTTGTTTTTTTAATGAGCTCAGGGTCTTCAGAACTTATGATATCTTTTAGGCTCCATCCCAACGTTTCTTCGAAAGTATTTATTAATAGTTCATCATACTTTTCAAGAAGCTCATTACCCATTCCTATTTCTTGAGAGCCTTGACCTGGAAACATTCCCACCCACCGCATAATTAATTCTCTTTTTCGGAGATGGCAAATGCAATTGCATTTTCATTTTCATGTGATAGTGATATATGAATATTTGTAATATTCTTTTCCTTTACAGTAGCTGACGCTCTACCAAAAGTATTAATTGTTGGCTTACCTCCGCCCGTAACTTCTATATCTTTCCAACTTATTTCTCTCCATCCTTTACCTAAAGATTTCATTACCGCTTCTTTTGCTGCGAATCTTGCTCCTAACCTTTTTGATGGATCTGAAAATCTTTTAGCATACTTAATTTCTTGTTCAGTAAAACATCTTTTTAAGAATTTATCTTCAGACTTATTTAACAATCTTTTTACCCTTTTAAGATCAACTTGGTCTACTCCAATTCCATAAATACTCATATCTATCCTATTTCAACCAATATATCGCCCTTATTTACAGGCTGTCCTTTTTTTATATTGAATTCTTTGATAACACCACCAATCGGTGCAGTTACTACATTTTCCATTTTCATAGCTTCAAGAACGAACAATGAATCACCTTTTTTAACCTTTTTACCTTTCTTTGTCATGGTGTCCATAATTGTTCCTTGCATATCTGCTTTTATGATTCCAGGATTTCTTATATTTCCAGTTAGATCCATACCGATTTTTTTTGGTCTTTGTGGAGCTAATGATGGACTGTCATTATCGTTAAGAGATATATTGACCTTGGTTGGTCTATCAGTAAATGTCTCATCTTCAGAAACATCTTTAATTTCAAAATTTTCTTCCAAAAATTTAACATGAATCTGGCTTTCTTTGAATTCTTTAGTAGATATAACATCGGAAAGCAGAGATATTGTTGTTGGTATCCCTCCAATTATATATTCATCTAAACATCTCTTACCTTTTGAAATTGCTTCTTCTCTAGAAACTCCCCATACAACTAATTTTGAAATTAGATTGTCATAAAAATGTGATATTGATGTACCAGTCTTTACCCAACCATCAACTCTTACACCGTTCCCCATAGGTTCTCTATATTCAGTAATGGTTCCTGGAGTTGGCATAAAATTATTGGTCGGATCTTCTGCATTTATTCTAAATTCTATGCTGTGACCCCTAGCTTCAGTTTTGAAATCTTCTAAAGAATTACCAAGGGCCACTTTAATTTGCTCTTTGACCAGATCAATACCATATCTCATTTCTGTAACGGTATGCTCAACTTGTAATCTTGTATTCATTTCTAAAAAATAAAAATTTTCGTCATTATCAGCTAAAAATTCTACAGTTCCTGCGTTAATATAATTTGATGACTCAGCAATCTTAATCGTAGCTTTTTTTAATTCCTCTCGGCCGAAGTCAGACAACCATATAGGAGGACTTTCTTCGATAAGTTTTTGATTCCTTCTCTGTAGAGAACAATCTCTTTCACCTAAATAGATATGATTTCCGTACTTATCACTTAATATTTGTGTCTCTACATGTCTTGCTGGTTTTATAAACTTTTCGACGTAAATTTGATCTGATCCAAAATATGCTTCACTTTCACGTTTTACAATTTCAAAATTTTCATTTAATTCTTTTTCATTACTGACAATTCTTAACCCCTTCCCACCACCTCCGTGAGCAGCTTTCAGGGCAACTGGATAGCCAAAACTATTTGCATCTTTCAAGGCTTCTCTTTTAGTTCGTGATGGTTTCAATTGTCCTGGAACAGGCATTAAACCAACCTTTGAGATTAATTTTCTAGATTCTATTTTGTCTCCCATTGATTTTATTGTTTCTGGGTTGGGTCCAATCCAAATTACATCTTTTTTTTGAACTGCTTTTGCAAAATCTGCATTTTCTGCCAAAAAGCCATATCCTGGATGAACCATATCTGCTTTTGTTTCTACAACAGCCTTCATCAAATTTTTTAAGTTCCTATAACTGTCAGCTGGAAGAGATCCGCCTAAATAAAATGATTCATCAGCTCGTTTTACATGCAAAGAGTCACTATCAATATCTGAGTAAACAGCAATTGCATGCATGTCCATTTCTTTTACTGATCGGATAATTCTTAGTGCAATTTCACCACGATTAGCAATTAGTACTCTTTTTTTTGTCATAAATAATTTATTTTAATTTTTGTGCAATTCCTATTGCTAGACTTGCTTTAATCAGATCTCCAATAATAAATGGATAAACACCAATTCCAATTGCTTCAATTGGCGATATATTTAATGTAATCATTAAACCAATTACACCACACGTATATATTGCGAATGTTCCTGCTGCTATACCTATTGTTGGTTTTTGCGACATATTTCCTATTATTTGAGCAGCAATAAAGAAACCAATAATATAACCAATTGTTGGACTTTTTAAAATAGCTAATCCAGCAACACTGCCTGCGAAAAAAGGAAAACCTGCAAGACCTGTAAATAAATAAAAAATCATACTTAATGAACCAAATTTACTTCCAAGAAGCAAGCCTGACAAAATAACTACAAATGTCTGAGCTGTTATTGGAACAGGAGTAAATGGAAGCTCAAATCTTATTTGTGCACTTAAAGCAGTTAATATTGCAAAGCCAAAAGATAATGATAGGTTTCTAAGCAAAGAGCCTTTTTCAACCCAAGAAATAGATATATTTTTAGAGGGGAATGTTTCCATGTTTATCTCCTACGTTTGTTTTATTAACTAATTCTTTGAATGCTTCACTAACAATTTTTCTTGTTTCATTGGGTTTTATTATTTTATCTACTAATCCAAGTTTTGCTGCACTGTCAGGATTGCTAAATTTCTCATTGTATTCATCAACAAATTTCTTCTTAAGCTCTTCAGGGTTATCACTGTCTTTTAATTCTTTTCTATGAATGACATCTACAGCACCCTCAGCACCCATTACAGCAATCTCTGCAGTAGGCCATGCAAAAAGTTTATCTGCCCCTAAACCCATCGAATCCATAACAATGTAAGCACCTCCATATGCTTTACGTATAACTACACAAACTCTTGGAACAGTGGCTTCTGAATAAGCATAAAGAAGTTTTGCCCCGCTTCTAATAATTCCTCCATGTTCTTGCTCAACACCAGGCAAGAATCCTGGTACATCAACGAGTGTTAAAAGAGGAATATTAAATGCATCACAGAATCTAACAAATCTTGAGGCCTTTATAGATGAATTAATATCTAATACTCCTGCAAGCTCCATAGGTTGATTTGCGACGACGCCAATAGTATTTCCATTTATTCTTACAAATGAAGTAATGATATTTAATGCATAGTTTGCATGTACTGGGTACTGTTCTCCATCATCAACAATAGAATTAATTACTTCATTCATATCGTACGGTTGATTTCTGTGTTCTGGAATTAGGGTTTCTAGAGAGTCTACATTTCTTAATGGGTCATCTTCAGTTATAAAAGTTGGGGGCTTTTGGTCTGATGACTGTGGAAAAAAACTAAGCAGGTATCTTACTTCTTCAAAAGCTTGTTCTTCTGTTTCACATACCTGATGACTTACTCCTGATTGGGTCCCATGTGCTTCGACACCTCCAAGTTCTTCATAACTTACTTCTTCTCCGGTCACTGTTTTAACAACATTAGGACCAGTTACATATAGTTGTCCTATATCTTTTACCTGAAAAATAAAATCTGTTAAGGCTGGACTGTAAACGGCTCCGCCAGCTGACGGACCAACAATTACAGATATTTGAGGAATTTTTCCAGATGCTTCGACATTTTTTCTGAAAATCTGAGCATAACCGTATAGAGATGAAATACCTTCTTGAATTCTTGCGCCACCTGAATCTTTGATTCCAATTACTGGAGCCTTTGCTTCAAGAGCTAAATCCATTATTCTTAGAATTTTTTTTGCAACTATTTCCCCAAGGCTTCCACCCATTACAGAAAAATCTTCTGAGAAAACAAAAACAGGTCTTCCATGAATTGTTCCAGATCCTGTTACTACCGCTTCGCCATCGGGATTTTCTTCTGATACAACATTTTCATCAATTTCAGAAAATGTACCCTCATCTAAAAGAAGATGAATCCTTTCATATGCAGTTAATTTGCCTTTAGGATGCTGAATTTTTTTTGCTTTCTCATTACGTAAGCTAGCTAAATTTTCTTCCGACATGCCCAACTTTCTTATTATTATTAAACCTATATATTTGACCTATGTATATGTAAAGAAGTAACACTATGAAGTCTATTTTTTTTGATGAAATTGAAAATACTCAAGATTATGCAATAAATGAGTTTAAAGATGAACCTTTGCTTATTGTTAGTAAAGCTCAAACCGCAGGTAGGGGTACAAATAAAAATAAATGGGAAAATGCAGATCAAAGTTTGGCTGCTTCATTAGCTTTTAACAAAGAAATTGTTAATTTTAAAAAGACTTTGGTCCCTTTATTAGCAGGTTATTCATTTGTTTCCCTACATCAAATTGAAGACCTAAAATTAAAGTGGCCAAACGATATAACTTTAAATGAAGATAAGGTTGGAGGAGTGCTTGTAGAAGAAAACAATGATTTGATTTGTATAGGCTTAGGAATTAATTATTTTTGGAACAATCCTCTAATTCCAAGCGCAGGAAGCTTGTATGAAGAAAAACAAAATGAACAGCAAATTTATCTTGATGCTGAAGAATGGGCAAAAAAAGTAATGGACTATATAACAAAAGAAGACTTCAGTCTTGAAAATTATAAATTAAAACTTACTACTTTAGGAAAGCTTGTTGAATACCCAGATGGAAGGGGTTGGGCTAAAGATATAAATGATGATGGATCATTGAAAATAGAAACACCTTCAGGTGAATTATTAAATCTAACCTCACCCCTAATAAGCGAGATAATATAGTTATCATTAATTCTTGAGAGGTTAAATGAAACAGTTAGTTGTTGAAAAAAATAATCCTGAACCAATCTTATGGGAAACTCCTGTACCAAAGCCGGGACCTGGTGAGGTATTAATTGAAAATCATTATTCAGTTGTTTCAACAGGAACTGAGACTGCAACAATTGAGTCTGCAAATAAGTCTGTAGCAAAAAAAATACAAAATTCATCAAATATTGAAAAAGGACTTGAGCTCCTTGAAAAAGAGGGTGTTAGGGCTGTATGGAATGCTGTATTTCCCAAAAATATTCTTCCAATTCAGCTTGGCTATAGTTCATGTGGAAAAGTTGTTGAAATTGGCGAAGGTGTAAAAAATTTCCATGTAGGCGACATGGTTGTATCGAATGGCAATCATGCAGAATATGTTGTTGTAAATCAAAACTTATGTTCAAGAATACCTTCTGCAACGAGCGATAAAGAAGCAGCTTACACAGTTTTAGGAAGTATCGCTTTACATGGTTTGCGCTTATCAGAAACATCATTAGGTTCAAGAATTGTAGTTGTAGGCTTGGGTATTGTTGGTCAATTAGTTTGCAGGCTAGGTGAAGCACAAGGGTCAGAAGTTTTTGGTATAGATCCTGACGAACTGAGGAGAGGAGATAATAAAAACTATTTTGCCTCAATTAATGATTTACCAATTGACGAAGTAGATTCGGTAATTATTACTGCTGCTTCAGACAGTAACGAACCAATCGAGGCCGCAACAAAAATTGCGAGGAATAAGGCAAAAATTGTAGTTGTGGGCGATATTCCATTAAATATTTCTAGAAATGAGTTTTATTACAAAGAACTTGAGCTTGTTGTATCAAAGTCCTATGGGCCTGGAAGATATGATAAGCAGTATGAGGTCCTTGGCAATGATTACCCTATAGAGTATGTTAGGTGGACAGAAAATAGAAATTTCGAAGCATTTTTAAAACTCTTGTCACAGGATCAAATCAGTATTCAAGATTTAATTACGAAGGAAGTTGAATTTACAGAATCTCCAGATATTTACAGTTCATTTAATTCTGAAGAAAAACCCCTGTCAGTTTTGCTCAGATATGATATTAAAACTCAACCGAAAATTCAATTTGAGAAAAATGAACTCATCCCTGAAAATAATAAAAAAATAAAAATTGGCCTAATTGGTGCAGGAAATTTTGCATCTACAACAATAATTCCTATTTTGAAAGATTTAAAAAAATCTTGTCAGATCTTAGGGATTGCCTCATCAGGTGGATTAAGTTCTGAAGCATTAGCAAAAAACTTCAAAATTAAAAACAAATACCAAACTGAAGATGAGATATTTGAATCTGATGAAATAGATGCTGTATTTGTTTTGACCCAACATTTCAATCATGCCGATTTAGCGATCAAATCAATAAACTCTGGTAAAGCAGTTTATGTAGAGAAACCACTTGCCTTAAAAGTTGACGATATAACCAGAATTGAAGAAGCAATGTACAACGCGGAAGATCCCAAAATTTTTCTTGGATTTAATAGAAGATTCAGCAACGCATCTCAGTTTATAAAAGAAAAATTAAATGGTTCACCAGCCAACGCATTAAATTTTAGATTTAGTGTCCCAAAACTTGAAAGAGACCACTGGACAAACATTAAGGAAATTGGAGGAGGAAGAATTGTAGGTGAAGCTATCCATGCTATTGATCTCGGAACTTATTTTTTTGATTCATTACCACAGAACATATCTTCTCATTCTCCAATTGATAAAGAATTAGATGAGGCTCACGATAACCAAGTTTTTATAAATATAAATTATGCAAATGGTGCACATGCTGCTGTTCAATACTTTTCAGATACCAATAACAATTTATCCAAAGAAAGATTGGAGATTCATGGAAGTGATAATTCCTTTATTGTTGAAGATTTTCAACTCATGAGATATTTAATTGGTTCAGACGATAAAAGTAAAGTATTTTCTGATGGTAAAGGCCATAAACAGGCCATTGAAACTTTTTTACGTTATGTTAGAAATGAAGTCCCTAACCCATTTACTTGGCTTGAAATAAAGTCAGTATCTCTAGCAGGCATATATGCACAAAATTATTTGAATTCAGGTTCTCAAAAAAGTATTTTTTAAAAATAATCACACTAAAAAAATAACAACGTTACTGTTACTGTGTCGCAAAGATAGATAAGAAAAGGAAGCAAATGCCAAAAGGTAAAGTTAAATGGTTTAACAAAACTAAAGGTTATGGTTTTATTGAACCTGAAGAAGGCGATAAAGATGTCTTCGTACACATTTCAGCAGTAAAAGATTCAGGAATGGAAGATCTTGATGAAGGTCAAGAACTTGAATTTGAAATTGTTGAAAATAACGGTAAAAGTTCAGCAGAAAATCTAAAGTAGCTTTCTTGCGGCCACGGCAGGATTCGAACCTGCGACACCAGGTTTAGGAAACCTGTGCTCTATCCCCTGAGCTACGCGGCCATTTATAGCAGACTTAAGTATTATTTCATATAATGAATTCTATGAAAGTTAAAAGTTGAAAGCTGTCGAAGCTAATAATCTTCATAAAACTTTTACTTCAAAAAAAGAATCAGTAGAAGCTGTCAAAGGCGTCTCGTTTTCAGTCGAACAAGGTGAGGTATTTAGTATTCTAGGTCCAAATGGAGCTGGAAAAAGTACAACAATTTTGATGCTTACCACTTTATTGGGCATCAGTAAAGGGACTGCTTCAATTATGGGTTTAGATGTTGAGAAACAAGATAAAGAAGTAAGAACAAAGATAGGTGTAGCTTTACAAGATACTGGCATTGATTTATTACTAACAGCAAGAGAATTGCTTTATACCACTGGAAGGCTTTGGGGTCTGAACAAACAAGAATCAAATTTAAGAACTGAAGAGCTTCTTCAACTAGTAGGGTTAACAGAATCAGCAGATAGAAGAGTCAAAACATACTCTGGGGGAATGAAAAGAAGACTCGATTTAGGTCTTAGTCTTGTAAATGAACCTGAAGTATTATTTTTAGACGAACCCACAACGGGTCTTGATCCAGCATCAAGAAGAGTAATTTGGGATGAAATTAAAAGACTAAACAATAATGGAGTCACTGTCATCCTAACAACACAATATCTTGAAGAGGCAGATGAACTTTCCGATAGGTTATTGATAATAGACAAAGGTGTAGTGGCCACAGAGGGAACATCTGATGAGCTCAAAGCAAGTGTAGGTGGCGACGTCGTAACTTTTGATTTCGAAAAAGAAGAAAATGTGGAAGTGGCAAAAAGATTAATTGATAATGCAAAAGTTAATCAGAAGCAGCTTCGTATAACTGTTGAGAATGGGGCAGAGCATATCCCAATATTTATGAAAACATTTACAGAAAATAAGTTAAATGTTAAATCTGTTTCGGCTAACAAGCCTACTTTGGATGATGTATTTCTAAAAGTCACAGGATTCAGCATGGAAAATGATAATCAATCAGAAAAAAAACAAAGTAAAAAATCTAACTATGAAAAAAGAGGAAGGAGAATTAGAAGATAAATGTCTATTCACCAAGCTCCATTTTTTACCCAATTGGGAATATTAACAAGAAGATTACTTCTAAGAGTCGTTAGGCGTCCTCTAAGTGAGCTTCCAAATTTAATTATTTCTGCATTCTTTCTTTTTATATATGACGGGGCTTTAGGAAGAGTATTTGGTGCAAGCGCTGTAGGAACTTCTTTGGATTTTGCTCAAGGAAATTTTGTAAACTTCATCCTTCCCGTATCAATTGTTTCTGCATCTTTAAGTGGCTCTGCATCGGGTTTCTATATTATTGAAGATATTGAATCGGGAGTTTTTAAGAGATATCAGGGAATGCCAATATCAAAATGGTCAATAATACTTGCTCCCATGGTCATAGGTGCAATCAGAGTATTAATTCAAGCAAGTTTAATTCTTCTTATAGGAAGTTTCATTGGGGCAGATCCTGCAACAGGCTTTAGTGGCTACTTAGCTGTGCTTGGTTTTGGTTTTTTGTGGGGACTTGGATTCGCAGGCTACTCTGTTGCTGCGAGTGTAAAATCAGGATCATCTCAAGGGGCTCAGGCTGCTTCTTTTTTCTTTTTTCCAGCTTTGTTTATAGCTCCAACTTTTGTTCCAAGAGAAGCGTTAAAAGGATGGTTGTCTACTGCAGCAGCATTTAACCCGACTACTTACGTTATAGAGGCTATCAGGGGAATTTTAATTGAAGGATGGGTTTTTAATGTGATTTTACCTGGATTAATAGTCGGTGGAATATTTGCTCTTATTACACTTGCTTACGCTGTTTCATCAGCAAAGAAAGTAAATGAAAAAGGATAAATAAAGACTTTAATTAATTATTAAAACCTAATAATCTATATACTTCGTAAGGAAAATATGGAAATTACATTAGAAGCTACAAATAGAGACAAAACAGGATCAGCTGAATCGAGAAGATTACGATCAACAGGCTTCATACCTGCTGTTATGTATGGCTTAGGTTCAGAACCAGAGTCATTACTGATAAATGCAAGAGAATTTAATAATGCATTAAAGACAGAAGCTGGCTCTAACGTAATATTAAATGTAAATGTTGGTAAAGACAGCATTCCAGCTTTAGCAAGAGAAATTCAACGTCATGCATTCAAAGATGAAATCGTACATGTTGATTTAATAAGAATTGATCTGTCACAAACTGTTGAAGCTGATGTTCAAATTAACTTTCTTGGCACGCCTCTAGGTGTAAAAGAAGAGGGTGGGGTTGTGCAAACTGTTAACAACACAATATCAATTACTGCACTTCCTACAAGCATTCCCTCATCTATAGACATTGACATATCAGAATTAAATGTTGGTGATAATGTTACTGCAACAGATATAGACTTGCCTGACGGTGTAGAACTTACTTCTGAAGATGATGAATCTATTCTTGTGACAATAACTATTCCAAGAGCTGTTGTTGAAGAGGAAGAGGTCTTGGATGAAGGCCTTGAAGGAGAAGAAGGCGATGAAGAGGCTGGTGAAGGAGATGAGGAATCTGGTGAAGATGCTTCAGAAGATACTGAATCAGCAGAGGAAAGTGGAGAATAAACCAAAAACTATTTTAGTTGGTCTTTGGAATCCTCAACCAAAATATATCAATACTCGTCATAACATTGGTGCAGATATTCTTTTTTCGTACAGTCAAAAAAATAACTTAAAAATAGATTTAGATAATTCAGGCCAGTTCCAATTTGGAAAGTTTGAAATCATGAATCACGAAATATTATTAGTTATTCCAATGACGTCTATGAATAATTCAGGACAGGGCCTCAAATCCTTTTTAATAGACCAAAACATTAAGGACTTTAATCTTTTGGTAATACACGATGATATTGATTTAGCATTTGGTAGATTTCGTTTAAAAAAAGGTATTTCAGATGGAGGACATAATGGCATTAAGTCTTTAGACAGTGCTCTTGGAACTAATGATTATTGGAGATTAAAAATTGGTTTGGGAAGGCCACCTATAAGTCGAGATCCAGCAGATTATGTATTGTCGAAATTTAATAATGATCAGACCGAGGAAGTTGAGTTTATAATTGAGGACAGCATGGAGATAATTGACTTATTTTTTAAGGACATTGAATTTGCAATAAAAAAAGCATCTGAAAGAAGAATTATTGATGTGGTCTAATGAAAAATAAATTACCTGATTTACTCGCATGGTTTAGGCTTTTATCTTCTCCAGTTTTATTATTTCTAATACTAGATGATGGCTCTGACACAGGATTAATGTTATATCCTGCAATACTTGCTTTTATTGCAGCATGGTCAGATTATTTTGATGGTTATCTTGCAAGAAAGTGGGATGTAAGTAGTAAGTTAGGCGCATTTTTAGATACTATTGCTGATAAAATTTTTGTAACCTTCGTATTTGCCGGATTCTCAATTATTGGCAGAGTAAGTATTTGGATAACTGTATTACTAATTGCTAGAGAATTCATGATTATGGGCCTTCGTGGTTTGGCAGGAAATGACGGAATAATGATTCCTCCGAGTAGATTTGGAAAAGCAAAAGCTAGTATACAATTTTGGGCTATCGGTTTTGTAATGATAGATTTATCATTTACCATATTTAGCCTGACTATTGCAGAATTATTCGTCATGCATGCACTCATATTTTCATACATCTCTGCATACCAATATGTAATATCTTATTTTCAATCCAAGAATGAAATTTAAAAATATTTTCATAACGGGATCTACCGGAGTTGTTGGTAAGCCCATTTTCCTTAAATTAATAGATCAAGGTCATAATGTTTTTGCTTTGTCAAGAAATACTAAAAATGAAGATTTTATTAGAACCAATAAAGCTCAGGTTGTAAGGGGAGATCTCTTTAGTGAAAATATTTATTCCCAACTTAAGGATAAATCGATTGATGCAATATTTCATGTAGCTGGAGCAAATCAAAAATGTCAAAAAGATCCGTCTTCAATGCATAAAACAAATATTGAAGGAACAAAAAAAATCTTAGAACTTGGAAATAATTTACAAATAAAAAAATTTATTTACACTTCTTCGGCAGTAACACTTGGTGAGCAAAAAGGAAAAATTGGAAATGAGAAATCAGATCATAGAGGCTCATTTTTAAGTGATTATGAAGAGTCAAAATTTCTTGCAGAGCAAGTAGCTTTTGCATTCAATAAAAATTTTGAATTTGTATCTATTAATCCCTCATCAGTTCAAGGACCCGGAAGAATATCTGGAACAGCAAAATTATTGATATCTACCCTAAATAAAAAATTTCCTCCTCTTATAAAAAGCTCTGTTTCCGTAGTTGATATTGAGGACTGTACAGAAGGTCATTACCTAGGATTAATTAAAGGCAAAAATAATGAAAAGTATGTTTTAAATAGTTTTCGATTAAATGTTGAAACTTTAATTGAACATTTAAAAAATCTTACAACTTGGAAAGGCTCTCCAGTATATATTCCAAAAAGTTTTCTTAGTGGCCTGGGTCCTGTTTTTGATATCTTTGGTAAATTTTCTTCTCTTGGAGGAATTATTTGTGGTGAAACAATAAAAGTTTTGACTCATGGACATCTGTATGATGGATCAAAAGCAAATAGAGAATTAGGTCTTGAATATACAACAGTTGATGAATTCATATCAAAAACTATTTCATGGCTAAATAAAGAAAACTTAGCAAATGTAAATGTAAATTCCCATGAATGAATTTGATAATTTATTAGATATTGTCTCTCAACTAAGAAAAGATTGTCCATGGGATAAAGAACA
The DNA here is from genome assembly GCA_902519845.1 of uncultured Candidatus Actinomarina sp. Classification (GTDB taxonomy): domain Bacteria; phylum Actinomycetota; class Acidimicrobiia; order Actinomarinales; family Actinomarinaceae; genus Actinomarina. The sequence continues at coordinate 68,144 of CABYLQ010000003.1, read as the reverse complement.
AACTCATGAAAGCCTCGCAAAGCATTTGATAGAGGAATCATATGAACTACTAGATGTTTTAGCGAGACTAGATGATTCAAAAAAAACCTTTGATGAATTTAAAGATGAACTAGGAGATTTGCTTCTACAGATATTACTTCATGCCGAAATAGCATCAGAGAAAAATTATTTTTCCATTATTGAAGTTATAAATTCATTACAAAAAAAATTGATAAAAAGACACCCTCATGTATTTGAAAACAAAAACTTAAAATCATCTGACGAAGTTGAGAAACAATGGGAAGAAATAAAAAAAGAGAATAACAATTCAATTTTTGATGATATTAATACTAATTTACCTCCAGTGAATACTGCTTTTAAAGTTCAACGAAAAGCAAAAACAATTAATTTAAGTTATAAAAATTATGATGAAGCTTTAGATGACTTAATTTCAGAAATTAATGAATTAAAAGAAGCCAAAACTCTTGAAGAAAAAAAAGCTGAACTAGGTGATGTGTATTTTTCCTTGATTAACGTATCAAGATTTTTAGAAGCTGATCCAGAAATTCAATTAAAAAAGACAATTCAAACCTTCATTGGGCGCGCAAAGTATGTTGAGGACAATCTAGATGATAATTCTGATATAAATGAGCTTTGGTCTATGGCAAAGAAAAATCAAATAGATTCGTAAAGATCATTTTTTTCTGTTAGATTTTTAATAACAGGGTTATGAATAATAAAATAAAAACTATAAAAGCTCGACATATATTAGATTCCAGAGCTAATCCAACAATTGAAGTTGAAATATACTTAGATGATGAAATTTTTGGACGCGCAGCAGTTCCATCAGGTGCATCTACGGGCGCACTTGAAGCCCATGAACTAAGAGATAACGATGATGCTTACAGTGGAAAAGGCGTAAATCAAGCAATTAAAAACGTAGAAACAATTATTGCAAAAGAATTAATAGGTTTAGACATTACAGACCAAGAAGCTATAGATAAGAAGTTGATTCAATTAGATGGAACAGAAAATAAAAACAATTTGGGTTCAAATGCAATCTTAGGAGTCTCAATGGCTGCTTTAAAAGCAAATGCAAACTTACAAAAAAAACAACCATTTGAACTTTTTCCAAATATTTACAACTCGCCATCTTTACCAGTACCGTTTATGAATATTCTTAATGGCGGTGCCCATGCTGACAATTCTGTTGATATACAAGAATTTATGATTGTTCCGTTTGGATTTGATACTTTTGATAGGTCACTTAGGGCAGGTGTTGAAATTTATCATGTTCTAAAAAAAAGGCTTAAAGAAAATAAATTAGCAACAAATGTTGGTGATGAAGGAGGTTTTGCCCCTGATTTTAAATCTTCAACAGAAATTTTAGATGAAATAATGCTTTCCATTTCAGAAGCAGGCTATGCACCAGGTCAAAATGTTTCACTTGCATTAGATGTTGCTTCTTCAGAATTTTATGAAAATAATTATTACAACATTGAAGGTGAAAAGTTTAACAATATTGAGATGTCTGATTATTTAATTAATCTAACTCAGAATTATCCAATTATTTCTATCGAAGATGGATTAGGCGAAGATGATTGGGAAGGTTGGAAATATCTTACCGAGAAACTTGGAGAAAAAATTCAACTTGTTGGAGATGATTTATTTGTGACTCAGGAAAAAATTCTCCAAAAAGGAATTGATGATGGATGTGCAAACTCGATTCTCGTAAAAGTTAACCAAGTAGGAAGTGTTACTGAAACTATAGACACGATGAAGCTTGCAGAAAAAAATAATTATAGCTCTCTAGTATCACATAGATCAGGAGAAACAGAAGACACTTTTATAAGTCATTTATGTGTCGGAACATCAAGTGGTCAAATTAAGACAGGTGCTCCTGCACGATCTGAAAGAACTGCAAAATATAATGAGCTACTTCGTATTGGTGATGTAGTTGGTTTTGATTCATTCAATACAAGCAATTGGGGAAAATAAGTATGTTAAGACAAAATCTATTTTCCAAAGTTATATTTTTAATCACCTCATTCATTTTTGTTTTCTTTATTTTTGATACATGGGAATTAAGCTTTAAAGATTATCAATCTTTAGAATCACAACTCGAGAGTCGTATACAAAAAGCAGATGAACTAAGAAGTGAAATCAGCTTCATTCAAGAAAAGATAGAGGACCTTGAAGATCCGGAAAAATTGGATATTATTCTACGACAACATGGATACGGTTTACCGGGAGAAAATATATATCGATTTAAAGTTCCAGAACCTGTTACCCCTCTTGAAGAAACTCTTCAACGTGAAAGAAGTAAAGGTCTTTTGGAGTTTGTTGTAGAGTTTATTGTCGGTACAAACGGTGACTAATGAAAAACAGACTGTAGAAATTCAGTTAAATAGAAAAGTTAGAAGCAACATTGATGTAGTTACAAAATGTCATTTTGACTTACCAGTTGTTGTTGATGTTCCAAAAAATTTAGATGATGGCACTCCATTCCCAACTATGTATTGGCTTACGTGCCCAATGTATGTCAAAAAAGTCAGCACATTAGAGTCTAACGGGATGGTTAAAAATCTTGATAAGCAATTAGTAGAAAATAAAAAACTAAATAAATTATGGCGTAAAAGGCAGAAATCTTATGAAAACGAAAGAAATAAAAAATATAAAAGTCTTTCTAATACAATTTCGCCTATTGGCGGAGTTGGAGGGACAACAAAGTCAATAAAATGTTTACATTCACATCTTGCTGACGAATTAGTAAGTGGAAAAAATGTTATAGGAAAGATTGTTCTTGAAAGTTTAGGTGGATGCAATTGTAATGAACCCTGCGTAATTAATGGTTCTAAAAATGATAAATGGCGAATTGAATGGTGAGAGTTGCAGCAATTGATTGTGGCTCAAACTCAACTAGATTGCTTATTTCAAATGTTGAAAATGGAAGACTAGAGAATCTTTTAAAACAACATGAAGTTACTAAATTAAGTGAAAATTTAATACAAACAAACAAAATTTCTGACGACTCAAAAAAAAGATTTTATAAAGTTTTAAAAAAATACTTGAAAATTATTGAGAATAATAAAGTTGAAGAAGTGCTTTGTATCGGAACAGCAGCATTTAGAAATTCAAGAAATTCTGAAGAGATTATTGAAGATGTAAAAAATAAATTTAAGTTAGATTTGAAAGTAATTTCTGGAGAAGAGGAGGGCTATCTTGCAGGGTTAGGTGTGCAATCTTCATTTGAAGATTTAGAAAACTATTTAATTGTTGATATTGGCGGCCAAAGCACCGAGTTAATTTATGACATTGATAAAAGAGTAAATGTTGAATCAAAAGAAATAGGAGTGGTAATGATGAATGAAAATTTCTTAAATCAAAACCCCATCTCATTAGTTAACGAAGATAATGCAATTCAATTTTTCGATGAAATATTTTATGATAGTAATTTTTCAAATAGAAATTTCACAGGTGTTTCAGGCACTTTTACTTCGATTGGTTCAATGTATCTGAATCAAACTCAATATAATGAGGATGAAATTGATAGAATCGATATATCTTACGAATCAATACATAATCTTTATGAAAATCTAAAATTACTAACAATTCCTCAAATTATTAATTCTTATCCAAGCCTTGATCCAAAACGGGCAGCAACAATAACTTCTGGGCTTTTTCTAGTAATAAATTTACTAAAAAAATATGAAATTAATCAACTAAAAGTTTCAAAAAGTGATATTTTGGAAGGACTCATCCTAAAATATTTTTAATTTGGTAGCCCGGGTGGCGGAATTGGTAGACGCGACGGACTTAAAATCCGTTATTCGAAAGGATGTGGGGGTTCGAGTCCCCCCTCGGGCACTTTTCATACATAATCTGCATAAAAATTCAACTCAAACCTTAAAACTTTTTAATAAAAAATAGAAATATTTTAAATCTTTAATAATCTAAGTATTGCTAAGAATTTCCTAATTTTTAGCATACGTACGTATATATAAGGGAGATAAATAATGAAGAAAAGGTCTATTTTTGGACTACTTCTTATTTTGTCCATGGTAGCTGCAGCATGTGGTGGAGGTAGTCTCGAAGGAGAAGAAGTCTTTATCACTGGTGCCTTAGTTGGTAATGACGCAGCAGGATTCCAAGAAAACTTTGATTCCTTTACAGAAGAAACAGGAATTATTGTTAGCTTCCAAGGTTCAGATAACTTTGAGCAGGAAGTTCAAATTCAAATGGAATCTGGAGACACACCTGATATTGCATTATGGCCACAGCCTGGAGCTGTAGTCGATGCAGCGCAACGAGGTTATCTTGTTTCGCTTGAAGATCTTGGTGTAGACATGGATGAATATAGAGCAAGCTTTTCATCATATATTGTGGGTCTAGGAGAAGTAGACGGTGCACATTATGGTGGAGCTCATGCATTTAACCTTAAGAGTATTGTTTGGTATCAACCAGCAGAATTTGAGGCAAGAGGATATTCCATTCCATCAACATGGGATGAAATGATCGCACTTGCAGATCAAATTGTTGCTGACGGAATGACTCCATTCTGTTTTGGTATGTATTCAAACGGTGCTTCTGGTTGGTTAGCAACTGACTGGATGGAAGACATCATGCTTCGTACAGGCGAAGGAACAGCTACCTATGATAAATGGGTAAGTCATGATATTCCGTTCAACGATCCAGTTGTTAAGAATGCAGCAACATTTTTAAGTCAAATTATGCATACTGAAGGTTATGTTGTAGGTGGTACAGATGCTATCGTTTCAACATATTTTGGTAATGCACAAGACCCAATGTTTGAAAAAGATGCAAATGGAAATCCTGGTTGCTTTATGCACAGACAGGCATCATTTATAACTAGTTTCTGGCCTGAGGCCGCACAAGCTGGTGCTGGATCGGAGACAACAGTCTTCCCATTCCCAGCAATGGATGATGGACTTCCAAAGGCAGCTTTAGGAGCTGGTGACATGTTCGGTGTATTTAACGATAGAGATGCAACTATAGAAGTTGTTAACTATATGTTAAGCAACGACTTTTTTGAAGCAGCTGCACAAAGGCCAGATAACTCAAGAATTTACGGTCACGTAGATTTTGATACTTCTTTGTATTCAAAGGATATTACAAGAGTATTGGCTGACACTATTACAGGTGCTTTAGCTGAAAATGCATTTAGATTTGATGCTTCTGACTTAATGCCACCTGAGGTTGGAGCAGGTTCTTTCTGGAAAGAAATGATGAACCTTGCTGTTGAAGGCCCAGGCTACATTGACACAGCATTAAACAATATTGAAACATCTTGGCCGTAAGCTAAGAAATTTTAATGATTTAGATGGCCACCTTTTAAGGTGGCCATCTATAATTTATATGTAAATAAATATGAAAAAATTAACCCAAAGAGAGAAACTATTTAATTTTGGAATCTCCTTGCTTGCATTGGGAGCTTTTCCTCTTTTTTGGTTTTTATCTCAAGCAATTTTATTTAGAGAGTTAACAGAGATTGTATCAAGAAACGTCTTAGTTGTTATTGGCATAATTGTTGGGTCTTCATTTGTTTTTCTATTGTTTAATGGCATGGAAAGACTAATTAGATTAGCACCTAGAGAGAGAAGAGATTCTTTAGAAGCTAGAATGTTTGCCGGTCCTTCATTATTTATGATTGGCTTATTTTTGTTTTATCCGGCAATTAGGACAATTTATTTAAGTTTTAAAGACAGATATGGAAAATCATTTAATGGAGTTGAAAATTATTCATGGGCTTTTAGTGATACAGAGATGCTGGTTACGATAAGAAACCAAATTGTTTGGCTGGTTTTTGTTGTCTTCTTTACTTTATTAATTGGGCTCATAGTTGGATGGCTTTCGGACAGGTTAAACAAAGGGGAAGCATTTTTTAAATCTATTGTTTTTATGCCAATGGCAATTTCAGCCGTAGGTGCAACAGCAATTTTTAAATTTATTTATGAATATAGGCCCCCACCTCTCACACAAATTGGAATCATAAACGGAATCAGAGTATCTTCAGGAGAAAAATGTTCAAACAATAGAATAATTGAAGGTGTTTTGAATGACTATGCAGACCCTTCTTGTAATCGAGCTATTGGATGGCTACAACAAAGAGATTTATCTAATTTACAGATAGGTGAAACATTAGAATCAGGTGGATGGCTTTCTAATTTGCTTGTAAATTTTCCGCTTAATACTGTTCTACTACTTGTGATAATGATTTGGGCATATACTGGTTTTGCAGCTGTTGTATTTTCTGCCGGAATTAAAGCAATTCCAGCAGATATTATGGAAGCTGGTCAAATAGATGGAGCATCAGAAATTAGAATATTTCTTTCAATAGTTATCCCCTATATCAAAAGCACGATAATTGTAGTAGGCACCTACATGGTAGTAACTGTTTTAAAGGCATTCGATATAATTTATGTTTCAACTAGAGGTGACCTTGAGACAAATCTTCTTGCAGTAAAAATGCTAGATGAATTTTCAAAGTATAGAAATATAGGACGATCATCGACAGTAGCAGTAATCATATTTGTTTGTGTTATCCCAATAATTGTAGGAAATGCATTAAGAGAGAAGGAAAGTAATAGTTTATGACAAGAAATAATCAAAAATGGTATGACAAACCATTTACAAAGTTGATTTTAGTTGCAATTGCAATCACATGGATATTTCCAATTTTTGGTTTTTTACTTAGTTCATTTAGGCCGCCTGAAGCAATTAAAAGAACATCTTGGTGGGAATCCCTTTATACAGGTGAATACTGGACAGAATTAACTTTACAAAACTACAGTGAAGTATTTTTTGCGGAAAATCTTAGTCGATCTTTTTATAATTCATTGGCAATAACAATTCCATCTACAATTATTCCAATAACTATTGCAGCTTTTGCTGCATATGCCTTTGCATTTATGGATTTTAGAGGTAAAAACTTCCTTTTCATGATGGTTGTTGCTTCAATGATCATTCCACTTCAAATGTCGCTGATACCATTAGTTCAGTTATTTAAGAGCGGGATTGAATTGGGTGGAATTACGATTATCCCTGCATTAGATATTAATGGTACTTTTGTTGCCACATGGTTTGCTCATACTGGCTTTGGACTTCCGTTAGCAACATTTCTTTTAAGGGATTTTATGATGGGGCTGCCAAGAAGTGTTATCGAGTCAGCAAAAATTGATGGAGCAAGTAACATGACAACATTTTTCAAACTAGTAGTTCCATTATCAATTTCTGGAATTGCAGCTTTTGCTACTTTTCAGTTTCTTTGGGTTTATAACGATTTCTTAGTTGCCAATGTTTTTCTTGGAGTATACAAACCAGAAAACTTAGTTGTAACATCACATATGTCACAAATTGTTGTTGGCTTGTTTGGTGAGGCCTGGCACTTAAGACTTTCTGGTGCTGTTATATCGATGATTGTTCCTTTGATCGTTTTTTTTAGTCTTCAACGATATTTTATAAGAGGCTTAATAGGAGGGGCTGTAAAGGGTTGATTCCCAAATTATTTACCATCCTCATATTTTTTTCTTTTTGTAGCACAACTAACTCATTTTCATATGAAATAGCTATTGAGGAAGAGGCCAATTTAGATACAAAACTAATTTTCAATATAAGAAATAATATAGATAATTCATATAACTTAGAGGTTCAAGCATTTCCAAAAAATCCAAAAAAAATAAATAACTATCGACTAGTTTTTGATATGACATTTCGAGAAAATTATGAAAGTGATTTTAATGATGTTTGCATCGGTCCAGCTTGGGAATCTAATGGACCAGGTGAAGTCGAAATTGTCCTCAACAAATCAGAGAATTTTAGAAAATCTTTAAATGGAATAATGACTGACTCTCAAGACAGGTGTCAAAATTATTTTTATTATGTACGTTATTTTGATGTTGAACTTATCAACAATAAAAAGCTCGTTATTGGTTCAGCAACTGATTATTCAGATAACTATCCTGATGCACCTAAATATTGGCTTTTAAATCAAAATAAAGAAATTGAAAAAATTGGCAATACTAACATTAAAAAATATAGTTTAAATTTTGAGTTGAGAAAGTAAATGAAAATTGGAATTGATTGGGGTGGGACAAAAATCGAAGGTATTGCCATCGATTCGTCAGATGGGAATGAATTAAATCGAATACGTGTTGATTCTCCAAAAGACAACTATGAAGAAATTATCTCGACTGTTGTTTCGTTAATTAATGAAATGACAAAAGGCATTTCAGATTTCACAGTTGGAATTGGTATGCCGGGTTCTATTCATCCTCAGACAAACTTAGTACAAGTATCTAATACAAAAGTTCTTGAGAATATGTCTGTAAAATCCGATATAGAACAAAAGCTTGGGTATGAAATAAAAATTGCAAATGATGCTGATTGCCTTGCCTTATCAGAGGCTGTAGACGGTGCAGGATCAGATTATGATAGTGTTTTTGCAGTAATCTTGGGAACTGGTGTTGGCGCTGGTTATTCATTGAATAAGAAAATAATTGTAGGCCCAAATAAATTGACCGGCGAATGGGGACAAAATCCTATTCCTGGACCAATGGATGATTACGAAAAAAACGTAAAAAGACATTGTGGTCGAATCGGAGCTATTGAAGTATTCTTATCTGGTCCAGGGTTAGAAAACTACTATAGATACAAAACAAATTCAAAAAAAACGTCAAAAGAAATTGTCACCCTTTTTAACGAAAATAATTCTCACGCACTAGAAGTAATGGATATGTATTTTGAAAGAATTGCAAGATCTTTCAGTACATTTGTTAATATTCTTGATCCTGATATCATAGTTTGCGGTGGAGGAATGTCAGAAATTGATAATATCTATCAAGAAATTCCAAAAAGAATTATTCCATATATAGCTTCTAATTTTTTTCTTACCCCAATTGTTAAAGCAAAACATGGCTCTTCTAGTGGTGTTAGGGGAGCGGCACACCTATGGAATTAATTAGAAAAAATATATTTACTATTTTATTTTTACTATTAACTCTCATTCTTTCAATCGTTGCATTTAGTCCTAACGAAATTTTAATTGCTGGACCATATTTTCCTCAAATCGAATATTTTGAAAATGAACTAGAACTTATTTCAAAAGATATGAATATAAAAATAACATATATTCCACTGTCTGATGTGGAGACAGAAATAATTGAAGGTAATAACACTGATAATTTTGATATAGCAATTATTCCAAATCCTCAGGGTGTGGTCAATCTTGGAGAAAGAGGCTTTCTTTATCCAATCACAATTGCTTTAGAAGAAGAGAAAATTCAGAAAAATTACTCTAATCATTTACAAAATATTATGACATCAGATCAAGATAATAATATGTATGGCGTTTTGTTTAGACTCATACCAAACTCACTTATTTGGTATGACGTAGAAAAATACAAAGAAATAGGATCTCCAAAATTTAATGATTTTGAAGAAATGGTGATTTTTACAAAAGAGAATGTATCAAATGGCAATCCATTGTGGTGTATGGATATTGAAAGTGGTGCCTCTACCGGTTGGATAGCATCAAATTGGCTGGAGGATATAGTTTTGCATGAATATGGGCCCAATGTCTATGATAAGTGGTCTCAACAAAAAATTACCCCAAAAAATAATGAGATAAAGTCATCAATTTCTAGTATCGGAGAAATAATATTTATTGATCATGCTATTTACGGTGGAAAAGAAAGAATAATTAGTAAAGAATTTAGAAATAATTATCGAAATTTAGTTGATAGAGATAATACGTGTGTGTTTTCCTGGTCTGGACATTTTGCAAATATGTATTTTCCTTCTGATAAATCATACGGGACTGATTACGATTTCTTTAAATTTCCATCCACAAAGAATAGAAATGCAATGGTTGGCCTTGGTGATTCTTTAGTGATCTTAAATTCATCTGAGGAATCTATACAAGTTTTTAATTCATTAACTAGCAATGGGTTTGGTCAAGACTGGACTTCACACAGTGATTCAATGTTTATCTCTGCAAATAAAAATTCAAACATTAACGAAATTAAAAATCCATTGCTCTTGAAAGAAACAAATCTCATAAGGAGTGCACTTAATGAAGATTTGTTTAGATATGATGCTTCCGAACTTATGGAGCGAAGGATTGGTGCAGATCATCTTTTAACTGCACTAAAAAAATATATTTTATCCGGTAATTTGATTATTAACCTGATTAGCCAAGAATTAGCAAGCCAGTATTAATATTTAGATTACATCTCCTGACTCAGGATCAAAAAAATGTAGTTTTGACGGATTGATCTTAAGTTCAATTTCTTCACCTTCAGTAACTGTTGAGTTAGGATTAATTCTTGCTATAAATTTAGTATTATCTCCCAATACAGTTATATCTTCACCTTCATCAGCTAGTATTTCTTCAATTGCTTCAGTTTGAACAGGTTTTATATCTTTGTAAAAGTGAACATAAGAATCAGACCCTAGTTGTTCTAATAAAGATACTTTTACATTTATACTTTCTGAGTAATCAGACTCGTTTGCAAAACGTCCATCTTCAAAAGCTTCTGGTCTGATACCGAGTACTATTTCTTTATTCTCGAAAGATTTTAATTTTTCCATTTTTTCATCTTGATATATTATTTGATTATCTCCAAAATTTAATTCAATTGAATCTTTAGTTGATTTAATTTTTGTATAAACAAAATTCATTGAAGGGCTTCCAATAAAACCAGCTACAAAAATATTTTTTGGGTTAGAATATATTTCTCTTGGTGTATCTATTTGTTGTAGCTCACCTTTTCTAATTACTGCCACTCTATCTCCCATTGTCATTGCTTCAACTTGGTCATGAGTAACATAAAGAGTTGTTGTTTGAAGCTGTGTATGCAGTTGACCCAATTCAGCCCGCATCTGAACTCTTAATTTTGCATCTAGATTAGAGAGAGGCTCGTCCATCAAAAATGCTTGTGGATTTCTTACAATTGCTCTTCCCATTGCGACCCTTTGTCTTTGTCCACCTGACAAAGCTTTTGGCTTTCTATCTAATAGCTCACTTATCTCCAAAGTTTTTGCTGCATCTTTAACTTTTTTTTCAATTTCATTTTTTGCCAGCTTTCTCAGTTTTAAAGAAAAAGCCATATTGTCATAAACTGACATATGTGGATACAAAGCATAATTTTGGAAAACCATTGCTATATCACGATCTTTTGGTGCAACTTCATTTACCGTTTTATCACCAATTGCAATTTCCCCCTCAGTTATGTCTTCTAAACCAGCAACCATCCTTAGCAAAGTAGTTTTTCCACAACCTGAAGGACCAACTAAAACAACAAATTCACCATCATTAATAGTTATACTTACATCTTCTAAAGCTCTAGTACCATTTGGATAAATTTTTCCAGCTGATTTAATGTCAATTGCTCCCATATAGAGGTAATTTTAACCATATATTATTTAATTTAAAAATGAATTCAATCTTATAATATTTCTATGCATGAAGTTCCAATAAATAGAATTACTGCTTTAAATGATGAGCAACCAAATATGGATGCTCCCTATGTTTTATATTGGATGATTGCCTTTAGAAGAGTAAATTATAATTTCTCACTTCAACGCGCAATAGAATGGGCTAATAAATTATCAAAACCTCTTCTTATTTTTGAGCCCATCGCTATTGACTATCCTATGGCAAGTATTAGATTACATAAATTTGAAATAGAGGGCATAAAAGATATTCAGAAAAAAATTAAAGATTCCAAAGCTTCTTATTTTCCATACGTTGAAGAATCCAAAGGCGTTAGTGATAAACTATTATTTCATTTAGCTAAGGATGCTGCTGTTGTAGTCACTGATGATTATCCAACCTATTTTGTTCCCCAGATGACTGCAGAAGCAAAAGGCAATATAAATACGACATATGAACTAGTAGATTCAAATGGAATACTACCGATCAGGATTGCAGAAAAAGAATACGTCAGAGCTCATGATTTTAGAAGGTTCATGCATAAAAATATTGAAGACTTTCTTGTTGAATTTCCTGTAGAAAGTCCATTGGACTATTTAAACATTCGATTTGATCAGAAACTTTTAGAATCAGTAATTGGAAAATATAAGTTGGTAGATTTTAATGAAATAAACATTAATAAATTTTTAGAAAATTTAAATGTTGATAAATCTGTTGAAGTAAGTGACATAGTTGGTGGTTATGATGCAGCAAAATCAAGACTAGATTATTTTACGAAAAATGGCTTCAACGATTATGCAAAAAGAAGAAGTCATCCCTCAGAGGATGCTAGTAGTCAGTTATCGCCGTATTTCCATTTTGGACATATATCCACCTTTGAAGTATTTGAAAAAATAATAAGTACTGAGTCTTGGTCTGTAGAAAATATTGATCCGAATTTTGTTGGTCGAAGAGAGGGTTGGTGGGGTGGCTCATCAAATCTGGAAAGTTTTTTTGATGAATTAATTACTTGGAGAGAACTTGGTTATCATACATGCGTTAAGCGTGCTAACTATGACCAATATCAGTCTCTTCCTGAATGGGCTATTAAAACATTAGATGAACATACGAATGATGAAAGAGAACACATATATGATTTAGCGGAACTTACAAATGGAGAAACTCATGACGAGATCTGGAATGCTGCACAAAATCAGCTAAGACTTGAAGGTAGGATTCATAACTACCTCAGAATGTTGTGGGGAAAAAAAATTCTTGAGTGGACTCCAAATCCTCAGATCGCCCTTTCTTATTTAATTGATCTTAATGATCGTTTTGCTCTTGATGGAAGAGATCCAAATTCCTATTCTGGTGTATTTTGGATTCTGGGAAGATATGATAGAGCTTGGGGACCTGAAAGGCCAATATATGGAAAAATTCGTTATATGACATCAAAATCAACAGCCACTAAATTTAATCTAAAACCTTATTTAGAAAAATGGAACCAAGAAATAAAAGCATAACTACTATTTTTTGCAAATAAAGTTACAAAAATAATCTAAAAATTGTTTTTAATTTTTAAATTATTGCACAAGGATGGTACATTTGTTATGTGAACGTTTCACAATAAATAAAAAAAAGGAGTACTTCTAAATGGAAGAACTAACATATCGTCTCTTTATGGTAGCAACTGTAGGAATGCTTGCAGGAACAGTATTTTTACTTGCTTCATCAAGAGAGGTAAAACCAGAACATAGACGTGGTGTATATATTTCTGCACTTGTCTGTGGTATTGCATGGTATCACTATCAGAAGATGGGAGCATCTTGGGAGAGTGGATCATACGATACAGGGTTAAGATACGTTGACTGGGTCTTAACTGTTCCTTTGATGTTCGTAGAAGTCCTAGCCGTTACAAGAAAGGGTGCCGCATACAATGAGGCAGTCCGTAACTGGGGAATTGCAGCAACAGTAATGATTGGTGCAGGATACTACGGAGAAACATCAGCCGCAGGAAGCAACGAATATTGGACAGGATTTGTAATTGCTATGGCAACTTACGTCTGGCTAATGAGAAATCTTCAAGCTGAAGGAGAAGGTCTTAAAGGTGATCAAGCAGTAGCTTTTGAAAACATTAAGAATCTAATCCTTGTAGGTTGGATAATCTATCCGTTAGGATATATTGCACCTGTAGTTGGAGACTTCGATGCTATTCGTGAAGTTCTATACACAATTGCTGACATAATTAATAAAGTCGGTCTTGGTGTATTAGTACTACAAATGGCTCGAGTTCAGTCAGGAGAAAAAGTTTCGTAACTTTTTCGAATAAAATTTTAATGATAGGCGACGAATGTCGCCTATCATTTTTTGTAGGGTAAAATTTTTATATGGATTTAATGAATCTCACAATTTTACTAAATACTTTTTTTGGATTTCTTACGTTTGTGGCCTGGGTGTCCTCTGCAGCAATACTTTATCTTTATTTTTCTAAAAAAACTTTTACAAAAATTGTTACTGACCAGTTTCTAAATTTTGCAATTTCCGTTGCTATCTTTTCTTCAATTGGAAGCATTGTCTATTCAGAAGTAGTTGGTTTTATTCCATGTAGATTTTGCTGGTATCAGAGATACTTAATGTATCCAATTACAATTGCATTACTCATATCACTTGTAAAGCGACCATTTTTTAGAGTTGGGTATATAAGTATAATTGGTGTACTTGTTAGTATTTATCATATTTTTTTACAAAATGGTGGAGGAGGCGGTGGAACCTGCGCTGTAGATGTTCCCTGTGATTTAAAATATGTTGATATTTTTGGATTTATAAGTATTCCTGTAATGGCCGGAACAGGATTTTTAACGATATTTGTATCTTTGCTGTACTATGATTTTGCAAGAAAGGAATTAGTTGAATAAAAATTTCATTATCGCTGGAGCTGTTGTTCTTGTTCTAGGCCTTGCTATTGCAATTGGTGTTACTTTAAGTTCTGAACCAGTAGCTGCTGGGCTCCCTGAGGGTGAGATCAATGTTGATGGAGAATCTCTTCCTCAATATGCTGGAGAAAATGATGACAACATTGCACTTGGGCTTTCGGCACCTACATTTTCAGCACCAGATCAAAATTCAGAAATTTTTAATTTAGAAAAAAACGGAAATTCTAAAGCATTATTGTTTTTAGCTCACTGGTGTCCTCATTGTCAGCGAGAAGTTCCCGTAGTTCAAAGTTTTATTGATTCAAATGGCGTTCCACCAGGAATCGATGTTATAGCAGTTGCTACATCTATTGATAGAGGACGAGATAACTATCCTCCTCAAGAATGGTTATTACGTGAGGGTTGGAGTGAAACCCAAATTTATGATTTAGATCGTGAAATTGGTGAAGCATACGGACTTAATGCATTTCCTTATTGGGTCTTTCTAGATAAAGACCTCAATGTGATTGCTAGAAGAACAGGAAACCTGCCAGAGGATATGGTTGGAGCTCTTCTTGTTCAACTTGCTAATCAATAATTTAATTATTATTTTCAAAAACTCCCAAATAAACAAACCCAAAAAGGCCAGTTCTTTTTAACATCTTTTTTTCTAGATTTATATCAACTAACAAATCTTCAGGTGGTGGAAGCTTATCTAAGGAAAAGTGTAAAAATCTGTATTCTTTCAGATTAAATGTAATCAATCCAATCAAATGCAAAACGAGGTAAGTCCCAATTTTATGAAATCGTTTAAGGATATTATTACGAGGTCTTGACATATCTAGTAATATAAATTTTCCATCTTTTTTTAAAACTCTTGAAACTTCACTAAAAGTCTTCTCAATATTGTCAACATTTCTTAATACGAAACAACAAAAAATATTGTCAAAGGAGTTATTATCGAATGGTAAATTTTCACTTATACCGACTACTTTGTTTTGAAATTTATTTAACGACAACATATTTTCATCAGGATCAAGAGCTACAACATCAAATCTTTTGAGATCCTCATATGATGCTCCAGTACCACTACCAAGATCAAGGACATTTCCTTGTTTAAGATTTGCGGCAGCTTGACGACGCCATAATTTATCAAATCCAAATGTTATCAATGAATTGATAAAGTCATAAAATTTATGAATGTTTGAAAAGTTTGCAGATTTGTTCAATTAAATTAGATAGGCAACAGCAAGTAGTAATCCAGTTAGAAAGTGTATGCCAATAGTTGAGACATTTACAAGCAATAATTCATAAGGTACTTTTTGTCTATCAGCATCAGGATTGTTCCATTTAATCATCCACTCATCAGCCATTTTGAATGCTTTCCAAACTAATGCCAAAGGCATCAAAGCAATGAAAGCATAAACAGTTCCAAATTCAGTAAAAAAGCTTAGGATACCAATTAATGCAACAGAGATAAATGCTTCGACCATAAACTGTTTGTATAAAGATAATGGTTTTTCAAGTCTCATCCAACCGTCATTTATTGCTGTTCTAACTACCCAGGTATTTTTGCCAACTGCAGCGTCTGAGGGCGCATCTTGAAACTGATTTATCCAAACTATAAGCATTACTAATAGTGCAATTGGTATTGAAGCAATTAATGCTTCAGCCCAGTTCCATAATGCTAAATCATTATTATGCATAGGAAATGTCAGAACATAGTGTGCTCCCATTACCATCACAGGACCAAATCCAAGAGCTATTGCAATTTCTCCAAAACCTTTATAACCAAGCCTCACAGGATCTCCTGTATACCCTAGTGCCAGAAAAGTTCCAAGAATTCCGGTCCACAATATAGGTGTATTTCCAAATATATAACCACTTATTTGTTGATTAATATAAAGTCCTATACCGATCGTTCCAAGAATACTTACTAAGGCCGTAATCAAAACTTGTCCAGGAGTCATTAAACCAACCTGAATTACTCTACTACCTCCATTGAATGGACTAGCAACTTTATTTATTTCATCAGCACTAGATGTATGGTCGAAATAATCATTTGAGGCGTTTGTTGCTATCTGTGCTAAACATGCACCACCAAGTACAAGCCAAAACATATTCCATGACCACTCACTGTTTAAATTTTCTGATTTCAGATCATTCCAGGCAACGGATGCACCAATTAATATAGGTGCAATAGTTGCAGTGAGAAAGGGGGCTCTTACAGTACGTAGCCACAGGCCAACTCTTTTCAACGCAAGTTTAAAAGTAAATTTTACAGCTGAAGTTTTATTAGCTGGATATGTTCTCCACTCAAATTGTTCTTCTTGATAAAAATCTACATATTTTATTGTTGTTGGCTTGATGCGGTAATAACCAACAACATCATTTTCTTTTAAAAAGTCATCTTCCATATATTCTTTGAATGCCTCAGTTGTTGATAAAACCATTTCGTAGGCTTTTTCTTTCTCTTGTTCATCTTTTATTTTGTAACACTCACCATCAATCTGAAGGCCTTTTATGCCTTCTTGTCCTTTTGGCCATATAACTACGTGCACTCTTGGATTTAAACGAATTTGTTCTGCTTTTCTTGTCGGGTTAAAGGTAAAAAATACAAGATCTTCACCATCACGAGCATAGAAAACTGATGCACCTGAAGAATTTCCACCAACACTAGTTGCTATGAACATTCTGTCAGCAGAATCTAAAACATTTTCAATTTTTTTATCAAGTACATCATTCATTGTTCAAAGACTAATATGCTTGTGAAATAATGCACAAAGTCCTTACTGTTTATTTGTTATCCATTTAATATTGTTAAGTATGTTTGATGTGTTTAAAACTCCTGAATTTAAGAAAGCTTTAAGATTTTATATTGAAGAGGTAAAAAATAACAGAAAGCATTTTCTTATATCTATGTTTTCAGCAATCATTTGGTGTTTTTTAGTAATACTTCATCCATATTTAATTAAACGAATTGTTGATGATGGAATTGTTGCAAGCAATCAACAAGTTATAATTGTTTTTCTTTCCTTCTTAATAGCAATTGGTTATGTAAGAGCTGCATCTATTGGGGTAAGAAGATATTTTAGTATGTCAGTCTCGTTTAATGTTGAAGCTGAGATCAGAAATACTATTTTTGGACACATGCAAAGATTAGCTTTTAAATATCATGACAAAGTTCCTACAGGCGAATTAATGGCAAGAGCATCAAGTGATGCATCTCAAGTAAGACTTGCTTTTGCAATTGCTCCTTTAGCAACAGCTAATGTTTTTCTTTTATTATTACTTAGTGTCACACTTATTTCTATTGACTTTATTTTGGGATTAATAGTTCTTCTATCAATTCCTTTAGTTTTATATATAGCTGGAAACTTTGCATCAAGAGCAATGGAAGTTTCTTTGAAGGTCAAAGAGGCTGAGGCAGAAATGACGACTGAAGTTGAAGAACAACTTGGGGGCATCAGAGTTGTTAAAGCTTTTGGAAATGAAGATGAAGCTTCTATAAAGGTCGAGAGATCTATTGAAAAGATTTATGAAACATCTGTAAATTTCCTACATTTAAGAACAAGATTTGTCCCATTGTTTGAATTAATACCAATGATTATCACATTAGTAGTTCTTTTATTGGGTGGTTATTTAGCAATAAATGAATTTATAACTTTAGGAGATTTTATAGCTTTTACACAATATGTAATTTTGTTAATTTGGCCCCTCAGAATTACAGCATGGTTTTTATCAGAAATTCCATCAAGTGTCTCAGCAGGAAATAGAATTTTAGAATTATTAGATGAACAACCATCGATTATAAATAATGATGACCTAGTAAAATTTCCTACTGATGGAAATGGAACAATAGAATTTGAAAATGTCGATTTTAGTTACGGAAATGATACGATTTTCAATGAACTTTCGTTCAAAGTAGAAGGGCAAAAAACTATTGCTATTGTTGGAGCAACTGGATCTGGAAAATCAACTTTGTCATATCTTCTTCCAAGGCTCTATGATGTCAAATCTGGAACAATAAAAATTGATAATGTTGATATTAAAAAAATTAAACTTGATGATTTAAGAAATAATGTAAGTTTAGCTTTTGAAGAAAGTTTTTTATTTTCAAATTCTGCCAAAGACAACATTGCAATTGGATCAATTGAAGCATCTCAGCAAGAAGTCGAAGAGGCTGCAATCATTGCAAAAGCTCATGAATTCATTTCTCAATTGCCTGAAACCTATGAAACTAAAGTAGGTGAGAGAGGTTATGGTTTATCTGGAGGGCAAAGACAAAGAATTGCACTTGCTAGAGCAATTGTTAGAAATCCTAAAATATTAATACTTGATGATGCCCTCTCAGCGGTTGATGCATCTACAGAAGAAGAAATAAGAAATGAACTACAAAAAGTCATGAATAAAATGACAACTTTAATTATTACTAATCGTGTACCCACAATTGAGCTTTGTGATGAGGTCTTATTTATTGAAGATGGAAAAATTAGAGCGCAAGGTAAACATGAAGATATTCTTACTGAAGTTAAGTCTTATAGAAACTTATTTCTCGAACAAGAGAAAGCATCAAAACTAAATTGAAAGATAAAACATTTTCTAGATCATTGAAACTTGTCCCTGAGGTTAGAAACAAATTCATAATAAGTTCTTTAATAGCTTTATTCGCCACAGCAATAAGAATGGTTGGACCATATTTGATAAGAAATGGAATAGATGGTGGTGTAATAGAATCAGATTATGGATATGTATTACAACAATCCCTTTACTACTTTCTAACTCTTGTTTTGTTATATTTTGTAACAAGTCAAGCTCTACTTTATATCGGTATGGTTGGCGAGACATATGTAAAAAGGGTGAGGGAGAAATTATTTAGGCATATGTCATCTCTTGATATAAATTATTTTGAAAAAAATAAGACAGGAGTTTTAGTAGCAAGATTAACATCTGATATGCAAAGCTTGACTGAATTTGCAAAAGAAGGTGCAAGTAGTGTGTTAACTGCTTTGTTAACAATATTTGGTGCTGTAATAGCTGTATTTATTGTCGATGTGCAACTTTCAATATTAGCTTTTGTTGTTATGCCAATATTGGCTATTGCTACAAAAATATTCAGAAATTATGCAGATACTACCTATTGGGAAGTTAGAGAATGGATAGGACAGGTACTTTCTTCATTACAAGAAGGTATATCGGGAGTTAGAGTAATTCAAGCTTATACAGATGAAGATACCCAAATAAAAAGATTTAAAAAAGTAAATAAAGAACATTTCAAAGCAAATATGAGATCAGCAAGAAATATTGCTGTTTACTTTCCATTTCTTGAATTCACCAGGGTTTCCTCTATTGCTACTGTATTGTGGTTTGGCTCACAAAGAATATCTGAGGGAACACTCTCTGTTGGCGAATTGGTTGCTCTTTTATTTTATTTAAACTACTTTTTTGATCCGTTAATTCAATTGTCTTTTAACTACGATACTTTAAGATCTGCTGGCTCATCTATGAAGAAAGTTTTTTCAATTCTTGATGAACAACCCAATTTAAGTAAGAAAGGGGAAAAATTTCCAGATACTTCTCCTGAAAATGCTGTCGAGTTTGACAATGTTAAATTTTCATATGGAAGAGAAAACGTATTACATGAAGTATCTTTTTCTATTAATAAAGGAGAAAAAATTGCAATAGTTGGAGAGACTGGTGCAGGAAAAAGTACGATTGCTAAATTAATCCTTCGATTTTATTTACCTACTGGTGGAGCAATGAAATATTTTGGAATTGACTCTAAAGAAGTTGATGAAGAATGGGTTAGAAACAATGTTGCATTTGTTCCACAAGAGAGCTTTTTATTCAGAGGAACAATCAGAGAAAATTTAAATTATTCACAGCCAGATGTTACCTCGTTAGAAGAAGAACTTGCATCAATTGGTGTTCTTGACTGGTTTGATAGATATGAGAAAAAATTAGATCAAGAGGTAGGTGAACGAGGTGGAAATATATCAGCCGGTGAAAGACAATTTGTTGCTTTATTAAGAGCAGTTTTAGCAAAAAGAAAAATTATTGTCTTTGATGAAGCTACTGCAAATTTAGATATAGAATCTGAATCATCGATACTTGATGCAACTGAAAAACTTTTAACATTTCAGACATCAATAGTTATTGCACACAGACTTGAAACTGTACTTAATGCAGAAAAAATTATAGTCATGGAAAATGGTAATTTAACTGGATTTGATAGTCATGAAAATTTATTAAAAGATAATCAGACGTACAAAGATCTTTTTTCTGCTTGGAATCTAGTTAACGAGAGTTAATTCTTTTTTTAGCAAGATCACAGTAATCACTATTTGCTTCATAGCCTATATAATCTCTTTCTAAATTTTTTGCTGCTAGCCCTGTAGTTCCACTTCCAAAAAAAGGATCAAGAATAATTTCATTTTTATAAGAATAAAGATTAATAAATCGTTCAACCAACTCTTCTGGGAATGGAGCAGGATGACCAATTTTTTTAGCTTTTGCAGGAAGAATATTCCATATTGAGAGAGTAGAGTCCATAAACTCTTCTTTTTCAATTGTTGATTCTCCTTCTTTGTTTCTATTCATTGACTCTTTTGAGAACACTAAGCAATACTCATGAAGATCACGTATTACTGGGTTTGATGCTGACAGCCAACTACCCCATGCAAAATTTGCATTTGCACCCTTTGATTTTTGCCAAATAATTTCTCCACGCATAATAAAACCCAAATTTAAAAGTAGTTCTGTGAATTGATTAGAAAATGGAATATATGGTTTTCTTCCAAGATTTGCAACATTTACAACTAAACGACCCCCAGATTCAGTTACTCTGTAAACTTCTTCAAAACAAGATTTCATCATCTTCCAATATTTTTTATCATCAAGATCAAGATCGCTCAACTTGCCTACATTATATGGAGGTGAAGTTACGGTCAGTGAGATACAATTGTCAACGAGCTCACTCATATTTTCTGAGCTTTTATTAAATATTTTATTTCGGATTTTTGATATGTTATTTTCTGTTTGCATATCAAGATTATTTTCTGTTTGAAATTTAGAGACGAAACCTTTTCTAGATCCCGACCCTTCTTTAAAAACAGATTCTTTTGACATTTTTAATCCTTGCTTATCTGTTTATGGCCAAAATCTATCTCTTCTTGGCTCTCTAACTCAAGTACGTTTTCAATAAGATTTTTATAATCTTCATGTTGTAAGTATGCTAAGTTTTTTAGATTTAATATCTTTTCATCTGGGTCACTTTGAGATAACCAGATAATTCTTTTTAAAGAACTATCTTCAATAGCATTTATAAAAATACTTCTAAGTTTTGCATCCTTATCTTCGAAGAATACTCCACAAAATGCACCGCTTGAGGCCGTTGATATGTGAGTATCGTCTAATATATCTCCTATTGCTTTTTTACCTGGAAGCGATGACCTAAATGAATCTTCTAATTTATCTGATAAAAATAGTCGTAAATCCTCGTTTTGCTTAGAAAGACCATCAACAATTTCCTTGTCCGAGCTATTTGAAGGGTTTACACATATAACAGGCATCTATTAAAGTTTAATTAACAATATGAGAAAACTATATATATAGCTCTTATTATTGAAACGAAGCTTTACTAGAATTAAATTATGACTGACGTAAATATTGATATTGGGAAATACTCTTTAGGGTGGTCTGACCCTGAAAAAAATGTGTTTAAGCCTGAAAAAGGTTTAAACGAAGACATTATAAGAAAAATGTCCGAAATTAAAGAAGAGCCAGAATGGATGCTGGAATTTAGATTAAAAGCATATAAAAGGTTTCTTGATAAGCCAATGCCAGAGTGGGTTGCAAAAGAAAAATTAAGCCAATTAGATTTCGACGATATTTATTACTACATAAAACCAACAGAAAACCAAGCAGATTCATGGGATGAAGTTCCAGAGGAAATAAAAGAAACTTATGAAAAACTGGGTATACCAGAGGCAGAAAGAACTTATCTTGCTGGAGTAACTGCCCAATACGAAAGTGAAGTTGTTTATCATAAAAATAGAGAAGATCTGGAAAAATTAGGTGTACTGTTTTGTGATATGGATACAGCAGTTCGAGAATATCCAGAATTAGTTCAAGAATACTTTGGAACAGTCATTCCTCCGGGTGACAATAAATTTGCTGCACTAAATTCAGCTGTATGGTCAGGCGGTTCATTTATATATGTTCCAAAAGGTGTTCATGTCGAAGATCCTCTGCAGGCATATTTCAGAATTAATGCTGAAAATATGGGTCAATTTGAAAGAACCTTAATTCTTGTAGATGAGGGAGCCTCTGTACATTACATCGAAGGCTGTTCAGCCCCTGTGTACACAACTGACGCATTACATTCTGCAGTCGTTGAGATTGTTGTCAAAGCTTCAGGAACTTGTAGATATACAACAATTCAAAACTGGTCAAATGATGTTTATAACTTGGTAACAAAGAGAGCACAAGCTTATGGAAATGCAACCATGGAGTGGATAGACGCAAATCTTGGTTCAGGATTAACAGTTAAATATCCTTCGGTTTATTTAATGGAACCAGGTGCTCATGGTGAAGTACTATCGGTAGCCTTTGCAAATTCAGGTCAACATCAAGATACAGGAGCAAAAATGGTTCATCTTGCTCCCGATACAACATCTTTGATTACATCAAAGTCAGTTTCAAAAGGTGGTGGAAGAGGAGCTTATCGAGGACTTGTAAAAGTTGAAGATGGAGCTGAAACAGCGAAAAGCTTTGTTAGATGCGACGCACTAATTTTAGATGATGAATCAAGATCAGACACATATCCTTACATGGAGATTGAAGAGTCCTCAGCAGAAATAGGGCATGAGGCGACAGTTTCCAAAGTTGGAGAAGATCAACTTTTTTACTTAATGAGTAGGGGACTTTCTGAAGAAGAAGCAACATCAATGATAGTTGCTGGCTTTGTTGAAGAGTTTACAAAAACACTTCCAATGGAATATGCAATGGAATTTAACAAATTAATCGAGCTCAATATGATTGAGGCCGGTGCTGTAGGTTAATTGCATAGGAAGTCATTTGAATACAAAACTAGTTGAAAAAAATTTAGCAAAAAAAACATCAAAAGATTTACCTGAAATTTCTGTCAAAAACGAAGACTGGAAATATACTGGAAAAAATGTTTTCACAGTTAATGAATTTGAGGTAGGAAAACCTTCAGAAATTCAAAAAAATGAAATATTTAATATTGACTCAAATTGTCATGAATTTGTTATAAATACCGAAGATAAAAGTGTTGAAGCAACAGATCTTGAGAAAATTACAAAATCAACCATTGATGAATCCATTAAAAGACCCTTTGATAGATTTTCAGTTGAACAGTTTGAAAAATTAACTGGTGGTTTTCAATTAAATTTTAAAGATGACTGCCCAGAATACTATTCAATAAATTTTCAGTCTGAAGATACAGCTGTTCCATATTTGGGAATTAATATGGAAAAAAATAAATCAGGAAAATTACTTTTAAATTTTGGTGACCTGGTTCGTGGAAATATCTTTCCAACAATAGAAATTTTCTTAAATCAAAATTCATCTTTAGAATTAATCCTTAATGTTACGTCAAAAAATGAAATTAGCCTTATCAACAATCTTTACGCAAAGCTTCTAAATGATGCAAGTCTATCAGTTCACATGGTGAGCACTGGTGGATTGTTCTCTCGATCACGACTAGACATAGATTTACTTGGAAATGGTTCAGGATTTGAAATTGACGGTGTTTATTTTGGTGAAAATAGTCAAATTCATGACACAAGAGTGTTTGTTAACCATCTTGGAAAAAGCACAACATCAAATATGATTACAAAAGGGGTTCTTGGTGATAAAAGTTCTTCAATTTTTACTGGGACAATTCATATTGGTGAAGGTGCAGTTAAAACTGAATCTCAACAAGAGAATAGAAATATTATATTAACCGAAAAAGCCTCAGCTCAATCTGTACCCAATTTAGAAATTCTCTGTGACGATGTAATTTGTGGTCATGGATCTTCTGTAGGTCCAATTGATGAAGACCTTTATCACTATGTAATGTCACGTGGAATAAATAAAGAGGATGCAGAAAAATTACTAATCAAGGGTTTTTTCAACGAAGTAATTAATGAGGATGCTTGGGAAATTATTCATGATGAAGTTGCCGATATTCTATCCCAAAAATATGAAAACATTCTAGAGAGAAAATCTAATGAAAGTTAAAACAGTCAATATATCAGAAATAAATGAAAACTCTGTAAAAACAGTAAATGTAGGAGATAAAGATATTTCAATTTTTAATGTTGAAGGGGAATTTTATGCAATTGATGATATGTGTTCACATGCAGAAGCCTCATTAGCAGAAGGAGAAGTTTTCGACTGCAAAATTGAATGTCCACTTCATGGAGCAGAGTTCGATTTAAAAACAGGTGAAGCGGTTACTTTACCTGCAACAAGGCCGGTTGCAACTTATGCTATTTCAATCGAAGATGAAACAATTTATTTAGAGATGGAAGAAAATGCTTAAAGTCAAAAATCTAAAAGCTTCCATAGGTGAAGTAGAAATACTTAAAGGAATTGATCTTGAAATTGGTGATGGAGAATTACATGCAGTAATGGGTCCAAATGGTTCAGGTAAGTCAACTTTATGTCATGTGTTGATGGGTAATACTGATTATAAAAACGAGGGTGCTGTCACTTTAAATGGTGAAGATGTTTTATCTATTCCTCAATTCGATAGGGCTCAAAAAGGAATTTTTCAATCATTTCAATATCCTGTTGGACTACCAGGAGTAACTCTTCGTGAGTTTATTCAATCATTTTTAGGAGACATTGATGAGGCTGAACTTATAGAGCTTTCTAAAAGATTTAATTTAGATGAGTTTTTAGATCGCGACGTAAACGTTGATCTATCTGGAGGAGAGAAAAAAAGATCAGAACTGTTTCAATTGTCCTTAATGAAGCCATCTCTTGCCCTTCTTGATGAAATAGATTCAGGTTTAGATATTGATGCAATTAAATCTGTTGCAACATTAATCAATGAGAATAGAGATGAGAATACTTCATATATTCTTGTAACTCACTACAGCAGAATACTTAAATATCTTGATGTTGATAAAGTCCATATTGTTGTTAACGGAAAAATCGTTAAATCAGGTTCAAATGAATTGATTGAAGAAGTTGATTCTGGTGGATACACTCAATATCAGGAAGAAAATTGAATAAAAAAGAAACAAGAATAGAAAAAGACTCAATGGGTGAATTTGAAGTACCTATTGACGCAATGTACGGAGCTTCAACTGCAAGAGCAATTGAAAACTTTCCAATTTCAGATTTAAAATTCTCTAGATCATTTATTAGAGCGCTGGGCGAAATTAAAAAAGCTTGTGCTGTAGTAAATCAAAATAACCAATTATTAGATAAAAAAATTGCAACTGCAATTATTGACGGTGCTCAGGAAGTAATATCTGGCAATCACGACAAAGATTTTGTAGTCGATATTTTTCAGACAGGATCAGGTACTTCCACAAATATGAATGCAAACGAAATTATTGCAAAAATAGCATCTGATAAAACTGGTGAATCAATACATCCAAACGACCACGTTAACATGAGTCAATCATCAAATGATGTCATTCCAACAGCTACAAATGTAGCTGCTGTAATAGATGTTACTGAAGGGCTCATCCCTGAATTAAGTAATCTTATTTCATTACTTAATGAAAAGGCAAAACAGTGGGAGAAAGTCTATAAAAATGGAAGAACTCATTTAATGGATGCTACACCTGTTAGTTTAGGCCAAGAATTTTCTGGATATGCTGACCTTATTAATGAAAGAATGGGGGACATTAAAGCCTCTTTAGATAATGTTCAGAAATTAGCAATTGGGGGGACCGCTGTCGGTACTGGAATAAACGCTCCTAATAATTTTGGGGCCGATGTTGCAAATGAACTTCAGTCATCAATTGGTATACCTTTTAAAGAAGTTGAAAATCATTTCACAAGACAAGGATCAAGAGAAGAAGTGGTTCATTTATCAAGTGCTTTGAAGGCACTTGCAGTATCGCTCTTTAAAATTGCAAATGATATTAGATGGATGGGTAGTGGACCAGTGTCTGGATTAGGAGATTTGAAGATCCCTGCTTTGCAACCAGGATCATCAATAATGCCAGGAAAAGTAAATCCTGTAATACCTGAAATGATGATGCAGGTATCAGCTCAAGTTATTGGAAACGATACAACCATTACGTTTTCATCAGCGAATGGCAATTTTGAGCTCAACACAATGCTTCCTGTAATGGCTCACAATCTACTTGAAAGCATTGCTTTACTCACCACTGGAGTGTGTGTGTTTGGGGAAAAACTAATTAAAGACTTAGAAGCAAATACTGAAAAGCTAAACGAAGATACTCAAAAAAACTCAATCCTAGTTACAGCACTTGTACCAAAGCTTGGGTATGATGTTGCTGCTGAATTGGCTAAAGAAGCTATGGAAAATGGATTAACAATAAAAGATGTATTGCTTAGCAAGGAATTAATGTCAGAGGGTGATATTGATGATCTTTTGGATATAGAGAAGCTTATCTAGTGGTTAATAAAATCGCTATTGCCTCTGATCATGCTGGTTTTGAATTAAAACAATTACTAATAGAATCTTTATCTTCTGATCTTGAAATTGAGGACTTTGGAACTGATAGTTTGGAACCTTGTGATTTTCCAGATTATGCAACGAAAGTATCTGATTTTGTTTTGGATAATGAGGACACAAAGGGAGTCTTAATCTGTGGGACAGGTGTTGGAATGTCTATTGCAGCAAATAAAGTAAAAGGTATAAGAGCTTCTAATGTCACTAATGTAAAAACTGCTATTCAATCTGTTGAGCACAATGATGTAAATGTTCTATGTCTCGGTTCGGAAAATCTAGATATTGAGGCTGCAAAAGAAATAACTGAGTCATTTTTAAATTCCTCTTTTTTAAATGAGGAAAGATACATAAATAGAATTAATAAACTTAGCTAATTAAGGTATAAATTTGTTTTTACCTTCAAAAACCTTCGTCCCATTTATATAGCTATAGTATTTTCTACATTCACAGGCTAAATATTCTATATCTATTGGATTAAAACCACGTTTTGCTTCAGGCCAGTATGTTTTTTGTAGTTCAATCATTTTTTCACCAACTTCTTGGTGGGAACTTAAACCAAGATGATTTTGTAATCTATCTAGATAAGCAACAGCACCTATTCCTGTAGGAACCTCACTTTCAATTGGAATAATATCGGGTCTAAACCAAGCAATATCAATAACTGCCATGAAAATTGGAAAATCATTTTGCATTTGAAATTCTTTATTTATGTTGTTGGTTGCATTAATCACACTCATGTTTGATGATTCAAGAATATTTAATAAAGACTCTTGCACCTCATAAAATAATTTAGTTGCAGCATCAATTCTTGAGTATTGTTTACCTCCCCATGTAACTGGTTCAACTGGATATGCAGTTTCATTACACCATGAATCAATACTTTCTAATTTATTTTTTAAGTTTTCAGGATTATTTAAATCACTGGGCGTTAAAGCATCTAAAACTTCTTGCCTATTGCACCACCTTGCAAAAAATATAGCGTTAATTAGTTTTGATGGCTCTTCATTTAAATTACCCGCAAATTTAATAATTGATTTACTAACTCGATCATCTTCTCTGAATACATTCAAGAACCTTCCATTTTGAAAAATTTCATCTTTACTCCATGGGAAATCTTCACCATTTTCTCTTGAAATTCTTATATTTTCTCGTTCCTTACAGAAATCAAAAAAGCTTTCTACTGGATCTTCTATTTCAAGACCATCTAAAGCTGAGGCATACTTATTTTCTATCATCTTTATATTGATAACTGCCAAATTGCTTTTACCCAGTCATCTTGAATTTCATTTCTAGCAAATACAACAATACCTAATGCTCCATCTTCATAGACTTCTCTCATAGAAGTACCAGTTGTATATACATCATCACAAATTAGTAATGGATCTGTATCATTATTTGAACAGTAAGGTTTTAATGCTTTTTCAAACGGTATACCGCCACGTGGAATACCTTTGACATCTCTAAAAGTCATTTTCTCACTAACTATTTTTGCCAATGCTTCGTAGTCATTTTCATCTAGTGCATCACATTCCACTTTCCATGTAAGTGGTAAGCCAGCATGAGAGATGAAATCTTCTTTAATAAATAAATTCATATTAACTTCCTTAATTTTAGTGGATTGAAACAAACAGTACCCAAACTAATATGATCGGCACCAATATTTTTATAGTACTCTATATCTTTTACAGAATCAATACCTCCACCTGCAATAACTTCAATATCAGGATAAGAATCTTTAATGTGTTTAACAAACTTTGAAGTATATGGGATCAACTCTTTACCACTTAGCCCTCCTTTATCTACTGGCAATGTATTGCATGCATGAATCTGTTTGAATCTAAATTTGTTGATGTACTCATCCAATTCCTGAAAAGTAGTAAGTGGCGAAATTTTTCCTATGTACCAGTTTCTTGTATCTGGCTCAAAATCTTCAATTCCGTCAGTGTAATGTGCATCAATATTTGGACATGACATATTGACTTCAATATTGAAATCATTTGGTATTTTTTCTGCAAATAATCTCCAGTCATCTTTTTCTATTCCTGCAATTGAAAAGACTTCACTAGTCTTATGTTTAGGAAGCCCAATTGTTAAACCAGGATTTCTTAAACCAATTTTGTTAACCCATCCACGTTTTGTATATCGTAAAGTTTTTACTATTTGAACAATTCGACCTGTTCTTTTTTCAACGGTCCAACTTCCAGATACTGAAATAGTATTTCTAGTCTTTATGTAGTTTCCAAAAGGTGCTGCAATAAATTTATTCATACTTCTAATTCATTTATTACCATTGAAGGATTATTTTTAATTGATCGTCCCATAACAATATATTTTGCTCCAAGCTCGATAGCTTTTTTAGGAGTAGTTATATTTTTTTGATCTCCACGTAAATCATTTTCTAATCTAATGCCTGGTGTAACAATTAGATCAAATAAATTTGTTGTATTAGCAATTTCAGATGCTGGACAAATTACGCCTTCTAAATTTGAGTCCTTTGCTATTTGAAACTCGTTTTCTACAATCTTGCTTGTACTTGAATCAACTGCTTTACTTGTTAGAGCACTACTGACTCCAAGAAGATTTAAATCTTTACTTTTTTTATTTACAGCTTCTAATAAAGCTTCTTGCCCAGATGATATATGTAAAGTTAAATAGTCTGCTCCAATATTTGATACTGAAGTAGCAGCTTGACCTACAGTATTTGGAATGTCATGTAGTTTTAAATCTAAGAATACAACCCACCCATCACTCTTAAGTTGTTCCACACATGAAGGGCCTTCGGAAGTAAAAAGTTCTAATCCAACTTTTACACCATAAATATGATCTTTTAAGATATCTAATTGCTTTTCAAATTCTTTTAGTGATTTGCCATCCAGGGCAAAGAAAATTGGTTTAACTGACATCTTGAATAACCTCCATATCTTCTAGTACTAAATTTTGATTTAAAAATGCTTGAATGAATGCATCAGCTTCTCTTACAGAAGAGACAACCGCTACACCAGTTTCATGAGATAATCGTCTAATTTTCCAACCATCTGTCAGTTCATTTGCATAAGTTGGTGTATTTATTACTAAAGAAACCAATTTATCTTTAATTATCGTTAATGAAGTTTGTCCAGAATCATCTGCTTTACCGACAATTACAGAATCTATTCCATTAGTTTTAAGGAATTTCCCTGTTCCCTCAGTTGCATATAACGTAAAACCAAGCTCAAGATATTTATTTATTGTCTTAATAAAGTTTGGCTTTTCATCATCACTCAAAGTTACGAACAGTCCTTTTTCTTTATCTTTGATTTCAACACCTGCAGCTGCATATGCTTTATTTAATGCGGTTCCAAACTCTTTTCCAACCCCTAATACCTCTCCGGTTGCTTTCATTTCTGGACCTAACATTGTGTCTTCAGCTGGAAACCTGGACCAGGGAAATATAGCTTTTTTTATAGCAACTTTGTCTGTTGAACTACTTAAATATTTTGTTTTATTTTTTACCTCCTCAATTGAATAACCAAGCATCAATAATGTTCCTGCTTTAATAATTTGGTTACCTGTTACTTTTGCAACAAAGGGCATTGTTCTAGAAGCTCTAGGATTTGCTTCTAGAATAAACAACTCCTCATCTTTAATTGCAAATTGAATATTAAGCAGTCCCTTTACATTTAAACCTAAAGCAAGCTTTTTACTTTTTTCTTCAATCTCTCTCAAAATCTCATCATTAATACTAAAAGGTGGGATGACTGCAGTTGAATCACCACTATGTACACCAGCAGGTTCAAGATGTTCTAGAATTCCAGCAATATAAACTTCCTTACCATCAGAAATTAAATCCACATCAATTTCAATAGTGTCCGTTAAAAATTGATCAACCAAAAGGGGACCAGATTTAAATGGATTACCATCTTCATCTGCACTTGCTAATATATCAAGATAATTTTCTAGTTCTTCATTAGTCTGAACAACCCTCATTGCTCTTCCCCCTAAAACATAACTAGGCCTTAACAAGACTGGAAAACCTATTTCTTTTACAGCCTTAACTAACTCATTCTCATTTTTTGCAATTTTAGATTTTGGCTGTCTTATATCTTGTCCTAAACATAATTTTTGAAACAGATCTCTGTCTTCTGTTTTATCGATTACATCTAATGACGAACCAGCAATATTAAAGCCTTCTTTGGATATATTCTCTGCCAATTTCAATGGAGTTTGTCCTCCAAGTTGAATGATCACAGAATCTGGTTTTTCTCTGTTTAATACAGATTTGACTTCTCGCCATGTAAGAGGCTCAAAATAAAGTTTGTCTGCGGTATCGTAATCTGTTGAAACAGTTTCAGGGTTTGAGTTGATCATTATAGCTTCAAATCCATTCTCTTTTAACGAACTTATTCCATGGACACAGCAATAATCAAACTCAATTCCCTGGCCAATTCTATTTGGCCCTGATCCAATAACTACTACCTTCTTTTTTTTAGTAGTTATGTCATCATTACTTACACCATTAGTTGAATATAAATAAGGCGTTTTTGATTCAAACTCAGCTGAACATGTATCAACTAGCTTATAAACTCTATTATTTTCTAATTCATTTTTTGACTCTTTATTATCAAGATCTTCTTCAGTCCATCCAAGCATCTTTAATACAGAGGATGGTGTATTTATTGGATCCACATTAAAGCTTTTTTCAATTTCTTGTAAGAACCATATATCCACAGAAGATATTTTTACTATGTCTTCAAGTGGCCAGTTCCTTCTAATTGCTTCAAGAATTGCAAATATTCTTCTGGGTCTGGGTGTTCTAATTTCATCTTGTAAAATTTCTTTTGGCATTCCTATAAATCTATTATCTATATTTCTTATACCTGATTTTCCTATTTCAAGGGATCTAATTGCTTTAGTTAAGCTTTCAGTAAAAGTTGAAGCAATTGACATTACTTCACCAATGCTTTGCATTGATGTACCTAAAATATCGTCAGTTGATGGAAATTTTGGGAAATCAAATCTAGGAATTTTTACTACCACATAATCTTGTACCGGCTCAAAACTTGCAGGGGTTGTTCCAGTAATATCATTTTCAAGTTCAGTTAAGTTATAGCCTACTGCTAATAAAGCAGCGAACTTTGCTATTGGAAATCCAGTTGCTTTTGAAGCAAGAGCAGATGATCGTGAAACCCTCGGATTCATTTCAATTATTCTTCGATCACCATTTTTTGGATTCACAGCAAATTGTACATTGCTACCACCAGTTGCTATTCCAATTGTATCTAGACAAAGCAACGCCTCATCTCTCATAATTTGATACTCTTTATCAGATAAGGTTTGAATAGGGGCAACAGTAATTGAATCTCCTGTATGAATACCCATAGGATCAAAATTTTCTATTCCACAAACAATTACACCGTTACCATCACTATCTCTCATTACTTCTAGTTCGAACTCTTTCCATCCATATATTGATTCTTCAATTAAAACTTCCTGAGTAGGAGATGCATTAAACGCGTCATTTAGTTTTGATTGAAAATCTTCTTCATTATTTACAACGCTTGTACCACCTCCTCCAAGAATAAAAGATGGTCTTAGCATTAATGGAAAACCTATTTCTGTGCTTGCATTCATTCCTTCTTCAAAAGTTTTAGCATAAGTGGCCTTAAGTGTTTTGATTCCAACACTGTCCATTGCTTCTTTGAATTTCCAACGGTTTTCTGCAATCTCTATAGCATTGGCAGATGCTCCCAAAAGCACTACATTATTTTCTTTCAAAACATCATTTTGTTCGAGTTCCATGGATAAGTTAAGAGCAGTTTGTCCTCCAAGTGTTGGAAGCACTGCATCCGGTTTTTCTATTTCAATTATTCTTTTTAAATAATTAAAGGTCAGAGGCTCAATATATGTTGCATCCGCCATTTCTGGATCCGTCATGATAGTTGCAGGATTTGAATTTACGAGTATCACTCGATATCCATCTTTTTTAAGTGCTTTTGCTGCTTGAGATCCTGAGTAATCAAACTCACAAGCTTGACCAATGACAATTGGCCCTGATCCAATTATCAAAATGCTTTTGATATCTTTATTTTTTGGCATAGTTATTCTCTATCATTTCAAAAAAAGGATTAAAAATTTGTAGGCCATCAGTTGTGCCAGGGCCAGATTCTGGGTGAAATTGAACAGAATAAGCCATAGAGTCCCAAAGACTAATTCCCTCGTTTGATCCATCATTCAAATTTTTTGCAAAAACATTTATATTTCCAAAATTTTTATGTTTATAACTATCTCCAAATTCCTCAATAGAAAAACCATGGTTTTGAGCAGTTATCAGGGCTTTCTTTACTCCATCTATTTCTACTGGATGATTTGAACCATGATGACCAAATTGCATTTTTTTAACTTTAAGACCACAAGCTAAACCAAGGATCTGATGACCAAGACAAATCCCAAATATTGGAAGT
Organism: uncultured Candidatus Actinomarina sp.; assembly: GCA_902519845.1. GTDB lineage: Bacteria > Actinomycetota > Acidimicrobiia > Actinomarinales > Actinomarinaceae > Actinomarina. The sequence continues at coordinate 34,712 of CABYLQ010000003.1, read as the reverse complement.
TTTCCAATGAGTTCTTTTATTGTATTTATCACTGTTAGCAATGATCTTGGATCTCCTGGTCCATTCGAAATTAAAAGGCCTCTTAAGTTCATCTTCAATATCTCATCTGACATTGTTGTAGGTGAAATCATAACAACTTTGTAATCATGGTCCTCAAGCACATTTACAATGCTTTTTTTTGCTCCAAGATCCATGATGCCGATTTTTCCATCAGTAGATGTATCCCTATCTTCTTGATTACCTGCTGTCATTGCTGAATTGTCGCCAAGAATATCTTTTGCTTTATATAAAATGTCTTTTAAATCTTTAATATCAATATCTACGCCAAGTGCAAACATGCTCGAACCGTTATCTCGTAAATATTTTGTAATATTTCTAACATCAAACCCACCGCTGTAAGGTATGTCATATTCTTTTAGCCATGATGTTATTGATTTTTCAGATCTCCAAGAAGAAGGAAAGTCAGTAAAAGAATTTCCGATAGTTGCTTCAATTTTTGGCATGTTAGATTCAAAATCTCTTTGGGACATTCCATAGTTGCCCACGTGAGAAGAAGTGAAAGTAACTATTTGATTAATATATGACGGGTCACTTAATATTTCTACAAAACCTGTCATTGCTGTATTGAATATGAGCTCTCCAGTAGCAGGTTGAAATAATTCAGTTGTCCATCCTAAAAATTCATCACCATTTTGGCTAAGAAGTAAAGCCTTTTTATACATTTGATAGAACCCTTTGAATTTCAATATTTTCATTTTCAAATAATGAATTTTTATATTTTGATTTAGTGATAAATACTGATTTTGACTTCTTCCATGTGTTCACTATTTTTGGTATTTCGTATCCAAGTTCTTCAAGTATTGTCAAAGGATTTGTTACCAAAAATTTTAAAATTTGGTCTAGTTCAAAAATATTTGAACTATATATGAGAGGAAATGCTGATTCAAGTCCTACAACACCACGATTTGCATCTTTAAAAGGAACGGTTTTAGTTTCCAATTTATGGGGTGCATGATCCGTAGCAATCACATCTATTACTCCAGACTGCAAACCTTCAACCAGTCCTTCTCTATCTTTTTCAGTTCTGATGGGTGGGTACATTTTAAAAAGTCCATTATTTGTATCCAAATTCTCATTATTAAGCAGTATGTGATGAGGTGTTACTTCAGCAGTGACAGGAAGACCTTCTTGTTTCGCTTTTTTGATAAGCTGTACGCTCTCGTAAGTTGATAGATGTTGTGCGTGATATCTTGTTCCATACTTTTCAGATAAATTTAAATCTCTTGCAAGGACTTCCAATTCCTCATCATTGTTTATTGGAATTAAGTCATTATCAGCATTTGGGGGAGCTATATCACCAGGTCTAGAGTGACAACTTTTTTCACAATGTTGAAAGATCGCACCACCAAGCGCACTTATTTTTTTAAATGCCTCATCAGCTAAGTTATCATCAATTAATGACTTTCCATCATCTGAAAAAATTGTGATACCGTTTTCAACGAATTCTTTATAATTTACAAGTTCCCTTCCGTCTAAATCTTTAGTTAATGCGCCGACACGATGTACCTTTGTTTTTAATTTTTTATCTATTTCCTGTGCAATCTTGAGATTTTTTATTGAATCAATTGGTATTTCTGAATTTGGCATTGCAAGTAAAGTTGAGAATCCACCATTAATTGCTGATTCATCTATGTCATTGTATGGAAATTTATCGGCATCAGGATATCTTGTGTGTGTATGAAGATCTATAAATCCAGGAATTTCAATCATATTTCTCCTTTCACATATTTATATGCTGCAATTCTTGAAGGTATCGCATGTGAAAGTTGGTCGATATATTTTATTTTTTTATCTTCAATTGCATCTTGTGAAATCTCAATACCAATATTGATTGGCATTGGATGAAGAACAATTAAATCTTTTTGAGATTTATCTAAGATCTTTTTTGTAAGTTGATAATTCTTTATGTAATTATCGAAATTTATTTTTTCAATATTTAGCATTCTTTCTTTTTGTACTCTTAAAAGTTCTATCGAATTAGAATTTTCAAAAACTTCATTCCACGATTCATAAATTTCAAGATCATTTTTATTGTCCGGAAGTAGATTCTGATCTGTGAAGACACCAACTTTGTATCCTAGTAAATTTAAAAGCTGTCTTCCTGATTCAAATACTCTCGAATGTTTTACGTCACCAACGTAAGTCACTGGGGTAGATGTATCAGTGAGTTTATCAAAGCTATAAAGTGTTGAGATGTCAATTAGTGCTTGAGTCGGATGAGATTTGTTTCCAAATCCTCCACTAATAATTCCAATTTCCTTAAATTCTCTGTAGTCATTAATATTATTTTCTTTTGTCCTTAGTACCAATATTTCGATTCCCATAGAAATATATGTCTCTAATTCGTGTTGAAGCATTTCTCCTTTTTGTTTTGCTGATATAACATCTGACGATTCAAAAGTTTTTATTCTAAGTTTTTCAGCTGCAATAGCAAATGAAAGTCGTGTTCTTGTTGAAGGTTCGTCAAACTTTAAAAGAGCTAGAGTATCTAAATTTTTTGATTTAATTTTTAGAGATCTTGATTCTTCAATTAGATTTTCTAAATGATTTTTATTTACATCTTGAAAATCTAAAAGATGTCTCATTCTTACGTTACCTCGACCTTATCTTCACTATCTATTTCTTTCAAAAATACGGAAACATATTCATCTTGATTTGTTGGAATATTTTTACCTACAAATTTAGGGCTGATTGGAAGTTCTCTGTGTCCTCTGTCAATAAGGCATAAAAGAGAAATAGATTTTGGTCGACCAGAGTACATTACAGCTTCAATAGATGCCCTCAATGTTCTTCCGGTATAGATAACATCGTCAATCAATATTATGTCTCTATCTTCAGGTGATATTTCTAGAATATTTTTTTCGACATTTTTGTCTATGTCATCTCTAAATGGTAAATAATCTACCTTGCCAATATCATGTTTAAAGTTTTCGGCTAATAAATTATTTGATATCCGTTGCGCTAAAAGGTCACCTCTTTTAGGAATGCCTAATAAATAAGGATTCAGAATATTTGATTCAATGATTTCTTTACTGAGTCGGAATAGAATTTTGTCTATTGTCATTTTATCCTTTCAATGCTCACAGACATTGTTTAAAGCTATATTTATATTAGCAAATAAGATTTGTAATTATTATTATTTATCTATTTTCTCTAAAGAATGAAATTCCAATATTTTTGGGAGCTCCAGTTTTTCCACCTTTGTAAATTGTGAGCAAAACTAGAACTAGAATTGTTATGACATAAGGAGCAATCTTTACGATGTAAGGATTTAATTCAAAACCATATGTTTGCAATCTTGGAACTAAAGCTTCAAGAAAACCAAATAAAAGAGCACCTAGGGCAGTTCTATAAGGCTTCCATCCTCCAAAAATTACTAATGCCAGTGCTATCCAACCTCTACCGGCAGTCATATTATCAGTCCAATATGGTACGTAACTTAATGTTAAATAAACTCCTGAAAGTCCAGCGAATGCCCCACCAATACAAGTGGCAATAAACTGAGTCTTTGTAACATTAAGTCCCATTGAGTCAGCTGCTTTTAAATCTTCTCCAACAGCTTGAAATCTTGTACCAAACATTGTGTTCTTAAGTATGTAAGAAATTGTTATTGTAAATATAATTGCGAGATAAAAAATTATGTTTTGATTTAAAAAAACTTCTAAAACATTAGATGGATTCTCTATAGAGAAAATACTTTCAAGCTTTGTTTCAAGCTTTCTATCTACATAATTTTTCCCAAGCAATGAGGAAACAGCTAAACCAAGTATTGTTAATATTAAACCGGAAACTGTTTGATCTTGTTTTAAAATTACTGTCACAATTGCATGAATAGATGCAAAGATTGATGATGATAGAATTCCTACAACTATAGCGAGAAAAATATTGTTGGTATTTACCGCTGTCATAAATCCTGCAACTGCTCCTATTGATATCATTCCTTCAACTCCAAGATTAAGAATTCCAGATTTTTCTGTAATCAATTCTCCAAGCGAAGCTATAAATAAGAGTGTTGCAGCTTGTAATGTTGCATTTAACAATCCAAGAAATTGAATATCAACCATCATCAGCTCTTTTTAATTGATAATTGAAAAAAAACTGAATTACTAATGCACCAAATAGAGTAGAGACTTGAATTATATCTGCAATATATGTGCTTACACCTATTGTTTGAATAACAGAACCTCCAATGGATAATGCTCCAAATAGAGATCCAACCAAAAAAATACCGATAGGACGCATTCCAGTTATAGCGGCCACAATTATTGCTGTGTATCCAAATCCCTGTGAAATACCTGTAGAAACACGATGGGTTTGACTTAATAATTCTATTCCACCAGCTAATCCTGCAAACCCACCTCCTATTAACATTGCAAAAAAAGCTTTTTGTTTAGCATTAATTCCTGCATAAATTGCAGTCATTTCTGATCCACCGGCAATCCTCATTTCGTACCCAAAAACAGAACTATTTTTAAGATAATGTGCAAAAGCAGTAAATAATATACAAATTAAGAATCCATAACTTAATTTGCCAAAAATAGTTGGCAAATATACTTCCTTTCCTACATAGGCTGCAGCTGGAAAATTTAATGACCCAGGGTCTTTCCACGGTCCATTTACGAGATATATTGTTAGACCTATAACGATATAGTTTGTCAATAAAGTTGTAATTATTTCATTAACCCCAAATAGCACCTTTGCGACAGCAGGAATTAAAATACAAACTGCACCTCCTACAAATGCTGAAACTAAAAGTAAAAAAATAAATGATGTTGAGCTGGTTAATTGAAAATTTATATAGATTAGATTTACACCAATAGCACCCATGAAGATTTGGCCTTCTGCACCAATATTCCAAAGCTTCACTGTATTTATTATTGCTATTCCTAATCCCGCGAGTATTAGAGGAGTAGCTTTATTTAAAGATGAGCTAAGACTGTTGACACTTCCAATTGATAATTTAAACATAAGCGAAAAAGTATCAATAGGGCTCTTATCCTGAATTAACAAAATGACTGAACCAATTATTAGGGCAATTAAAAAACCTGCTAAAAAAGAATAAAAGGTAGAGAGTTCATTTACAACTTGGCGCTTTGATAATGTATATTTATTCACTAGCACCCGCCATAGCTAAACCAACATCATTAATATTTGCATCTATGGTGTTGAAAGATTTTACAATTTTTCCTTCAAAGATAACTAATAATCGGTGAGATAACTTAAATAATTCATCTAGATCTTCAGAAATTAAAAAAATTGCCGAACCTTTATTTCTTTGGTCAATCAATAAATTATGAATTGCATCAACTGCATTTACATCTAGACCTCTTGTTGGTTGGGAGGCAATTATTACATCGGGATCTCCAACTAATTCTCTACCCATCAACAACTTCTGCATATTTCCTCCAGATAATGTAGAAATTTCAGCTTTTGGATTAGGAGCTTTTATTGAAAATTGTTTTATTAAGCTTTCCAGAAAATTTGATGTTTTGTTTTTTGATAAATGTGGACCAAGTTTTGTATGAAAATAATCTCTAACTATTGAATTATCTATCACTGAAACACCAGGAGCTAGTCCAACCCCAAGTCTATTTTCAGGAATATAGGATAAATTAAGCTTCTTTCTAGACCTCACTCCTTTATTAGAAACATCTTTATTATTAATAATTATTTTTCCTTCAAATATTTTTTCTATTCCTGAGATAATATTTGCAAGCTCCACTTGACCATTTCCTGACACGCCAGCTAAACCTAAAATTTCTCCTGATTTTACATGGAAATTAATCTCTTCTAGTTTTTTTATATTGCTAACTTCATCTATAAAATTTATACTCTCAACATTTAATTTAATTTGTCCAATTTTATTATCTTTATCAACAGTAGATGTTTTTACAGTGCTCATCATCAGTTCAATAAGCTGATTATCTGTCACATCTTTTGTTGCCAAATCTTTAGCAACCATCTTTCCATTTTTCATAACTGAAACAATTTCAGTGAATTCTTTGATTTCCTTTAATTTATGAGTAATCAACACAATCGTTTTCATATCTTCTTGTGCTAAAGTCACAAGAGAATTTTTAAGTTGAGAAGTTTCCTGAGGAGTAAGAACAGCTGTAGGTTCATCAAGAAGCATTATGTTGCTGTCATTAAAAATTAATTTCATTATTTCAATTTTTTGTTTTTCTCCTACCGACAAATCTGAAATTATTTCATTTTCATTTACATTCAGGGCAAAAATTTCAGAATATTTTTTAAAAGATTTTAAGAAATTATCTTTGTAAATATTTGATTTAGAAAGGGTTAAATTATCTTTAATACTGAAGCTCTCAACTAATCGAAACTCTTGATGAACCATTCCGATTCCTAGTTGGGATGCAATATCGGGACTTAAGATTTTTTCTTTTTGGCCATCAAGATAGATTGATCCTTTTTCAGGTTGGTATATACCAGATAATACATTCATTAGAGATGATTTTCCAGCTCCATTTTCACCAAGCAACCCATGGATTTTGCCTTTATATAAGCTAAAATTTACGTCATCTAAAGCTTTTATTTTTCCAAAAGTTTTGGTTACATTCCTGGTTTCTAAAAATTTATTACTCATAAAAAAAATTACAGCACCTCAATTAAGAGGTGCTGTAATATAAACATTTAATCTAGTGTACCTACAACGTTGTCAACAAAGTAGAACATGCCCAACAAGTCACCATCACTTGAACCTTCGAAAATTTCAAAAGTTCCGTCAATAATTTCTTGTTTTCTGTCCTCGATGAGTGTCTTTATATCACTCGATACGTCATCAGATACTTCAAATAAATCAACAACATTATCAGACATCCCTGTCCAATATGGAGTTGTTGTGAATTCGTCGTTAACTACTGCGTTTACCATTTCAGTATAAAGTGGTCCCCAGTTCCATACTGGTGCAGTCACAAATGCATTTGGAGCTGCTTCTTGACCATAACCTGTGTGGTAGCCAATCCACTTAGCTCCAGCGGCCTCTGCGGCAATTCCTGTAGATGCAGAATCTTGATGTTGCGTAAGAACATCAGCCCCAGCTTCTAAGAGAGCGTTTGCAGCTTGTGTTTCTTCCTCTGGACCAAACCATGTATTTGTCCATACAACTTCAACAGTTGCATTAGGATTTACTTCTTTTACACCATTTGCAAAAGCATTAATTCCTCTAATAACTTCTGGTATTGGAAATGCAGCTACATAGCCAATTTTGTTTGATTCAGTTAGTGAACCAGCTGCTAAGCCTGACAAATATCTTGCTTCATATATTTTTCCAAAATAATTTGTATAGTTTGAGTCATTAGATTTATATCCAGAACAGTGAAGGAACGTAACATCAGGATATTCCAATGCCATTTCCTCCATGATATCTAGATAGCCGAAAGTTGTTCCAAAGATTATATTGTAGCCTTGCTCAATATATGCTTCTGCAACTGTTCTAAATTCTGTTGCATCTGGGGGAACATCTTCTGTGAAAGCTGTCTCTATCCCGGTCTCTTCGACAAGATATTGACGTCCTTCGTCATGTGCCTGTGTCCATCCTCCGTCATTTGCGGATCCTAGATAAACAAAAGCAGCTTTGTAATCATCTACGTCTGCGGCTCCACCGCAGGCCATAGTAAGAATACTGATAATTATTAGGCCTACTGCCCAACTTCTGCGCATCCTTACCTCCTTTTCATATTTTCAAGTATAGACACTGAGTTATTTAGAACATTTCATTTAGTTTTATTTTTTTATGAGATAAAAGAACTCCATGGTAAAAAATTTTGATAGAATTAGCACTTACTATTATGGAAAAACTTTTTTATACCTGGGATGAACAATTTGATGACACAAATAAAATGTGTGATCAGTTGGAGGCTGATGAATTTATACCTGATGTTGTTGTTGGTATCAGTCGAGGTGGGTTAATTCCTGGTGTTATGATTTCACACAAATTAGAAATTCCATTTAAGCCAGTTCACGCCTCAACAAGAGACTTCCCTCATTGGGAAAACTATCTTCCAAAACCTAAAGATGAAAAAATCTTAATTGTCGATGACATATGTGATAGTGGTGAGACATTTGTAAGGCTATCAGAATATATAAGAGACAATATAAATTTTGAGTGTGATGTTAGATTCGCTTCACTATGGTGGAACAACGAATGTGAATTCAAACCACATTATTTTATACGTGATCTAGCAAAAGATACAGCGGACGTTTGGATTGATTTCCCACACGAGTCCTGGTGGGAAGAAAAAGCTAAGTAATTAGTTTTTTTGCATATTCTTTAATTGTTTTGAGCATACTATAAGCACCGTTTCTTCGAGCAGGGCTTAAAATCACACCTAATTCAAACTCTTCCATTAAATCTATTTCATTTGAAACGATATCTTCAGCCTTTTCGTCCGAATAAATAGATGCAATCAAAGTAACTAATCCTTTTGCAATGAGAGCATCTGAATCACTATTAAAGAAAAGTTTTTCATCTTTTTCTTCAGGGACAAGCCAAACTTGACTTTGACAACCATTTACTTTGAAATTATCTAATCTTAATTCTGAAGGAAATGAGTCATTTTCTTTAGCTTTCTCAATTAAATATTGATACTTCTCCTGATCGTTAGGGAATATATCAAGTATTTTTTTGTATTCATCGACTTTTTCTCTTATAGACATTTTTATCTCAGCATTTCGACACTTGATATAAGTGCTGACTTTAATGTATCAATATCTTCTTTATCGTTATAAATGTAAGCTGTCGATCTAATTGTTGCATCTATACCTAATTTTCTATGAAATGGTTGTACACAATGATGACCTGCTCTTACAGCGACCCCATGTGTATCCAGCATTAAAGAAAGATCTGCCGCATGAACACCATCTACATACATCCCGAAAGTACATCCTGCAATAGTTTCTTGAGAATGGATGACATTTACTCCATCAATATCTAATAGAACTTTCCTTCCATATTCACGCAATTCATCTGAGTGTTTTTCAACTTCAGACATCCCAAGATCTTGTAAATAATCTACGGCTGCTCCAAGACCAATTGCTTCAACATAAGGGGGAGTACCTGCCTCGAATTTATGAGGAACTGGTGCCCAAGTGGCTTTATCATAATGAACTTCTTCAATCATGTCGCCGCCACCGTAAACAGGGTCAAGAGAATTTAGAAGTTCTTTTTTACCCCAAACTACACCTATACCAGTTGGACCCAACATCTTATGTCCAGAGAATACTAGGAAATCAATTCCCAAATCCTGGACATCAACTTTTCTATGAGGAACCAATTGTGCACCATCAATAATTAATAACGCTTCAGAGTTTGCTCTTACTAGATTATTTATCTCTTTAATATCAGGAAGCATTCCCGATAGGTTTGATTCACCGACAATTGAAACGACTTTTGTTTTTGAAGAAAGTTTGGAGGATAAATCATCAAGATCTAGAGAAAAGTCTTCATTAACTTTTACATACTTAATGCTTAATTTATATTTTTCAGCCACCATTTGCCATGGAATAATATTCGCATGATGTTCAATTTCTGACAAAATAATATCATCACCTTCACTCATAAACTTATTTGCTATTGAGTTAGCTAAGAAATTGAGAGCTTCGGTTGTTCCTTTTGTAAAAATTATCTCATCCGATTCAGATGCATTTAAAAAAGATTGAAATTTAGATCTTACAGACTCATATTCTTGAGTTGTTTCGGCTGAAAGAACATAAGTTCCTCTGTGAACATTTGCATTATTAAATTTATAAATCTCCGTCATTTTATCAATTACGGAGTTTGGTTTTTGTGAGGTTGCTCCTGAATCCAAGTAAGTTAATTTATTACCATTGATATCTCTTTCAAATATTGGAAAATCTTTTTTGATATTTTTAAATTTGCTCATTGGTAAGATTCGTACCCTTCTTTTTCTAGTTTATCAGATAACTCTGTGCCACCAGTTTCTACAATATTTCCATCTACAAATACATGAACATAATCTGGTTTAACATATTCCAATAATCTCTGGTAATGAGTTACTACAAGGTAACCACGATCTGGCGTTCTTAAATTACTAATTCCTTCTCCTACAATTCTTAAACCATCAACATCAAGCCCTGAATCAGTTTCATCTAAAATTGCAAGTTTAGGGTTTAAAACTGCAAGTTGTAGAATCTCATTTCTTTTTCGTTCTCCACCTGAGAAACCATCATTTAAATATCTATCAACAAAATCTGGTGAAAGACCCAAGTCTTTCATTGCTTCTGCAACTTTTAGTCTAAGTTCCACAGTGGTGTATTCAGTTTCTTCGATATTAGTAAGAGCAGTTTTGAGCATATTTACAATTGTCACACCAGGTATTGACTCTGGATACTGAAAAGCAAGAAACATGCCTTTCTTTGCACGATTATCTACTGGTTCTTCTGTGATATCTTCTCCACTAAATGTAATTTTTCCCTCTGTAATTTCATAAACTGGATTACCCATCAAGACGTTTGCAAGTGTTGATTTTCCAGAACCATTAGGTCCCATAATTGCATGAACTTCCCCTGGGTTTATTTCTAAGTTAACTCCCTTAATGATTGAAGTTGATTCTACAGATGCATGTAAATTTTCAATTTTTAACACATATCCATATTAATTCTATTAAAAAACAAATGACATTTGATTAGTCAAATTTGAAAACAAAATTAGAATAAAGTAATGCAATTTAGTCTTACAGATTTACAAAACGAAATTAAAGAAAATGCTACGAAGTTATTATCTGAAAAAGTAGATTTATTTGAACTAATTAAGAAGTTTGATGACAATACAAGAATTGATACTGAATTATGGCAGCTTATTAATGAGCAAGGTTGGTTAGGCCTTGATGTACCTGAACAAGATGGCGGATTAGGATTTTCACAAATCGACTCTTCAATTCTGTCTGAAGTATTTGGTTACTATATGCCCATAGTTCCATTTTTTAGTTCTGGAGTAGTTTTCAAACAGCTATTACTTCATTCCGAAGATGACTTAAAAACTAAATTTCTACAAGATATAATAACTGGATCAAAAATTGGAACTTATGCGATCTATGAAAATGATAAGTATGAAATTAATGAACAAAATATTGAGACTACATTCGAAACAAGTGAGAAGGGTTATTTGTTGAATGGAAATAAAAGCTACGTTATGTTTGGAGACTCATCAGATTTAATTGCTGTTCTTGCAAAAGGGACTGATGGATTTAAATTTTTGTTAGTTGAAAAAGAAACTCCTGGTATTTCTATAAAAGAGACAACCTCTTTGGACCAATCCAGACCTATGACAGAAATCAATTTTCAAGATGTAGAAATAAGTAAAGATAATTTTATGTTTGACATTACTGAAGAAAATAATTTATGGAATAAAGTAAAGCATATATCCCTATCATTTCTATCAATGGAACAAGTTGGTGGTGCTCAAGCATGCTTGGATATGTCAACAGAATATGCCAAAGAAAGAATACAGTTTGGAAGACCTATTGGCTCATTCCAGGCTATTCAACACATGTGCGCAGACATGGTTTTACAGATTGAAAGTGCAAAATCTATAGCTTACAGTTCTGTGAGAGTGGATATTGATGACCCAATAGAACTTGAGATGAGCTCCTCGATGGCTAAAGCATATTGCTCAGAAGTTTTTAATAAAGTTGCTGGGGATACAATTCAAGTTCATGGAGGTATAGGATTCACTTGGGAACATCCAGCACATCTCTACTTCAAGAAGGCAAAGTCGGACTCCTTAATTTTTGGCACTTCAAAATCTGCTAGAAATGATGTTGCTAGACTTCTAAGTTTATAAAATTGCCAAGACTTTCAAAATTTGAAAATTATAGATTTATTGGTTATCGCAAAAATATGAAAGTATATGATTGCGACAATGAAGATCATTTTAAAATTCTTCAATCACTAGAAGAAGAAAAGAAGTTGGTTCAAAATAATCAATTACAATCATTTGCTCCTGATTCTTTAGAGGAAGCAATGAATAGAAGTTATAAACCTTTTAAATAACTTCCCAGGTAATCGTTTTCGATCCGTTTTGTTTAATTATTCCTTGTGACTCTATATATTTCAGATGAGCCATTGTTTCCTGAAAAGCCATACGTAAATTCCAAGAATCAAGAGGTCTCGAAAACAAACTTTGGGTTACTTCCCATCCGGTCAAAGCCCCATTTGATAAAATACCAATTATCTTTTTCGATCTTTTCTCATGATGTAAAAGAATTTGCTCAATTCTATTTTGAGGGCTGTCAATAACTTCAAAATGCCCGGGAGCAATTTTTTCGTGATCAATATTGTTCACTTTTTCTAAAGAATTTACATAGTTAGACAACATATCAGTTTCTTCATCATGAAGAGGGATAAATGGAGTTATTCGTGGAAGAACATGATCACCAGAAAAAATAATTTTACTTGAGGTGTCAAGTATTGAAATTTCTGATATGTCATGACCAGGTGTAAATATTACTTGTAAATCTCGATCTATATCTTTGATTTTTCCTTCATCAAATAGTATTTCTGGGGGAGTGATTTTTCCAGTTGTAGTTGGAGTAGTTATGGAGTTCATATCATCTAAAAACTCTTTTGGTGCCCCTTGTTTTTTCGCATATTCACTTATTGCTTTGAAACGAGACGTCCAGTCATTGTAACGTGGAATAAAATCGGGTGCGTTTTTATAGAGGCCGAATTTTATTCCCTCATTTCTTAAAACAGTGGAAAGTCCGACATGATCAGAATGTAAATGTGTTCCTATTAGTAATTTAATATCCGAAAGCTGTATGTTTAGATTGTTTAAATTTACTTTTAGATCATCAAAATATTCATCTCCATGAACACCACAGTCAATCATGATGTAGCCATCATCATCCTCAATAAGATAAATATTTACAAACCCCGGCGGACTCCAGGGGAGTTTTAATGGAAAATGTAAAATTCCATGACCAAGATTAAAGTTCTTCAACTTAATTAGTCATGACCCAAACACCAAATGCAACAACAATCACAATTGCGGTAATTAAAGAAGCTATTATAAGATGTCTTGTTTGCATAGCAATATTGTATCTGATTAATGAGTTATCCTGAGTTGGATGTAAGCATCTTTTCCATTAGATTTAATAGTGACAATAACTTTGACCAATACATACAGGGAACCCCTTATTGTATTGCAGTTATTATCTCGATTTGATAGCGACCCTATCTTGAAAGAGGTAATTTGAAAAAATTAACAATTATTGGCGGTGGCCCAGCCGGTTATGCCGCAGCATTATATGCTCACAACTTTGATCTAGAAATTACCTTAATTGAATCAGATGTTTTAGGGGGAACTTGTTTAAATCGTGGCTGTATTCCTGCAAAATATTGGCTTCATGTAGCAGAGTTAAATCATGAAATTTCCAACTCTAGCAACTATGGAATAAATATTGAAAATAAAACAATTGATTGGAAAAAAACCTCGTTAAAAAGAATTGAGGTAATTGATAAACTAGTTTCTGGAATTAAGACACTTTTAAACGGTAAAAAAGTAAAAGTTATTGAAGGCTGGGGCACTATTGAAAATAAAAATACCGTCTTAGTAAATAAATCTGATGGCTCAACTGAAAAAGTAGAAAGTGATTATATCCTGCTTGCTACAGGTTCAAAACCAAGAGAGCTGCCCGATATTAAAATTGATGAAAACTTTATAGTTACATCTGACAGTGCTCTTAATTGGGATGAGCCACCCAAAAGAGTTTGTATTGTTGGTGCCGGTGCAATTGGTTGTGAATTTGCAAGCTTGCTTAATGATCTTGGTTCAGAAGTTACTGTTGTAGAGATTGCCAAAGAGATCCTTCCAGGATTAGATAAAAGAACATCTGGTGAGTTAAGAAAACAGCTTTCAAAACGAGGAGTTGAATTTAAATTAAATACTTCAATTGAAAAGATTGATGACAAACAAGTTAGTTTTTCAGATAACGAAACTAAAGAATATGATTCTGTTTTGGTTGCTATTGGTAGATCACCATTGACTGAAAATATTGGATTGGACAACGTAAATATTGTTACTGAAAATGGTTTTATAAATGTTGACCTAGAAACGTTTCAAACCTCAGAAGAAAATATTTTTGCTTTAGGAGATATTGTCGCTAATACACCTCAATTAGCTCATGCAGCATTTGCAGAGTCAATTTCTGCAGTCACATTTATTGCAACTGGTGACAAGAAGCCACTTGATTACAACGCTATTCCATATGTTGTTTATACAAGGCCGGAACTGGCAGAGGTTGGTTTGAATGCCGAAAAAGCAAAATTAAATGATATCGAAATTGATCAATCACAACATAGCTTTGCTGGCATCGGTAGAGCAATGATTACTGAGCAAAATCAAGGACTAGTAAAAGTTTATTCAGAAAAAAAAGGCCCAATAGTTGGAGCAAGTATATGTGGTCCTTCAGCTGGAGAAATGATACATGAAATAATGTATATGGTTGGCTGGGAAGCTTTGCCAGAAGAGGCAGCAGAATTTATTCATGCACATCCAACATTAAGCGAGGCAGTTGGCGAATCGTTACTTGGCTTAACTGGGAAAGGATTACATTAATGCAAATTGAAAAGATTGTTAGAAAAGGATATTCATCAGAACTTACTAATGAGCAGTTGTGGGAAATTTATAAGTCTATGAAAACTCAGAGACTTCTTGAAGACAGATTATTAAAAATGTATAAAGGGGGACAACTAAGTGGAGCTGTATATCCAGGAATAGGACAAGAAGCCTCGATGGCTGGTATTGGTGCTGGAATGGATGACAAAGATATTTTTGGCGGCACTCATAGAGATCTTGGAGTTCAATTAATGAAAGGGGTAACACTAAAAGAAGTTGCACTTAATTTTTTTGGAAAAAAAGACGGACCTTCAAAAGGACGAGATGGTAATAGTCACTTTGGTGTAGTTGACAAGGGGACCTTGATGGTTGTATCCCCATTACCTGACTCAGCACCAGTTGCAGTTGGTTGGGCGCTTGCATCACAACAACAGGGAAGTGGAGTGGTTGCTATAGCTAATTGTGGAGAAGGTGCAACTGCGACAGGCACATGGCATGAAAGTGTAAACATGGCTGGAGTATTAAATTTACCAGTTGTCTTTACAGTTCAAAATAACCAATTTGCCTATTCATCACCCAATGAAACTGAGTTTGGGACACCAAATGTTGCAGATAGAGGAGCAGGTTATGGTATTCCGTCACTAATTATTGATGGTAATGATATCTATGACGTTATCGATTCAATCCATGAAGCATGTGAAAATGCTAGAAAAGGTAAAGGTCCGACTTTAATCGAATTAGTTACTTTTAGACATTATGGACACGCTGGTCATGATCCTGCAGATTATGTTGAAGATGAAGTAAGAGATTTCTGGATGAAAAGAGACCCTATTGCAAGATTTGAAGATTCCCTTTTAACTGAGGGATTATTTAGTGAGGATGATTTTATTCATTTAGAAAGTGATTTAGAAACTGAAATAAAGGAAACTCTTGAGTGGGCTAAAACCCAAGAGGAGCCAGATCCAAAAAATGAATTAAATGATATGTTCGCTAAGAGAACTATCCCTGTAATTGAAAATACAGAAAATAATTTACAAACAATGAACTTTATAGAAGCCATAAATAATGGACTAGATGAATTGATGAAAAATGATGAAGGTGTTTTCATTATGGGAGAAGATGTAGGTGTTTTTGAAGGGGCTTTTAAAGCAACAAAAGGGCTTTTTGAAAAATATGGTCCATTTAGAGTTATAGATACAGCAATTTCAGAAGGTGGATTTACAGGTGCAGCAGTGGGAGCTGCATTAGCTGGCCAAAAACCAATTGTTGAATTACAATTTTATGATTTTGTTTACCCTGCGCTTGATCAATTAACTACTGAAGCAGCAAAATATCATTGGAAAGCTGGCAAAGCTGTTCCAATGGTTGTGAGAGGTCCAACTGGTGCTGGTACGCGTTCTGGACCATTTCATTCAATTAGTCCAGAGTCATTACTTGCACACCATCCGGGTATAAAAGTTGTTGCTCCATCAAATCCATATGATGCAAAAGGCCTACTTGTTGCAGCTGTTAATGATCCAAATCCTGTCATGTATCTTGAACATAAAAAACTTTATAGAAAACCAGACCTAAAAATGGATGTTCCAATCGGGTTATATGAAGTGGAAATTGGTAAAGGTAGAGTAGTCAAAGAAGGATCGGATATAACAATTGTTACCTGGTCAGGAATGGTTTCTGTTGCTGAAGAAGCAGCAAACATTCTTGAAAAAGAAGATATTTCAGTTGAAATTGTGGACATTAGAACAATTGTCCCATTAGATGAAGAAATTATATTGAAATCTGTAGCAAAGACATCAAATGTTTGTATTTTACAAGAAGACGTCCCTTTCTCATCGGTAGCTTCAGAAATATCATCTCTAATTGCTGAGAAAGGATTTTGGGATCTAGACAATCCAATTATAAAAATAACATCACCAAATACACATATTCCTTTCGCACCAGTGCTTGAAGATGCATTTATTCCAAGTGCTCAAAAAGTTGTAAATGCCATAAAAGAATTACAATAAAATTATGAGTGAACGCATCACAATGCCACAACTAGGAGAAACTGTTACTGAGGGAACTATTTTGCGCTGGCTTGTAAAAGTTGGTGATGAAATTAAAGAAGACGATCCAATCTTAGAAATTTCAACCGATAAGGTTGATACAGAAGTCCCTAGCCCCTTTAATGGAACTGTTTCTGCTTTACTAGTAGAAGAGGGTGAGACAGTTGAAGTAGGATCTCCACTATTGGAGTTAAACGGTACTTCTACTGAAAACTTAAATGCTGAAGCAAATGAATCAGTACAACAAAAAGACAAAATAGAAAAAACAGAAATAGCACCTCAAGAAATTTTTGAAAACGAACAGACTGTAACTGAAAGCAAAACTATAGAAAGTACACAAGCCTTGGGCAAAGTTTCACCAGTTGTAAGAAAACTTGCCTCAGAAAATAATATAGATCTACTTCAAGTTACTGGCACAGGAAAAGATGGACGAGTTACAAGAAAAGATATAGATAAGTATTTAAATAATGGCCACCAAAAACCGAAGGAAGTTACCGATAATAATAAGTCAATAAATACAGGTGAGATACCTAGATTACGTAAGAAAATTGCCGAAAATATGATTCACTCAAAGCAAACTTCTGCGCATGTAATGACTTCAGTTGAAGTTGATTTTGAAAACGTAGAGAACTTAAGAAGTAAAGTTAAAGATAATTTTAAAAATGAAAACAAATTTTCACTTACATATCTTCCATTTATTGCAAAAGCTGTAGTTAGCGCTTTAAGAGAATTTCCTGTTGTAAATAGCTCTTTTGATATAGATAAAAATATTCATTTGATTCATGAGAATATTCAATTGGGTATTGCAGTCGACATAAATCAAGAGGGACTACTTGTTGGAACAATAAAGGAGGCTGATTCTTATAATCTTACAGGCACTGCTCGAAAGATATCTGAGATTTCAACTCTTCTTAGAGATGGAAGTTACAACCTAGACGATGTCTCGGGAAGTACATTTACGATATCAAACAATGGATCCTTCAATTCATTTTTAACATCACCAATAATCAATCAACCAAACGTTGCTATTCTTTCAACGGAATCAGTGAAAAAGCGCCCAGTTGTGATTGAGATGGAAGATGGATCAGATTCAATTTCAATTAGGCATATTGGAATACTGAGTTTGACATGGGATCATAGAGTTTTTGATGGTTCTACTGCTTTATTATTTTTAAATTCAATTAAAACAAGAATTGAAAGTACCGATTGGTCTCAGGAAATATCTTGAGAGAATTAAATATTAGATGGCTGGGAAAACTTCCATATAAAGAAGCAATTGATCTTCAAAAAGGACTGCACTCCTCAATAAGCTCAGAGAAATCTAATTATGATTACCTGCTTTTACTAGAACATAACAATGTAATAACTATTGGAAGATCAGGTGATAAGAATAATCTTTTAGTTACCGAAGATACACTAAATGAAAATAATATTGAATTTTATGAAACAGATAGAGGAGGTGACATTACTTTTCATGGGGATGGACAATTAATTGGGTATCCAATAATTAGATTAGATGATCCAAAAAAAGTAATTCCGTTTGTTAGAAAAATTGAGAAAGTCATAATCGACACATTATCAACATTTTCAATTTCTGCTTTCTCAAAACATGACGATACAGGTGTCTGGACAAAAGAGGGAAAAATAGCATCAATTGGAATTAAGGTTAGCAAATGGACTACATTCCATGGCTTTTCATTAAATATTACAGATAATACGAAAGGTTACGATTTCATTAATCCCTGTGGTGACAGTGAAGAAAGAATTGTCGCAATTCAAAATTATGACAAGAATATTTCATTTAAAGAAGTAACCGATATAGTTTCAAAAAAGTTTTTAGAAATATTTGAATATAAAAAAGTTGATAAACAATTTTCACAATTTACGCCACGACAGCTGAAGAAAAAAAGGGAATTTGACATTGATAAACTAGTTGAAAAAGGTGTTTTTGATTCTTCTAAGAATGGAATTTCATTGACTATCAAGCCAACCACTAAAAATGAACTAGATAGACCCGAATGTTCGGTTTCCACCGAACCAAGAATAAAAAATGAACCCGAGAGGCCCGAATGGATGAAGGTTAAAGCAAATTTAGGAAAAGATTATTTAACACTTAAAAGTTTGATTAAAGAAAAACGATTGAATACAGTTTGTGAAGAAGCTTCCTGTCCAAATATTTACGAATGTTGGTCCATGGGGACTGCAACATTTATGATTATGGGTGAAACTTGTACAAGAGCTTGTGGATTTTGTGATGTAAATACTGGTAAACCTACAGATCTTGATATGGATGAACCATTTAGAGTGGCTGAAAGTATAAAAATAATGGGGCTTACTCATGCAGTGATTACCTCAGTAAATAGAGATGATCTACAGGACGGTGGATCAAATTTCTTCGCTAAAACAATAGATGAAGTGAAATTAATGAATCCTCAAACTTCAGTAGAAGTATTAATACCTGACTTTAAAGGAGATAGAGGAGCGATAGAGAACATAATAAATTCTAACCCAGAAGTATTAAATCACAATCTTGAGACAGTCCCAAGATTACAAAGAGAAATCAGAACTGCGGCTTCATATGGACGATCACTTTCTTTGCTTCAATATGCAAAAGATTCTCACTTTCTTGGAAAGACGAAAACAGGCTTAATTGTAGGAATGGGTGAAGAATTTGAGGAAGTAGTCGCAGTTTTAAAAGATTTATCACAAATTGAGATTGATATTGTAACAATCGGGCAGTACTTAAGACCTACAAAAAGGCATAGACCTATCCACAGATATGCACCCAAAGAAGAATTTGAAGAATATAAAATTATTGGTCAAGAGTTAGGGATTCCACATATTGAATCCGGTCCACTTGTAAGATCTTCGTATCACGCAAAAGATTCCTTTGCCTCTATTTAATTAATAAATATACTTAAAGCAATGTTTGACAATGTAACAAAGTCTGTGAGAGTACTTTCTGCTGCAGCAGTAGAAAAAGCAAATTCAGGTCATCCAGGCATGCCGTTAGGTATGGCTGATGTTGGTGTTGCAATATATAAAAATGCATTAAAAGTTTCAAACAAGAATCCAGATTGGATAAATAGAGATAGATTTGTATTAAGCGCAGGACATGGTTCTATGCTTCTATACAGTCTTCAACACTTCAATGGCTTTGATATTTCAGTGGATGACATAAAAAATTTTCGCCAACTAGGATCTGTCACTGCAGGACATCCTGAAAAAGATTTTCAACTTGGTATTGACACTACGACAGGCCCACTTGGTCAAGGCTTTGCAAATGGTGTTGGCTTAGCGGTAGCTGAAAGATATCTTTCCAATGTTCTTGGAGAAGATATTATCGATCATTTTATTTATGGAATTGTCTCTGATGGTGATTTGATGGAGGGAATATCTACTGAAGCTGCAGAGCTTGCAGGTCTATGGAAACTTGGAAAAATAATTTATTTTTTTGATGATAACAATATTTCCATAGATGGAAACGTAACAAAGGTTTCAATTACAAATCAAAAAAACAAGTTTTTGTCTATGGGCTGGGATGTTCTCGAAATAGATGGACATCAAGAATCAGAAATAATTGATGCAATTAAACATGCACAAAAGATCACTGACAAGCCATCGTTAGTGATTGCAAAATCAACGATTGGAAAATTCTCTCCCAATAAAGCAAATTCAAGTGGTGTTCATGGCTCACCTTTAGGGGAGAAGGAATTTGAGCTATTTTTAGATAATATTGGTTATTCTGGTGACCCGTTTGCTCATAGCTCAGATATATACGATTACTTTAACAATGAAAGAGAAAGAGATAATAAGACATTTCAGGAATGGAAAGCAAATTTAGACAAAAAAATTAGCAATGATGAAAATTTTAAAATTCTGTGGGAGGAATTTAATAATATTGATTTTCAATCTTTATCACTTGAATGGTCTGACGATCAAGCTTCAAGAGTGGTTGGTGGAAAAATTTTAAATGAAATAGGCAAATCAAATAAATTTATCATTGGTGGGTCAGCAGATCTGGCAGCTTCAACAAAGCAGATTGTAAGTGACGAAGTTTTTGGATCTCAAAATTATAGTGGAAAAACTATTGAGTTTGGTATAAGAGAACATGCCATGGGTGGAATTGTTAATGGTATTGCTTTACATAGCAACTTAATTCCCTACGGATCTACATTTTTAGTATTTTCAGATTATATGAGACCAAGCATAAGGCTTGCCTCACTGATGAAGACAAATTCTGTATTTATATTTACACATGATTCAATTTTTTTGGGTGAAGATGGCCCAACACACCAGCCAATTGAACATCTTATGTCCTTGAGGCTTATCCCGGGCCTCGAGGTAATTAGGCCTGCAAATAATAATGAGATTCTTTATGCATATAAGTATGCTTTTCAAAATAAAAATAATCCAACAGCAATTGTTCTTTCAAGACAAGATATGCAATATTTGGAAAACAACTTACAATACGAGGAGTTTATTAGGGGAGCATATGAATTTTCTGCAGGTAAAGATATCACTATCTTTGCAACTGGATCTGAATTAGAAATTGCTAAAGAAGTCAGTAATCTCCTTGATAATTTATCAACTCAGATTATAAGTGTTCCGATACTTGATAAATTAGACAATGAAACTTTAAATTTATTAAATCCGAATTCTGAAATATTTACAATTGAACTTGGAAGATCAGTTGGATGGGATTCTCACATCAAGAATATTAAAAAGTCTTTTTCAATAAATTCATTTGGAAAATCAGCTCCAATTGAAGATTTAATAAATGAATTTGATTTTTCAGCAGAAAAAATTGCTAATGAAATAAAAAATTTGATTAATTAACAACCTGTATAGGACTTCATTGCTGATTTTGTTCTCGTTCCAGCTTCCCCATCCGGTATTAAACCAACTTTTCTTTGAAATGCTTTAATTGCTTCCCTTGTATAAGAACCCATTTCACCATCAATTATTCCAGGATTAAAACCATTATTTGCTAAAAATGTTTGAATACCAGATACGCTATTTAAATTTGCATTTGAGTTGTCTCTTGCTTTACATATATTTCCAGACTCACAGCCTGTATAAGCTTTCATTGCTGCTTTTGTTTTAGGCCCAACAACCCCATCTGCAAAAAGACCATTTTTTTCCTGGAATGCTTTAATTGCAGCTTTTGTTTTGGGCCCTGATTGTCCATCAACTGGCCCAGGGTTAAATCCATTATTTGCAAGGTATTGTTGAACATCAAGAACTGAATTGATTGTAACAGATGAATTGTCCTTTCCTACACACGCATCATTTCCTGCATTCGGATTTGAAACAGCTGTCTCAGCAACATTTGCCACTTCTCCACCGGCAGGCTCCCATGAATTGTTAAATGGTGAAGCATTAAAAAGGTCTGTAGATATTAAAGATTTACTCACAAGCTTATCAACAATATATGAAACTTCGCCAATAGAAATTTTTCTACTTGGACAAAATTTGTCACTAATTGAACTGCATGCAGGGATAACATCATTTGCAGCTAATGTATTTATTTCATTTGTCCATTTACTTGCGCCCTCGTCAGAGTATTTATCAACAGAACCCGATAAATTGGTTGTACTTCCTGCTTTTATAGACTTAACAATTAAACAAGCAAACTCATCTCTTCCAACTGTTTCCTTAGGTAAAATTTCAAAGGGACTGCCAAAACAAACTTGCATTCCATAATAAGGCAAACCATTAATTGCTGTTTGATAAATACTCTGGTCGTCATCGCTATAAGCATTTGGAGAATCCTGAGGTATACCTCCAATTACCGTAACAATTGCTGCGGCTTCTTCTCTAGTTAAAGTTTTAGCTTGGCATCCAGAAGAGTTTCCATCACATTTATTAATTAATCCTGCTTTTGCTAAATTAGAAAGTCCCGAGCTTGAAGTTGCATATTGTGCAGTTTCACCAGCAGATAGATTTTCTGAGGATCCATTTGCACTTGATGATGTATTAGCCTGTACTGGGCCTACAGCAAGATTTGATACGTCAGATGAGCTTGAAGTTTTAAAATAGTGTGATCTAAAGCCTAATTGAGACTTTATATTTCTTCCAGACTTTGTAACTGATTTTGCTGCCCCATTTTTAAAACCCTTCATTGTAATTTCTAGAGCAGCACCAGATTCAGCCACTGACGAAACATAAATGTCAGTAAGAGCATCAAAACAAGGAGTATCTCCACATAGGATATTTTTTGATAGTTGATAGGTATTAAAGTCAAATGACCATGCAGCTTTAGCGTTGCCTACTCGATTGTCTATTGACCATGGATCGTCAACTGTTTTTAAATAAGGCCAAGGTGTTGCAGATCCAAATCCGACAACATTAGTGTTAGTTTTGCCACCTGTTGATGAAGAATAGAATGCTTGAATAACTCCACTTCTTGTATATGAGCCATCATATGTAATTACTTTTCCAGAGGTGTTATTAACAGCTTGAACCCAGTTAGGACCTGATATTTCTTTAAGGTAACCATAATAGTATTGACTTGAAGCAGTGGAACCTATGTGGCACCAGCAGTAAGCTTTTTGTTTTTCACTAAGACCTGCATCTAAATTATTTGCTGAAGATGGTATATTTTCATCAAGATAATGGAAAACTGCATAACTTCTTCCGACTAAAGCCTGGGCCTCTAAAGCTTTAACATTCCAATTAGAGGGCATCTCTGCTAAACCATAAAGGTATTTTTCTAAATTTACTGCTAGGACTACATGAAAACCTAATGATACGTTATGAGATCTTAATTTCAATACTCCATGTTTGTGTTCTCTTGGACCAACTCTTATACGTCCACCATCAGACCATTTAACACTCATATTGCAACTCGCACTTATCTTTGGAACTAAAGGATGACCAGTCATGTAACATCCATTTCCTCCATCAATAATGTTTATAGTTGCTCCACCTCCAATTTTTAACGGCCCCCAAACAGACTCACATGGACCATCAGATGAGGCATCGGACTTAACTTTATTTATTAATTCATCATTAATTGATCCAGTTTGACCCAATCCTACAGATGCCTGATAGCTTCTAATAGCATCAGCAGTTCTATCTCCATATGCACCATCAATCGGTCCTGGTTCGAAACCTCTTGAGGTTAAAAAAAGTTGTAAACCAGCTGTGTTTGACAACCCATCTTGACAAATTTGAAGTGTTGGTGGGCTTGAAGAAGGAAGAGTCGTTAAACTTATATTTTTTGCATTTCTTGCAAGGCCTACCCAAAGTGCATTATCGCTAGAAGCAATATTAGGAGAAGATAGCGAAATATCTCCTAAATTTTTTACATTCGTTCCTTGAAAGTAATAATTCACAACTTCATTAGAAGTACACGAACTAGTATTGCTACAAAACTGTGCTCCAAGTTCAGTAAGTCCTTTTGTTCCATATTGGCTTAAACCAACACCATGTCCCCAACCGCTTCCCGTGAAAGTAAATGTTACGGCACTGTAGCTTCTCATTGCTAACTTAGTTGCTGGACCAACAACACCGTCTGGAGAAAGCCCAACTGATGCTTGAAAATTTTTTATTGCAGCATCAGTTCTTCCACCAGAAACCCCATCAATTGGTCCAGGGCTAAAACCATTACAATTTAAAAAAGTTTGAATATCTTTTACTGAATCAAGTGGTGCTACAGCATTATCCGCACAACCTATATTTATATCATGCCTAACAATTGTTTGAGAGTATGCTTCCGATTGACCAAAAAAAGCGACAAAAATACCCAGAAAAAATATAAAAATTAAACATTTTGATACGCCCCGTAACATTATTCTATTCTAACCAACCCCTCATAGTTTATTTAATTTAAAGGCCTGTTTTCCACCTTTTGTACATTTCTATTCCAAGTATATATGTTAGAAAAAGGGCAAATACAGCATATGTAATTGGAAATAACTCACCTTCAAAATTTGGATATAAATTTGGAGATAATAGCGATATTGAAAAAAATAAAAATAAACCAAGAATTTTGTTTAAATCATAGCCGTATAATGCCACATAACTTAAAACTGAATAAATTGAAATCGATATAAGAAAGTTTTGCGTTAATAAACTATTCCCCACACCCATGTTATTTGTTAAATAAATAAAAAAAAAGGAAATTAATATTGCTTTTAATCCTTTTTGAAAATTTATATTCTTTGACATATATTGTTATTGTAAAAGATATATGGAATTGAACCTATTCGTTTACATCTTACTCATTTTTTGCATACCTTATTTGCTCTACTCAAATTCTCAGATTCAACCTCGAAAAGGATTCAGTATCCTTTTTATATCTATAATTTCGACATTAGTTATTTTGAAATTTAGTGTGTTGAGTACATTGGGAATTATTCCATTAATCGTCACTTTATTTATTGATAAAAAGATATTCCATAAATATTTATATGGAAGTAGCTTTCTAATCTTAAATTATCAAATTTTTTTAGAATCAGATTTAAGTTTATTTAATCTAATATTGATTAATTTGTTTCCAGTTTCTTTGATCAGTGGAGTTTTTTCCTCAATGATGATAGGCCATTGGTTTTTAGTAGATCCAACTATATCAAAACAAGGAATGAAAAGAATTGCATTATTTTGCACGCTTCAATCTTTAACGATGATACCTTTAGTTTTTTTTGAATTTATTGGTAAAGATATCGATGACTTATTCAAAAATGTGATTTTATTTTTATTTCTATCTACTTCTATTCTTTCTTTTGCATCATTCAAATCTCTAGGAGAAAAATCGTATACAGGGGTTATGGCTTCAACAGGACTAAGTTATTTATCTCTTATAGTTTCACTTGGAGCCACAGGGGGTCTCTTACTTTTGGCCTAAGGCTATATTTATAATTATGAAAATTTATACAAAAAAAGGTGATAACGGTGAAACCAGGATGCTCTTTGGAGATCAAGTTTCAAAGGATGATTTAGCTCCAGATGCCTATGGATCAGTAGACGAACTAGTTGCAGCATTAGGATTGATTAGAGCTGATAAAAAATTACCAATTGAAGTTAAAGAAAATATTCTGCGTATTCAGCGTGAGTTATTTATAGTTGGAGCAGAATTAGCAACAACAAAAGAAAATAGAAAAAAGCTTAAGCCAGACGAAACATTAGTAGAAGAAAAAATGGTATTAAGACTTGAAAAGGATATAGATTTTCTTGAAGAAAAAAATGGCATCCCAAAGTTCTTTGTTGTACCGGGTGAAAATGATCTATCAGCAAAATTTGATTGGGCAAGAGTAGTCTCAAGAAGAGCAGAAAGAAAATGTGTAAGATGGCAGAGGCATTTAGAAATTGATAATTCTGAAGTAGTTGTCTATCTAAATAGACTTTCTGATTTATTATGGATGTTAGCCAGAGAGTTTGAAAATGATTGGACACCAAGTAAATGAATATTGATATCTTGTTTCTGAATCAAGAATTAAAAGTATCTAAAGATTTTATAAGTGATCAAAGTCTCTTTGCAGAATATTGTAAAACACATTCTTTTGAAGGTAAATCTAACCAGGTAATTGCTATGCCCGGATCTTACTCCAAAAATGAAAACTTAACTTATTTAGTTGGCCTTGATGACATAGAAGATAGCCAGGACCTATACGAGCTTGGAATTAATATAGGTTCCAAAATAAAAGAAAATGTTGAAATTGATTTTTTAAACACTGAGATAAATTTTGTTCCGATAATTGATGGTATTTTATATGCTCAATATAAATTTAATGATTATAAATCAAAAGATGAGACAGTCCTAAATAATATAAAGTTTAAAAAAACAGATACAACTGAAAATGAAATTAAACAAAGTTCTATCTTTTGGGTTAGAGATCAAATAAATACACCCGCTTTGGATAAGTCCCCAGAAGATTTTATACAAAATGTAAATAATTTAGTTGAATCTTCAAGCATCAATGTAGAGGTATTTGATCAGAAATGGCTTGAAGAAAATAATTTTGGAGGGGTATTAGGAGTTGCGAAAGGCTCCGATAGAGATCCTTATTTAGTTGTTGGAAAATATAATGAAAATGCAACATATCAGGTTTCCTTAATTGGCAAGGGCGTACTATTTGATTCTGGAGGGTATTCTTTGAAAAGTCCTGCTGGTATGGAAACAATGAAAACAGATATGTCAGGCGCAGCAAGTGCCTGGGGAGTTATCAATTTAATAGCAAGAACAAATCAAAATATAGGACTTACCGTTTATACGCCTATTGTTGAAAATATGGTCAGTGGTTCTGCTATTAGGCCAGGGGATGTTTTGAAAGCTAGGAACGGAAAAACTATTGAAGTTTTAAACACAGATGCTGAAGGTAGGCTAATTATGGCAGACGCTTTAGCCTTTGCGGCAGAAACAGAACCAGATCTAATTTGTGACATCGCAACTTTAACAGGAGCATCATACGTTGCTTTGGGATTAGACATTGGGGCGGTATTTTCAAATAACAAAGATATAGAATCAAAATTTATTGAAGCTGCAAAAAATACTTATGAAGATTTTCATTCGTTACCTTTATATTCAAAATATAGAAAACTTATTGATTCCGATCTAGCTGATATGAAAAACACGGGTGGAAGATTTGGTGGAGCCATAACTGCAGCCTTGTTGCTTGAAGAGTTTATTGGTGATAACAATTGGATGCACCTTGATATAGCGGGACCTGCTAGATCAGATAATAGAAAAGGAGCAACAGGTTTTGGAGTATTGTCTCTTTATGAATACTTTAAGAATATAAGCTAATCTTCGTTTTTACTTCCAATTATAAAAATCAAGTTGTCTCCAGTTGATACACTCCCGCCTTGTGGAAAGTTTGTTCCAATTACTTTTCCTACACAATTTTCTAATTCTGTAAATTCAAATGAGTTTTTTAAAAATAAAATTACACTTGTCTCTCTCATGAATTCTTTTACCAGGCTTTCGGATTCCTCACTGGTAAAAGTACATGGTGGAATATTTGGTAAATTGCCCGTAAATTTTTTGCCTGATACCTCTAATATCACTTCAGTACCTTCTGGCATTTCAACGCCAATACAATCATCCTCTTCAGTTTGTAAATTATCTGTGTTTTGATTTTCATCTGCATTATTTTCGTCCCTATTACAATTGATAACATTTTGTTTTAGTACCAATCCAGGAGCTTCATCAGAATCAATCAAATTAATTGTTGGTAAAATATATCCTGAAAATGCTATTTCCTCCGCATCCAAAACATTTAGACCGACTAACTCAGGAATCTCTATTTTTGGAATTTCGTAGTATCTATCTATATCAAGAGGATCCTCTGGCCAATTTTCAATTGGTAAATCTTTAACAACTTCTTCCATAAATTCTTTCCAAATTGGGGCAGGAACTCTTCCTCCGGAAACATTTTTAATTAGCTCACCATTTATCTCAACATTGGTAAGAGGTAACTGTTCTTCAGCAAATCCTATCCAAACAGATGAAGTATATTGAGGAATAAATCCAATAAACCATGCCTCACGAAATCCCTGGTGTGTTCCAGTTTTTCCAGCAATAGGCCTATCGTCTAAAACAGCTCGTGTCCCTGTTCCAAATTGGGCGGCTACTTCAAGAGTTTTTCTCACTGCAGCTGCAGCAGCTGGATCTGGAATACTTGTTCTTGTTGAAATGATGTGCTTGTATAAGAGTTGTCCATTTGAATCTTCAATTTTTTCGATTAAATATGGTGGTGCTAATTTTCCATTTGTAGCAAAAGATGAGTAAGCTGATGCTAGCTCGACTGGTGTAACCGCACCTGCACCAAGAGTTAAAGAAATAACTGGCTCTAATTCAGAATCAATACCTATCCTTTTGGCAGTACTTGCAAGTTTTTCGCCACCAATCTCAGAAGCTAACTGAGCGAAAACTGTGTTTATTGATTTTCTTGTTGCCTCTTCAAGTGAAACCATTCCTGACGTGTCTAATAATTTAATAGACCTGTTGTATTCTGATTTATCTTGGCATGGTTTATAAATATATTGTTTTTCATTTTCTAAATCTATTTGAATTAAATTATTTTGTTCTTCTATTAACTCTTCATCATTTATTACCAATTGATCCTCATTAGTTTCAATACTTTCATCAGTTGTGTAGATTATAGGATTTCCTTCTTCGTCATACTGTTTGAGAGCTTTACCAATTTCTAGCAATTTTTCATTTTCTTCTTCTAAATCATCAAGCCCATCAGCAAGAGGAAATTGTTCAATAAAATCTTTATTTTTGATTTCTTCAATGTGAGACCCAATACATTCAAGTTCTATTGCTCGATCTTGTGCAGATATATTATTTATATATCTATCAGCTGTAATTGAAGTTCCATAATTTCTAACTATCCAATTTGTTCCGATTCCATCTGGGGCACAAACATATCCGCAGTCTATTTCTGTTGGTGATCTCGAGTCTCTGTAGCTATATAATTGTGAACCAGTTTCTAAAGCAGCTAACAAGGTAATTGGTTTAAAGGCTGAACCTGGATTTCTTTTGCCTTGCGTTGCTAAGTTGTATTGCTCTTCATCAAATGGAATACCAGATGCCATAACCTCAATTGCCCCAGTGAAATTATTTAATAAAGTAATAACACCTGTCGGCCTTGGCTCTTCTGCCTCCTCAGTTTCTTCATCGTTTGAAGAAGGTACCCATTTATTTAGTATTGAATTTGCGTGCTCCTGTAATGATAAATTTACAGTTATATAAATTTTTAATCCTCCACCACCTGTACAACTTGTATCATCAGATGGACATCCAAATAACTTTTTCTTTCTATCTTCTTTCGTACTACCTAAAAAAGCAAATTGAGGATCATTCAGTAGTTGTCGTTTTACTTCAGCAGAAACATGCTCAGCATTGTTTTCAATCTTATTTTGTTCTGATATAACTAAAGGGGCGAGTTTTGCTGATCTATGTTGGATATCAACTATGAATCCTTCTTTAAGCATAATATCTAAAACGTTGTTTCTTCTTTCAAGAACTCTTTCGGGATATTTTCTTGGATTGTAATAAGCGGGGCTTCTAATAATAACTACTAAGGTAGCTGCTTGATCTAATGTTAATTCTGATACTTCTTTGTTGAAATATTCATATGATGCAGATTGAAGACCATATGCACCAGATCCCCAGTAAATTGAATTAATATAGTATTCAAGAATTTGATCTTTTGTGTATCTTCTCTCAAGCTCTGCTGCAACCACAGCTTCTGCAACTTTTCTTCTAATTGAAATTTCATCTCCAACAAATGATTGTTTCGCTACTTGCGAAGTGATAGTTGAGCCACCTCTAGTTACTCCTCTTAAATTGTCAAGAACAGCACTTAATATTGCAATGAAATCAACACCTTCATGCTGGTAATAATTACTATCTTCTGCAGCTAATAAAGTATTAATGACAAATGGAGGTACATCAGATAATTTTATTGGATCTCTATTGAGTCCATCGTGCAACTCATCTAAAATTACGTTATCACTTGTAATGATGATTGAAGGTTCTGACAAAGAGACGAAATCAAGAACCATACCCTCAGCTCGTGGTAAAAATCTTTCTTCTAATTCATATACAGTACTCATACCTGATTTAATTGGAAGAAAAACAAAAAACCCAATCCAACCAGCAATTAATAAAGTTGAGATAGCTAATATAGTTCCTACAATATATCTTGTCCCAAACCTTGATTTAGATTCTAATTCGTGAATTTGCGCCATGAAAAGATTTTAGTATTCATAAAATTCAAAATTGTAATAGTCTAATTTATTAATTTGCCTGTAGACTTAGTTAGCTATGGAATATTCACCAGGTTTAAGAGGAGTAATTGCAGGAGAAACTAAAATATCCACCGTTGGCATGGAGGGTACCTCACTAAGATATCGCGGATATGATGCAATTAAGCTTACAGACACACACACTTATGAAGATGTCGCATCACTCATTATCGATGATGATCTAAACGGTTCTGATTTCACAGCATTTTTCCAAAAATATTATACAGAATTAGATAGTGACAAGGATATCAATAATCTTTTAGAACAAATTAAATCAAGACTACATCCAATGGATGTTATTAGAACAATTGTTTCTTACATTGGTGAGTCAGAAAAAAAATCTGATTTAGAAGCGACTACTCAAATTTCTGCTGCTGTTGCATATGTTATAGCTAGTTACAACGACAGCAAAACTAGTGAATTAAATGATGAGTATACAGTAGCTAGTTCAATGTTAAGTGATGAAGCATCAAAAGATCAACTACAAGCACTTGATGACATCTTAATTCTTTATGCGGAACATGGATTTAATGCTTCTACATTTGCTACGAGAGTTACTGGTTCAACTAGGTCAGATTTAACCAGTTCTATTGTATCTGGAATAGGAACTCTCAAAGGAGAATTACATGGGGGAGCAAACGAAAGAGCAGTAGAGTTAATTAACTCATTTAAAGATGTTGAAGATGCAACTGTTGGTGTAATGAAAATGCTTGATGAAAAGAAAAAAATTATGGGATTTGGACATGGAGTTTACAAAATCCAGGATCCTAGAAGCCCCGTTGTAAAAAGCTGGGTTGAAAAATTAATTTCTGATGATGATGCAAAATTAAGATTTAAAGTTGCAAAAAAGATTGATGAAATTATGGATCAAGAAAAAAAACTATTTCCAAATGTCGATTTTTATGGAGGACTATTGTTATCAGAATTAGATTTTAATGTAGATTTATTCACGCCTATTTTTGTTGCTGGAAGATCAGTTGGTTGGGCTGCACATTATTTTGAACAAAGAGCAGATGATACCTTAATTAGACCAGCTGCAAAATATATTGGAGTTGAAGAAAGAGACTAGTTTTTGGATCAACAAAATATTGATAAAATAATTTCAAACTATCTTTCAAAAAATATTTCATTTTCTGAAAAAAATATATTTGCTGCAAAGTTATCGCTTTTAGACACTTTGGGTTGCGTATACAATGCTTCAACTTATGAAGAACCAATGAGGTTTGCTACCAGAGACGTTTATGGTGCCAACACAAATCCATTTCAGGTTTTAGAAGATATTAAATTATCCAATGAAATAGCTCGTTATTTTTCAATTTTGACACGATGGTTTGATTATAACGACACTTTTCTTGCAGAAGAGTGGGCTCATCCATCTGATAATATAGGAACTGCAATTGGCTACTTTATAAACCATAAAGAAAAAAATATTTCTCATTTTTTACAATCAATTATTCAAATGTACGAAATCCAAGGTTGCTTGGCTTTAGGTACATCATTAAACAAAAGAGGTTATGATCATGTTTTTTATGTAAAACTAGCATCTGGTGCGGTATATTCATCTTTGTTATCAGATCAAAATACTGAATCAATATCAAGAACTGTAAATAATGTCTTACAAGATGGAGTTAATTTAAGATCTTACAGACAAGCTCCAAATGTTGGCAAAAGAAAAAGCTGGGCAGCAGGAGATGCAGTTTCGAGAGGTATTGAACTTGCTGAAATAAGCCAATTTCCTGACAGCGCTTATAAAAATATACAAAATGATAAAGTATGGGGATTTAATAAAGTATTTTTAGATGGCGATCTTTTATTATTTGGCAAAGATCTTAACGACTGGGTAATTCAAAATATACTTTACAAAGTTTTATATCCAGCAGAATTTCATGGTCAATCTGCAGTTGAAGCATCTTTTAAATTATCAGATTTATTTAATGAGAAACAAAAAGAAATCGATGAAATAATTATTGAAACTCATGAGCCAGCTATAAGAATTATCAGTAATAAAAAAGCCCTTAATAATTCTTCTGATAGAGATCATTCACTTGAATATATGGTCTCTGCTGCATTAATTTTTAAAGAGATTACATCAGACACTTATAGTGATAATTTTCATGGAATAGACGAAGTCAATGCTTTAAGAGAAAAAATAAAAGTATTAGAGAATAAAGAGTTTACAAAAAATTATTATGAAATTTCTAAAAGACATATATCTAATGAAATTTACTTTAAGTACAAAGATGGATCATTATCTAAAAAAGAGAAAGTGGAGACTCCAATAGGTCATCCAGATAGACGAAATGAAGCTATACCTTTTCTTAAAGAGAAATTTGTTAAAAATGCATCTCCTTATTTAAAAAAAGAAAAAGCAAATAATTTATGGGAAAACATATTAGAAATCGATATACAATCTGAATTTAAAGAACTTTTAAATATTTTGAACAATGATTAAAGATATATATTTGTTAGTTGGTGGAGAAGCAACAAGGCTAAGACCTTTATCTGAAGGGATCCCAAAAGCTTTACTGACTATCAAAGGAAAATTACTAATTGATTTAATTCTTGAAAATTTAGTTAAATCAAATTTAGAAAACATTAATTTAATATGTTCAATTAAGCATGAAAAGTTCTGGCTAGAGTATAAAAAAAATTCCCAATTTAATGTTAACTTACACTTTGAACATGAAAAACTAGACACAGCTGGTTTTGTAGTTCAGAACATAAACAATTTCAGTGATAAATTTTTATGTATGAATGGGGACTTATTAATTGAAATGAATTTTAACTCATTTTTAGAAGTTGCAAACAATTCAAAAAATTCAACTATCTGTTCCATACCAGTTGATGATCCTTCACGGTATGGAGTCCTTGAATTAGATGGAACAAAAATTATTAATTTTATCGAAAAACCAGAAGATATGAAATTTGGAAACAATATAAGTCTCGGAGTATATTGTCTTCACAAAAAAGATATTAAGGAAATAGAAAGTAAATTACAAATACCTTCTTCATTTGAGAAAAATGTATTTCCCGAACTAGCAAATAATAATTTATTAGATTGTTTTATCGTTGAGGGCATTATGTTGGACGTAGGAACTAGAGAGTCATATATATATGCTCATACAGAAAATCAAAGTAACTGGATATCTGAGTCAGCGAGTATTGGAAAAAATGTTAAAATCGAAAACAGTGTAATTTTAGGTTCATGTTCTATTGGTAACAATGTACATATCAAAAATTCAATAATTTGTGATAAAACAAATATTGACGACGGGACTATTTTACATGATGAAATTGTTAGATCATGAAATTTGAAAAAGCGTTAGTAACCGGTGGTGCTGGATTCATAGGATCCCATTTAGTTGAAGAGCTTGTAAAAAATAATGTAAAAGTATTAGTTGTTGATAATTTACTAACTGGAAAAAAATCAAATATCGATAAATTAGAAAATGTAGAGGTAATTTATGATGATCTTGGTTCTGATGAATCATTAAAGATAATTGAAACATTTAACCCAGATATCTGTTTTCATTTAGCTGCTCAATCTTCAGTTGTTATTTCTGTTGAAGATCCACTCCTAGATTTTGAGCATAATCTTCTACAACCAATTAAGTTATTACAGAAACTAATGATTACAGATTGTAAAAAATTCGTGTTTAGCTCTTCTGGAGGAACAATATTTGGTGAACCTAATGTCATACCAACATCTGAAAAAGATTATGCTGGAGAGCCAGCTTCACCTTATGGAGTCGCAAAAAAAAAGCTTAACGAATTTATAATGTTGATGTTGGATAATCAAAAGATGTCATATTCAATTTTGAATTTAGCAAATGTTTATGGTCCAAGACAAGATCCTCACGGTGAAGCAGGTGTAATGTCAATATTTACTGGAAAAATGCTTAATAATGAAATACCAATAGTTTATGGAGATGGAAAACAAACACGTGATTATATTTTTGTTACCGATGTTGTAAGTGCATTAATAAAATCCTCGGAAATTGATGAAAATTTATTTTTGAACATAGGCACTAGTAAAGAAACAACCGTGAATGAATTGGTATCACTAATTGGATCAATCACTTCATGGGAGGGACAACCAGATTACAAACCCCAAAGAGAAGGTGAGCTACTCAGAAGTGTTTTAAATAACGAAAAGGCCAAGAAAAGTTTGGACTGGGAGCCAGAATATAATCTAAATAGAGGTATTGAAGAATTAGTTAATTGGTTTAAGAGTGAGTAAAAAATATTTT